>JBDONA010000092.1:0-14586 GCA_039831575.1 Fuerstiella sp. | reverse complement strand
TGCTGGGCAGATATGCAGAAATCCCGGAAGTTCTGTTTCTGGAACGTATCCACGCAGAAGCATCAGCCTCACTCCGAACAGCGTCCGCACAACAGGGATTCGTCCTGGGAACACAGCGCCGCCGCCGATTCACATCAACACGGTGGAACCTGCTGGCCGGACACTTTGGCGCGATATGTCGGGCACCGGTTTCCGTCGCGCAGAAGACAAAGTGTTTCACGACGTTGTTTCGCTATGTGTGCCAGTTTCGGAAGTGGAAAAGGGTGCTCGGACAGATGGTGCTTCGCGTTGGAGTGGGTGCCGAGAAACGCACACAGCATGAGATCTCGCAGACGGCGCCACAACCGGTGAATACGACATCAGCGATTTGACTGGAATCGTCGTTGGATTTCAGCAACGTGGTGCAGGTCACCCTGAAGGTTTCGAAGTCATGTTCCTCACAAAGCATAGAGCCGCGCAGTGCTGTTTCCGGTGCTGTTTTTTCGTCATCAACGGGACACCGAATGCTCGGTAAGCCTGCTCCACCCATGGAATTACAGATGTCAGTGCACACTCCAGTCCTGGACTTCGCTGAAGGTGAATTGGTGGATACGGACCTGGTTTCGACGTCTGAGCCCAATCAGCAGCCCAATCAACAGCCCAATCAACATATCGATCTGCTGATCTCGCCGCGCGCCGTAGCGAAGCTTCTGTTCTGTGTCGTGGCCGTATTGGCAACCGTTGGCACCATCGCTGATTTCCTGATCTTTCGAGTCTTTGGCGGCCGCGAGCACAAATTGTCAAGGCTGCTGAACCGCATCGATCTTGGATTCGAGCCCAGTGTTCCGGCGTTCTATTCGTCATTCGCCCTGCTGGCCGCAGCCGGGCTGCTGGCTCTGATTTCGATCGGTGAAAAGCAGCGGGGCGGACGACACGTCTGGCACTGGGGAATACTGGCCATCCTGTTTGCCGGCATGTCACTTGATGAAATGGTGATGCTGCATGAGCTGTTCGTGAATTCGCTTCGGGATTCGTTTGACCTCCACGGCGTGTTTCTCTTTTCATGGGTCATCCCTGGAATGATTACGGTCGCTGTCGTCGGTTTCTGCTACCTGGGATTTCTTTTCCGTCTGGACGCACGCACTCGCAAGCTGTTCATTATCGCGGCAGTGTTGTTCGTCGGCGGGGCCTTGGGAATGGAAATGATTGCCGGCATTCTTGTCGAATCACACGGAGATGGAGAAGCAGGCCTGGGATCGCCGTCACACATCGCTGCCCAAACTGTCGAAGAGACCTGTGAAATGCTGGGTATTGTTGTCTTTGTCTACGCCTTGCTGTGTTACATAGAAAACCAATGGGGCAGCCTGAAGTTTCAGCTGCGCTCACCTGAATAAATGTTCAAATCACATCGCTGTCTGTCTAAACCAATGCTGCGGGCACCGGTCAAACAGGAACGCCTCGTCGCTAGCGGCGGTTTGGCACGATCGATTTTCAACACCTAACACCACGAACAGAAACATGCCATCCACCGAAACAGCCTCGCCTGTTGCCTCATCAGTACTCCCGGTAAATGATTTCCCGTGTCCCGTCTGCAAATCGGGCGGCTGTATTGATGCGTTTGAAGCAACCGGAATACCGATTCACGTTGGCATCTGCGGCAATACTCCGGAAGAAGCCAGATCTCTGCCAACCGGTGATGTCGTTCTATCGTTCTGTCGTGAGTGTGGATTCCTCCACAACCGGGTTTTTGATCCCGGCAAGCTGTATTATCGCCCCGACTACGAAGTCGCCCTGCATCATTCGCCAACCTTCGTCAAGTTCATGAACGGAGTGACAACACGGCTGATGAAGCGGTTCGAACTGCAGAACAAACGCATCCTGGAAATCGGTTGCGGAGGCGCCTACTTCCTGCGCATGCTGGCTGAACTTGGCGACAACAACTGTGTTGGTTACGACCCGACCGTGGCAACGGAAGGCCTTGAGAAAATCGGCAGCGGAAGCGTGGAGCTCGTTCGCGACTACTTCGGCCCAAAGTACAGCATCGACGCCGACTTCATCTGCTGCCTGTCGGTGTTTGAGAACATTCCGCAACCCGTGAGCTTTCTGAAGAATCTGCGGGAGCAGATCGGCGACCTGAGTCCCGGCATCTACTTTGAAGTGTTCAACGCATTTCAGGCAATCAGCAGCCAGGAAACGTGGAGCATCAATTACGAACAGGTCAACTGGTTCAGTCGCCAGTCACTCAGTAATGCCTTCGAACAGGCCGGATTTGTCGTCTCGGAATCCGGTGAATGTTATGAAGGTGGCCAATACGCCTTCGTCGATGCAGTGCCGGGAGAACCACGCCCGCAAAACACGGGGCACTCGACGATGGAAATTCCACACGAAGTTGTTGAGTTCGCCAGTCATCATCAGCAGCAAATGGAACTCTGGACACAGCGACTGCAGGAATATCAAGCGTCAGGGCGGCGCGTCGTCGTCTGGGGTGCCGGTGGGAAAGGTATCAGTTTTCTAAACCAGCTGCCCACGAGTGATGCCATTCCGTACGTCGTGGACATCAATCCTGACAAGCGAGGGACGTTCATTCCAGGTTCCGCTCAGGAAATCGTCTCTCCGAAATTCCTGGCCGAATTCAAGCCTGAGACCATCATCTTGATGAATGCATTGTACCAGGACGAAATCCGGCAGCAGGTTGAAGATCTTGGCCTCGACTGTGACTTCCTGATTGCCTGACGAGACAGAATGTGATCCGCTGTTTGAAACCGAGTACCCAAACGAATTAGACATTTAGCTATGAACTTTCACACCAATCAAACATTCAAGGGACGTTCCGTCTTTGTCACCGGTCACACGGGCTTCAAAGGTGCATGGCTTTGTCTGTGGCTGAAACAGCTTGGCGCAGAAGTTACGGGCTATGCTCTGGACCCGCCGACGGATCCGAATCTCTTCGATCTGGCAGGTGTCGCTGACGTGTTAGACCAGCATCATGTCGCCGATATCCGCGATGAGGACACACTGACGGCAGCCATGAAAGCCGCCAAACCGGACCTGGTGCTGCACCTGGCCGCTCAAACAGTCGTCCGAGAGGGTTACAGAATTCCGAAAGAGACTTTTGACGTCAACGTGATGGGCACAGCCAGCGTCCTGGAAGCCGTTCGTCGACTGCAGAAACCGGTTTCCGTTGTCTGCGTCACGACAGACAAATGCTACGAAAACCATGGTGGCACGGCAGGCTACCGTGAAACAGACGCCATGGGCGAACGCGAACCGTACGGCGCAAGCAAAGGTGCTGCGGAATTGCTGATTCGTTCCTATCTGCATTCGTTCTTCCCACCGGAGGCTGTCCGTGACCATGGTGTCAAACTGGCCAGCGCACGAGCTGGAAACGTAATTGGTGGAGGCGACTGGACCAAAGATGCTTTGATCGTGGATGTTTTCAAGGCGTTAATGGACGGAGAACCCGTTCAGATTCGCAACCCGGCAGCCACTCGACCATGGCAGCATGTCCTGCAGTGTCTTAGCGGCTATCTGACGCTGGCCGCAAGGATGCTGGAATCTGACCAACCAAAATTCTGCAGCGGCTGGAACATTGGCCCGACGCCCGGCAGTGAGTTGCCGGTTCAGGACGTCGTCGAAGCATTTCTGCGGGAATGGGGATCAGGAACGTGGGTCGACGTGGCTGACAAGAATCAGCCACACGAAGCAGCCATGTTGTACCTGACAATCGACAAAGCGATGCGGGAACTTAACTGGCACCCGTGCTGGTCCACGGAGCAGACGTTGTCGCGGACAGCGCGGTGGTATCGCGAGTACCTCGCTGATCCGAACGAGGCTCAGAATCTGTGCCTCAGTCAGATCACAGAATATGAGTCCGCGATGTCCGCAAGGACTGATCGGGGTGCGCGAGCAGCTACAGTCGGTAGCTCCGTGCCTGCGAAAGCTCAGGACACCATCTCGTAAGACATGTCGAGGCCCGATGTTCAGACGGCCTGTGTTGTTGCCCGGAAGCCGTAACGGCGCGTTGTCTGTGCGGGCTATCCCGTCCAACATGTCATGATGAAAATTGACAACGTGCAACGGCGACCTATGTTCCCGGAAGAGATCATTTTCCCCAACAAAGCAGCATCTGAGCCGTTGGGGCAACAAATGTCACCGCGAACGGCGATTCATGTCCATCAGCACGACCGAACAACACGCCCCTGAACAGTCTCCTGCAGCCCTGAAACTGCAGGAACGGGCCCACACCCTGATTCCCGGTGGATGCCACACATACGCCAAAGGCGACGACCAGTGGCCCCTCAACGCACCACGATTCATTGTGCGAGGTCAGGGCTGTCATGTCTGGGATTCCGACGGTAACGAATATATCGAGTACGGCATGGGTTGCCGCGCGGTCACGCTGGGACACGGATTTCCACGTGTCGTGGAAGCAACCCGCAAAGCGCTGGACTATGGCTGCAACTTCAGTCGTCCGGCACCGATCGAAGTCGAATGTGCAGAACTGTTTCTGAGCCTGATCGATGGCGCAGACATGGTCAAGTTCTGTAAAGACGGATCAGGCGCAACAACCGGAGCGGTCAAACTTGCCAGAGCTCATACCGGACGAGACCACGTTGCTCTGTGTGTGGACCATCCGTTCTTTTCAACGGCCGATTGGTTTATCGGAACGACAGTCATGGATGCCGGGATTCCCAGGGCAATTCAGGACCTGTCACTGACGTTTCGTTACAACGATCTGGAAAGCGTGAAGACGCTGTTCGATCAGAACAACGGCAAAATCGCCGCACTGATTCTTGAGCCTGCCAAGTACGAAGACCCCAAAGACAATTTCCTGCATGAAGTTCAGGAACTGTGTCGCCGGAACGGGACGGTCTTCATTCTGGATGAAACGATTACTGGCTTCCGCTGGCACAACGGAGGCGCACAGAAGTATTACAACATCGTTCCGGACCTGTCAGTCTTCGGCAAGGCGTTTGGGAATGGGTTCGCGATTTCCGCTTTGGCTGGCAAGCGAGAACTGATGGAACTGGGTGGACTGCATCACGACAAAGAACGCGTCTTCCTGCTGTCGACCACGCATGGTGCAGAAGTCCATTCGCTGGCAGCCGGTATCGAGACCATGAAGACGTACATCCAGGAACCTGTGATCGAAACGATCTGGCGACAGGGCGAACGACTGAAGACGGGGCTGGACAGGGTCATCGCCGACCGCGGACTGCAGGACAACGTACAGATCATCGGGAAACCATGTGCGCTGGTCTTTGTCTGTCGTGATACCCAGGGCCACGCGTCACAGGAGTACCGAACACTGTTCCTGCAGGAAACGATTAAACGCGGCCTGTTGATGACGTCGCTGATTATCAGTTACTCACACACCGACGAAGATGTCGATCGCACGATTGCCGGGATCGACGACGCTTTGAAAGTGTACCGTGAGGCTCTGGATGAAGGCGTCGACAACTACCTGGTGGGACGCCCGTCGAAGTCGGTTTACCGAAAGTTCAACTGACAGACACATGAACAACTACGCGGACAATTCGGACGCAACTGGCGATCAGATACACGACCTGGTATCGAGGCTGTTCCCCATTTGCCGAAGTCAGACGGGGCACGGAGTGCGACAGTCGCTGCAGCTGCTGCGCGAATTTATTCCGTTGGATATCCGTGAAGTCCCGTCAGGAGTCAACGTCTTTGACTGGGAAGTTCCTCAGGAATGGAATATTTCTGACGCGTGGATCGCGGACGAGGACGGCAATCACGTTGTTAATTTTTCCGATTCCAATCTGCATGTCGTCAATGGAAGTGATCCTGTTCGTACAACGTTGCCATGGAGCGAGCTGAAGCCGCATCTGACAACGCTTCCGGATCAACCGGACCTGATTCCTTATCGCACATCCTTCTTCGGCAACAACTGGGGCTTCTGCCTGAGTCAGCGTAAATTTGACCAGCTCGAACGCATCGGAGAACGCCAATACGAAGTCTGTATCGATGCGTCGCGTGTCGACGGCTCGCTGACCTATGGCGAATTGCTGATTCCTGGTGCCAGCAATGCAGAGATTCTGTTATCCACGCACACCTGCCATCCATCGCTCGCCAACGACGGTTTGACTGGCATGGCGATCGCTGCATTCCTGGGTCAATGGCTGGCCACGCAGGAGCGTCAATATTCATATCGGCTGCTGTTTGCTCCTGCCACCATCGGAGCCATCACATGGCTGAGCCTGAACGAAGACAACGTGAAGAAAATTCGTCACGGTCTTGTCCTCAGCTGTCTGGGAGACTCCGGCCACCTGAATTATCGTCGCAGCCGCCGAGACACCGCTGAGATCGACCGAACGGTCGTTGAAGTGTTAGGCGAATCATGTGACGACTTCGCTGTGCACAGATTCGAACCTTTCGGATACGACCAACGCCAGTTCTGTTCGCCCGGTTTTGATCTGCCGATGGGCTGTCTGATGCGCACGCCGAACGGCAAATATCCGCAATATCATACATCTGCCGACGACCTGAATCTTGTTCGTCCGGCCGCGCTGCAGCAATCGTTTACGACAATCACGCAGATCATCGATCGCCTGGAACAGAATTATTCGGCCACGTATCTGAACGTGAATCCGAAATGCGAACCGCGACTTGGTAAGCACAGGCTGTACCACGCGTTCGGTTCACGGCCGGATGCTCAGGAAATACAGCAGGCCATTCTCTGGGTTCTTAATCTCAGCGATGGCCACAGTTCGCTGGCTGACATCGCCCACCGATCTGGCGTGCCGATCAAGGTGTTGACGGAAGCGTCAATCCTGCTGGAAGAACACGGTTTCCTTGCACACGTGTGTGGCCCCGGACAATCAGAGAGCCACTCCGATGCCTTATGCAGTCCGACACGTGAAATTCACATGATTCCCTGAGGAGATACAACAATGAGTGCCGTCTATTTCAATCAGGACATTAGCGACGATGAACGTCGGCAGAAGCTGTACAGCGGCGATCTGTATCTGTACGCACAGTCCGAAGGAACCCGTCAGCTGTGCGAACTGGCTCGCGAAATGTGTGAGAACGCCTTCGCCCCGTATCACCCGGTGGAGGCTCAGCATCACCTTGCGGTGGAAGAGTACAACGAGATCCTGAAGGATCTGAAGCCGAAGTTCATCCACCACCCACGTTGCAAGGAGATCATTCCTCAGCTGCTGGCCGACTTCGGCTGCGACCTGGACCGGACCTACTTTGATGTACCGCGACTGCGAACAGCCACCGCTCAGGACTATCTGAATTCGGGGCTGGCATACGCATTCAAACCTCATCGGGACATCTGGTACTCGCCGCCAATGTGTCAGTTGAACTGGTGGCTGCCGGTTTATGAAATTGAGGCTGACAATGGCATGGCCTTCTATCCCAACTACTGGGACCAGCCGGTAAAGAATTCGTCAAATACCTGGCACTACCGATTGTGGAATGAAACCGGTCGCAAGCTCGCCTCACAGCAGGGAACGAAAGACAACAGAAAGCAATCAGAAGCACTAGAGGAACTTCGCCTCGAACCGGATCTGCGTTTAGTACCGGAGCAATCCGGTTTGATGATTTTTTCCGCCGCACATCTGCACGGCACGGTCCCGAACACGACGAACCGCACACGAATCAGCATCGATTTCCGCACGGTCCATCTCAACGAACTTGAAACCGACACAGGTGCCCGAAATCTGGACAGCCAGTGTGCCGGAACGACGATCCACGACTACCTGCGTGGCTCGGACCGCACCCACGTGCCGCATACGGTGGCAGAATACTTTGAAGAATCAACACGTCCACGCCTGGACATTCACGGGCAGGACATGCTGAACGGTGTCGGACTGCTTGAGGAGCCAGTACAGGCCTGACCCCGATAGACGCAGCCAAACTCGTGGAGAGTCTGGACCAGCCTCGAAAACAAACACCGAACTGTCAGCAGGTTCGGCGACATCAACGAAAAAACATCCCATGTCACAAACCGTGATCACCACTGACACCGACTGCACCAGCACTCAAACAAACTGCTCACCCAACGCGGCAGAATCGACACACTCCTGTCGATTCTGTAGTGCTGCGGTGAATCATTCCGTGTGCGATCTGGGCATGCATCCTCTGTGTGAAAACTTCCTTACAGTAGAACAAACAAACGCAGCAGAGCCGTTCTATCCACTGCATGCGTTCGTCTGTGAAAAGTGCTTTCTGATTCAGGTGAAGGAATACGTCCACGGAACAGAAATCTTTGGCGGCGAGTACGCGTATTTCTCTTCCTTCTCTGATTCATGGCTGGAACACTGCTCCCGCTATGTTGATTCCGTAACGGATCGACTGTCACTGAACGCTGAAAGCCAGGTGATCGAACTCGCCAGCAATGACGGCTACCTGTTGCAGTACTTCGTCAGGAAAGACATACCCTGCATCGGCATCGAACCGGCTGACAACGTCGCTGCAGCCGCGGAAGAAAAGGGCGTTCCGACTCGCGCGCTGTACTTCGGTACGGACATCGCCAGGCAGCTGCGTGACGAGGGCCTGCGGCCGAATCTGATGATCGCCAACAATGTGCTGGCTCACGTTCCTGATCTGAATGACTTCGTTGGTGGCATCAAAGTACTGCTGGCCGATGACGGCGTGCTGACCGTTGAGTTTCCGCATGTGATGCATACCCTCGAACAAAACCAGTTCGATCAGATCTATCAGGAACACTATTGCTATTTCTCGCTGCTGACGCTGCAGAAAGTGTTCGCAGCGCATGACATGACAATCTTCGATCTGGACGAGCTGTCGACTCATGGCGGATCGCTGCGAATCTATGTGCGACACAGCAACGACGACACCAAAGCCATCACCGCGACGGTGACAGACATCCACGATCTGGAGGTCGCGAAAGGCCTCACGGATATCAGCACGTATACCGCCTTCGCCGAACAGGTGAAGGAAACGAAACGCAAGGTGCTGGAGTTTTTGATTCAGGCGAAGCGAGACGGTAAGCAGGTCGTGGGATACGGAGCACCCGGCAAAGGCAACACCATGTTGAACTACTGCGGTGTGCGCACGGACTTCATTGACTACGTGGTGGATCGCAACCCGTATAAACATGGTCGCTTTCTGCCCGGCAGTCACATTCCGATCTACTCACCAGAGAAGATTGCGGAAACGAAGCCGGACTACATCTTCATTCTTCCGTGGAACCTGCGGGAAGAGATTTCAAATCAACTGGAATACACACGGGAATGGGGCGCGAAGCTGGTCGTTCCGATTCCTGAACTGACCATATTTTAGATGAGGTCCTGCGTGCAAGCAGGGCTTCGCCGCACAACTTTGTTGCGGCCGACAACAAGACTGACCAATTTTTCCCGAGCGCAGCTCGGACTTAGGTTGAGGACTATGCTCTCATTGAGGGAGAAATCGAAATGAAAGTCGTTCTGTTTTGCGGCGGGATGGGAATGCGACTGCGAGAATTCTCGGAGTCTATTCCCAAGCCGATGGTCACGATTGGTTACCGACCGATCCTGTGGCACGTCATGAAGTATTATGCGCACTTTGGTCACAAGGAATTCATTCTGTGTCTGGGCTGGAAAGCCGATTACATCAAGAAGTATTTTCTTGAATACGAAGAGTGCATTTCCAAAGATTTTGTCCTGTCATCCGGCGGTCAGTCTTTTGATCTGCTGAGCAGCGACATTCACGACTGGAAGATCACGTTCTGCGATACCGGAGCGTCTTCGAACATCGGTGAACGTCTGGTCGCAGTGGAAAAGCACCTCGGCGACGATGACGTGTTCCTCGCGAATTACACAGATGGACTGTGCAATCTCAATCTGCCGGACATGATCGAAACTCATCAGAAGAATGAGGCCATTGCATCGTTTGTCGCCGTCAAACCATCTCAGTCATTTCATACCGTGACATCACAAGCTGACGGCAGGGTCGATGCGATTGAAGCTGTGCATGAAACGGATATACGGATCAACGCCGGCTATTTCGTCCTGCAACGGGAAATCTTCAATTACATCAGGACGGGCGAGGAGCTTGTGTGCGAACCGTTCAACCGCCTGATCACAAAGAACCGCCTGTTCGCTCATCAGTTTGACGGCTTCTTCGGATGTATGGACACATTCAAGGAGAAGCAATCGCTGGACGACATGTATGCCCGTGGCGAAACGCCATGGGAACTCTGGAAACAATCCGTTCGTGACGATGCAGGCTCCCGAGTTAACGAAGACCTGGATCTGATTTACGAAATGGAGAAACTCAGCAGTGAAATTCGTCACTGCGATTCACGAACCGAAGTGGAAGTTCGACAACCCTGACCTGCAGGGTCAACGGGGGCCAATCGGCCTCATGGAGTTTAACCACCCGTTGGCTGCAGCCAACGTGTTTCCGCAACCGTACGGCGGAAGGCTGTTTCATTTTCTCTGAGCGACACGACAAATGTTTTATCCATCTCTCAATTCAGTCCGAACGGTTCTGTGCTTCGGCGCACATTCGGATGATATCGAAATCGGTTGCGGCGGAACGCTGCTGGAACTGCTGGACGAGAATCCATCTATTGAGATTCATTGGATTGTCCTGAGTGGCGAAGGTCAAAGGGCGCAAGAAGCCCGGATCAGCGCTGAACGATTTCTGAGTAACGGTCACGGCCGTCACAACCTGCAGTTCAGAACGTACCGTGACAGTTACTTTCCAACACAATGGGAACGCATCAATGAAGACTTCCACACTCTCAGTCAGGCACTTCAGCCTGACATCGTGTTTACACATCGGGGAAACGATGCGCACCAGGATCATCGTGTGGTGTCCGAGCTGACATGGTGCAGTTTTCGCGATCACCTTGTCCTGGAATATGAAATTCCAAAGTACGAAGGCGATCTTAACCAGCCAAACGTCTTCTTTCCGGTCGGCAGGAAAAACGCTCAGGCGAAGTGCGATTTGTTGATGGAGTGCTTCGCCTCACAGAGAGTAAAACAATGGTTCGATGGTGAGACATTCAAGGCGATGTTGCGTCTGAGGGGACTGGAATCCAATTCATTCAGCGGTTACGCCGAAGCATTTCATTGTCGGAAAATGTGCCTGACAGCAGTGTCCCCGAGCACCGGTAACTCCGGTGTGGCCACGGATGACACTCAGGCGACTGCCCGGCTCCAGACAGAAGTCTGACATGTCCATTGCGATTGAATCTGAGACAACGTCCAGGATCGATCCAGTCGTTCCGCATTCGCAGGAGTGCAGAACGGAAGACATCGTCGGCGACGACCCTGGCCGGAAAACGCAGTGGCAGACGGTCCTGAAATATGCCGGATCACTGGTGGGTCAATCAATGATCAGTGGATCCCGGTTTCTGACCTCGATCCTGATTGGCAGCTTCTGCGGCGCGGCAGAATTGGGAACCTACGCCCTGGGTTTCTCGGTATTGATGGGTTTTCACTGCATTCAACTTTCACTGATCAGCCGCCCCTACACGATTTACGGAAACCAGGTCGAAGGTCAGGAAAAGCGGGAACTCGCAGGCAGTATATTGGTGCAGTTCTTCATCTTCGGGCTGTTGGCGACGCTGTCTCTTTCGGCCATCGTGGCCACGCAATACTGGCTGAACTGGCAATCATCGTTAACACCGGTGTTTCTGATGCTGGCTGTTGGGACGCCCTTCATCCTGCTTCGCGACCATGCAAGACAATTCTGTTTTGCTCATCTGAATGTCAGACACGCGGTCATTGTCGACTTCACCTCAACGGTAATTCACATCGGCGGCGTCGGCTGGCTCGCGTGGACAGGACGTTTGTCCGCTGTTTCGGCACTGGCGACAACAGCGGTGGCATCCGGTATTGCCGGAGTGGTGTGGCTGTGGCTGGACAGACGAGCCATTCGCGTCGTTTCTTCCCGAGTGCTCAGTGACTTCCGTCGCCAATGGGTGATCGGGAAATGGGACTGCGCCAGTGAAATAACCTTTACGTCCCAGATTTACGGGATGACGTGGTTGCTGGCATTTACACTGGATAACACCAGCGTTGGCATCTATTCGGCCTGCATGATGGGCATCCAGGTCTTGAACCCGTTTCTGCTGGGAATCAATAGTGTGCTGGTGCCCAGGACGGCCCGAAAGTTTTCGGCTGAGGGATTTAAGGGAATGCATGCCCTCGTGCGACAGACGACATTCTTTCTGGGCGGTGTCACGGCATTCGCGGCCTGTCTGACAGCAATCTGGGGACCAGCAGCGCTGGAGTTTCTCTATCGCGGCCAGGGATTCGAAATTCCCGTCCTGGTGGTGACAGCATTGGCGTGTGGAGTCGTTGTTGAGGTGGTCGGCATTGGGCCGGAGAACGGACTCTGGGCGATGGAACGGCACGACTTCAAATTTCGGGTGGAAGTCGCAGGAGCCATCGCAACACTGATCAGCGCGTTCACGTTGATCTCGGCATTCGGAGTCCTGGGCGCGGCGTTATCATTCCTGATCGGCCGCGTGGTAACGACCGTCGCTCATTGGATCGCCTACTGCTATGCGACGACTTCTTTGACGTGGAAAATGCCCACGACTGTGCCGGAATAATCGCGCAAAACAGCACATTGGGCACTCGCGGGTTTGTTGATTCTTCACCAGTGAATCGCCCCGGACGTCGCTACCGCGTACCAACGATTCCTGACCTACAATTCCCACGAACAGCTCATCCTGCGCACCGGCTGCCGCCAAGACAGGCAAAAGAATCATGAAGACCAGTGTTCTTCCAATTGCTGAACTCAGCGAACAACAAATCGCCAACTGGATCAGGCTGTTGCCGAACAACGACGTATTGAACAGTCCGTGCTTTCGACCGGAATATGCGTTGTTCGCCGGACGGGTGTTACCCAATGTCGAAGTGGCCGTTCTTTCGGCTGACGACACAGACGTGGGCTTCTTTCCGTTTGAACGTCATCCCGGGGACGTGGGTCTTCCGGTTGGCAGGTTTCTGTCGGAGCTACACGGTATTGTCGCTGCCAGGAGCACGACACTGGACGCCGACGAATTGATTCGAGAGTGCGGCCTGAAAGCCTGGCACTTTGACCATCTGGTCGCCGATCAAGAAGCTTTCCAACAGCATCATTCGTTCATCGACGATTCATTCTACATGGATCTGCAGAACGGATTCGAATCCTACTGCGACGAAAGAAAGGTGGCCGGGTCGTCTGTGATCAAGCAGGCAGCTCGCAAAGAACGAAAGCTGGAACGCGAAGTCGGCCCACTACGAATAACCGCACACACAACCGAAAAGTCTGCGTGGGACGCGCTTGCCGAATGGAAAGGCGAGCAACTGCTGCGGCTGGGCTATGCCGACATGTTTCGGCTGAAGTGGGTCAACGCCCTGCTGGAAGAACTCCGCTGTGTAGACAACGACGGGTTCGCACCGCTGCTGTCAACGCTCCACGCCGGCGACGAAATCGTGGCCGTACAGCTTGGGCTGAGGAGTCCCACGGTTGTATCCTCGTGGATCCCGACGTTCGATCATCAATACTCAAAGTATTCGCCGGGTCTCATATTGCAGCTGAAACTGGCCCATTGGGCCGCCAACGAAGGTATTCACCGATTCGATCTGGGTCGTGGTGAAAATCAGACAAAGCTGAGTCTGGCATCCAACGCGTTCGACATTGCCGTGGGAACGGTCGACCATCGGTTCATTCACCGGACATTCACGCGAACGTACTATGGACTCCGCAATATCGTTCATGCGTCACCCTTCAAACAGGTCTCTTTGAAAGCCGTGCGTAGAATCAAGACCCTGGCTGGGAAATAAAGGAGAAACACGGATGGCAATAAGGAATGCAGCCGTGGCCACGTTGCTGAAGACATTCGTGCATCGAGGCATTCGTTCGGTACACGAATCTCTGTGTAACCGCGGGTTGCCGACAAAGGTTGGTGTCTATTTTCACAGCATCGAATCCGGTCATTACGACGCGTTTCGGGAGATGGCGGATTTCTTCCATGCCGAAGGCTATCGCTTTACGAACCCGGACACGTTTCTGACAGATCCCGATGAACGCTGTGTCTACGTGAGTTTCGACGATAACTACAAAGCCTGGCACGAAGCAATTCCACTCTTTGACGCGCTGGACGTCACGGCTACTTTTTTCGTAAACACCATCTGTATGCGAGACAAAGCCAGCGACGCAGCTATCGCGGCGTACTACGAACGTTTGGAATTCGACGGCACTCGTATCCCGTTAAGCACTTCAGAACTCAGAGAACTGGATTCCGCGGGACACACCATCGGCGCACACACACATTCACATTTTCAGTTGACGGCTTTGTCGTTCAAAGAAGCTCAGAAAGAGATTCTCCGCAGCAAAAATGAGCTGGAAGAAATCATCGGCAGACCCGTGCTCCACTTCTCATACCCATTCGGCATGCGACGACACTTCAGCGAACAGCTGCGATCGTGGTGTATGGACGTCGGATTCTCGTCAGTCAGCAACGCCATTCCGTGTCTGCTGCACGCCGGGCACAAACCAAATGGTTTGAATCGTTGTCAGTGGAACCTCGAAATGCCCCACAGCTACAATCTCTCCAACATCAGCATCGACGGTCGACACTTCGCAAACATCACTGGCCGTAGTGTTGTTGGTTAGAGATGAGTGCACAGA
>JBDONA010000916.1:0-3252 GCA_039831575.1 Fuerstiella sp. | reverse complement strand
GTAAGTTCCATGACTGGCGGCCTCCGTGCCTGGGAAATTGAAAGTTTGAAGGTTCAATCTCCATTGTCACGGGCTGCCTTTTTCGTGCCAATATCAAGTCTGAAAATGTGCAAAACCGGAACTAAGCTTACGCATCGGATTTCCGGCTCAGTCTCTCTTACGCCGGTCTCTGAGTTTGCGTATTGATTCTTGTGCCTCGTCAGTCGTCAGGATGTCGTCATTGTTGGCATCAAGCAGATCGAACAGTCGCTGACGCTGTGCCGGAACCTCCGCTTTCTCCAGCTTCCCGTTGTTGTTTCTGTCGAGATCGCTGATCGACTTCAGGATCGCAGCGACGGAAATGCGTTGCCCACCGAACCGCACTTCGCTGGGATCGGCCGACTTTCCGGGTTTAATTCCAAAGACTGAGATCGGTACGGCAACGTCGAAGTAGCCGATCATCATTTCGTCCCAGCTCTGATCGCCCCAGGGGACTGTCCGCGTCGGGTCCGGGTTATTCAGGTTGTTCTCGGAGTTGTCAAAGTGGGCTGCAGCCGTGGGCTGTACAGCTTCGCCAATGGACACTCCGTTCCCAGAAACGCCAGGACGACGACATCATTTTCGGCATAGGCACTCAGGGAATGTGTCCTGCCGCGGTAGTCCTTGATTGAGAACTCGCCCACAGACTGACCAAGCAGCCGCTTCGACTTGTCGGCGAAAACATGATCCGCCGTCTGCCCCAGGAAGATGAACGAGCATAAGCATAGAAGCAAACAGTTTCGTAGCACAGGACATCTCCGTGTGGTCCGCAGGCCGGACCTCAGTTGCGTGATTAAGAAAACAGTCATTGATGTAGCTACTAGGTACGGCATCGACGGAAGTCAGACACTTTTCATTCAAAGTTTCTCAAACACCGAAGGTGTTTCACAGCATAGCCCGGGGTAACCGATTCGAGCGTCAGCGAGATTAGGGCCACCCCGGGTCGGCGAGTGACCCCGCAAATTCCACATCGTGCCGCGTTTCGGGCGGCGAAACCGCCCGAAACGCAGCACGATGTGAGATCGTTGGGAATACGTTTCCCAGGGTGGCGGCTCAGCTCGCCTTGGCTCGCCAGCCTTACCCTGGGCTTCGTTGTTGAACGCCTTCGGCGTAAATGTGTGAGTTCAAGACTCATGCGTCGGGTTACCAGAGGTCTTGACACCACCGCTGTAACAGGAGCCGCTGCCTTGATCCATCATTGAGGTTTTGTGGCATCCACGCGCTGAACCTGTCTGTCGGGAGCGTGTTGCGAATAGTTATACCACCGATCAGACAGAGTCGGCGACTCGACCTGTTCAAAGCGGGTCAGCCTGCCGTTCTCCCATTTCAGTTCCGCCCGGAGGACGACCCCGCTGTCCGCGTCCGCCCAAAATTCGATAATCTGCGCTCTGTTGCCTCTCCGGGATCGCAGCGTTGCTCGTACATGGCTCTCAGCAGGGTCAAATGATTCAACGAGTTCAATGTCATAGGAGTCTTCGATCCGTGAAAGCAACGATAACATTGGCATCATGAGAAGTTCGTCGCGAGAATCAGCAAGCTTGAGCATGCCCCTATTCGGGATCCTTCGCCCTATTGCGGAAGGAAGAGTGCGATAGTCTTTCGTGATCCAAACCGGTCCACCGTCTTGAGTCAACCAGTAGTCGATGCCATCGCTTCCCATTGCGTAGCTGCCATGAATCGGTTGAATCACAAAATGTCTTCCGCCTCGAATGTTGATCATCAGCTCTTGGGTGGCAGCTTCATATTGCACGTTTCCACCGGAAATCGTCACTCGGTACGCACGGTCCACCATATGCGCCGCCGCCTGCTGCGCTTTCCGCAGCACGCTGTTCGCATTGACACTCGACGGCCACAACCCCGAAGTGAGCATCAAAATCACGGCAGCACAAACAGCCAACAATGTTGATACCGCCAAAAAACGAGAACGTATGGAAGGCGAGTGCTGGTTGTTATTCTGATCGACTGGCGTGATGTCGGCGGGTTGCTGAATGATCCCTTCCGGCTCGGCAGCCGGTTCACGAAGGAAACCGTCACGGCCAAGCGAATGCAGTCGTCCTTCCATGCGCATGTACGACAGGAAGACCTGCTTTGACGATGGTGACGTGGCTAACGCTGCGGCCAGCTCTTTTTCCTGGTCCTCGGTCAGGCTGCCATCGAAATGGCCGACGATGAGTTCCTCGATGTGATATTGATTTTTCGCTTTGTCAGTCATGACGCTCCCTCTGCCAGCTGCAATCGTCGCTGAACACATCCGTGCAGCATTTTCCTGACTCGGCTGAGAGCACGTTGAACGGCAGCCGGCGTGGAACCAACGTGATCCGAGATTTCATCGAAGGTAGAGCTGCCCTCGTAACGCAAGGCGACCAGCTCACGCTTTTCCGCAGTCAGTGCGTCAAGGCATTGCTTGAGCGCATTCGCTTCCTCGCGGACGACCGAAGCGGCTGAATCGTCCTGCAGAAAAGCGTCGGAAACGACATCCAGAAGTTCAGGCGACATTGCTCGAGTACGTCTGGTTGCAACGTCTCTGGCGCGAATGGCGTGCAGGGCCTGCCGTCGAATCACCTCTTTCGCCCAAGCGCGGAAGTCACGAATCGCTTCCGGCTTTTCTGATTGTTCAATGACCACGACGGCGGCGTTCTGATAAACCTCTTCGGACAGTTCGGCGTCACGTGTGATGGCATACAGGTAGCCCATGAATTCGCTGCGAAACTGAAGGTATTGTTGAATAAGGGGCGTTTCGTCCAATTTGATGTTCTCCTGTCTCCAAGTACCAACGCGGACGGTTCCAGACAAACTTTTTGGGAAAGAATCGAAAAAGATGAAATGAGCGGGCTTCACCGTGTTTTCCAACTTCTTACCCTCTTCGGGGCTGGCGAGCAATCCATATCCAAGGCAGTCTATCCCAGCCCAATGCATGCTCCATCGTGTCGGGCACATCGGTTTGGACACCGACCGCATTGCCGGGTGATGGGACCGTGCAGCTGTTGCATCGACCGATTCGACAGCCGGTACTGAGTACTGTTGTGAGGGCAGTCATCAGTAACGAGAAAGGCCCAGCCACAACAGAGTTGAAGCTGAGCCCTTGATTCGCATGACCGTTCGAACAACCCGACCAGGGTTCGAACCGACCAGCGTTTTACCACATCAAACGCTCCTGGCGAAAAAAGTGGTATCCCAGGTGGTATCGAACGTCCCAATTCTGATCAGATCGCCGCATTTTTTGATCTGCTGACG
>JBDONA010001133.1:0-3260 GCA_039831575.1 Fuerstiella sp. | reverse complement strand
GCCGGGCACAAACCGAATGGTTTGAATCGTTGTCAGTGGAACCTCGAAATGCCCCACAGCTACAATCTCTCCAACATCAGCATCGACGGTCGACACTTTGTCAAAATCACTGGTCGCAGCGTTGTTGGTTAAAGAGTAGTGCACAGGAATAAACGACGGTTGAAGTCGTTTACTCTTCCGCTTCCCCGTCCGGATCGATGTCGTATCGTTGCCAGACTTTTTTCTCCCACGCAAGGCTGGGAGGACCGCCGAGCTGCTGTTGCATGACTCCGATCATCGCGCTTTGAGAAAACGCAAACTGCTTGCCCTCTGTGGCAAATTTCTCGCGCAGATTTTCTTCACCGACTTCAGGAGTCGGAAATCGGTTCGTCACATGGACAACGTAGTACTTCGACAAATCGGCATTGGCGACAACACCTACCTGTTCGTCTGCCAGATCTGTGAAGACTGAGTTCATGAAGTTGTCCCCGGCCAGCTCCAGTGAGCCGCCAGTGTCATCGGCGAACTGAATCGATGACATGCTGACCTGTGGACGCTGGAAACTCATTTGTGGAGCAGACGAATTCCGCAACCATGAAAACGGCAACGTGCTGCGGACGGCCAGCGCGGCACCGGCCTCGGTTCCCGTGGCAGTTTCATCCTTCAGGACAGTGACCATATTCTGCCTGTCCTCACCATCTTTTGCGAGTCCGTCACGAACTTTTTGTGCCAGTTCTTTGCCGCGTTTCAACACCTTTTCCCGGGCTTTGATCCGCTTCCACGCCAGTTCCACAGCATCACTAATACCCGGTTCGTCCATTTCCGGAACATGTGACACGGAAAAATCGATCGCCCAATGCGCGTACTGACTTTCGCCGCCGCTCAGGTCCAATGTTCGCCGCTGAGCACGCCGAACCAGAAACAACTGTGCATCATTATTCTGTTCGTCGTTGGAAAATGTTCGAAATACCGCAGCGGCGACGTTGGGAGACTGAGCTGCCATCATCGGATTGTCATCGGGCCGGGTTGCCGAACTAATGGGATAGTCCTCATCATCCAGGAAATCGGCATAGCTGATCAGCGGCGTCTCGACATAGGCAAAACCGTTGTCTTTGGCGTACTTCTTCAGCCGATCACCTAGCGATGCGTCGAACGATCGCATCTGTTCGCGAAGTTCCTTCAGGGCCCGTGACTGCTCTTCAGCGCCGCCCTCAAACTTCGCCTGGTTATCGCTGACAAACGAAAAACGCTTCGCCGATCTTTCTCGGGCGAGCGTTTCCATCTGCGCGACGGCAGCTGTCATTTTCGCTTCGATTGCCTCGCGGACATGCTGTCGCAGAATCTCCTCACGAATTTCATTCTTCAGATCATCGTCCAGCGGCCGATATTCATATTCAATTTCCGCTGGCTCATCGTCCTTCTTTGCAGCAGTATCGGCCTCCGGCGGAATGGTCAGCCCTGGCTTTGTGGCATCGGCTTCGACATTCGTCTGCTCAGCCGACTTTGCATCATCAGCCGGTGGTTCCGTAGCTGGTGGCGTCCTGGAATCGTCAGCCGGGTCAGCCGCTGCCGACTCAGGCGGATTGTCGTCGGCTGCGTTTTCTGTGTTGCTCGAGGATTCCTCAGTCACTGGCGGCTCTGTCTTTTCATCAGCTGCGACCGCCGCTTCATCAGATGCGAATGGTCCACAACTGTCGTCAGATTCCCCGTTTTCTGTAGCAGTTTCCGGCGGACTGTCTGCCTTGTCCGGAGCCTCATCGGAATTGGATTCCGGTTTCGTGTCCGCCGGTTTCTCTTCCTGCGGTTTCTCAGTCACAGGCTGCAGAGCATCGTCCTTTTTCTGAGCTGCTTCCGGCTGCTCCGCCGATGGCTCGTCAGTCTTTTCTGCCTCAGTCTCTGTCTCAGGCTGCGCTTCAGCTGACGGTGATTCTGCCGGATCCGTCGTCTTTTCATCCGGTGTGTCCGGAAAGACGGGAGTGCGAATCATCGGAGTTTCTTTATTTTCTTCGTAGTACGCCTCGATGTCCGCGTCTGTGATCTCTTCGGCCTGCTCTTCCACGGATGCGTAATCGAGCTCCAGATACGCCAGTGTTGCCCGAAAGTTCAGTCGAAAACCTGGCGATCCTGGTCCGTCCTGATTGGGAAACTTCCTGCGATACTGATCAAACAGCACTTCCACCTCGGCGGATGTTGGTTGCCTGACTTCATCAACAAACTGGTCAACATCCAGAGCAACAGTGTTGAGCTGCTGCCGCACATTCAGCCGACGAAAGTACTGCCAGTACACTTCGGGGCCAGGCGGCAAGGCACTGGTTCGGGGCCGCAGAGTCAGATAGGCCAATTGAGCTTTGACCTCGTCACCAAGAATGGCGAACAGAGTTTCGTCATTCATCGACTTGCGGTTGTACGAAAAGCTGTTGCGAATCTTGATATAGTCTTTTTCCGTCAGCATTTTTGAAGTGATGCTCTTCAGATACTCATTGACCATGTCGTCGTTGATCGTAATGCCGATGCGGTCCGCTTCAGCTCGCATCAGTTTTCCGAAAATCACGTCTTCTGTGTTGGATTGGTGGCCAAAACCGAAAAGTCTGGCGAACTGTCGTCCAAATTGTTCGCCATAGACGGCTTCCGAAGCCTGCACGACAAACTGGTTGGCGATCGACCGGCGCGTCTGCAAATCGTTCATTTCCTCCTCGTCGATCACGCCCAGGGACGTGCTGAGGCCGCCTCCGTCAACAAAACCGGGCAAAACGAATCCGAGGACCGCTCCCAAAGCTGCGCCGCCAAGGCCCCATTGAAGCCAGCGGCCCTGACCAACACCCGCAATACCAAAGACCGTACCTCCGACCAACAGGCCCAATAACCATAGATTGGCTGCTGTATCGCTGAAAAGACTGTCGAGTGTGAACAGCAGCATCGACAGGATGACCATCACGATCATCATGCCTGAAGAGTATTTTCGAAAGAACTTAAAAGGAGAGGCCATGTGAAGAAAACGCCTTGTTCCGAGGGCAGCAATTTGACACCCTGGCTTGACAGATCGGGTGCGGAGTCGTATCCCACCCACAAAATCAGTGATTTTTTTTGACGATCACAGCCCGGTCGGCTTCGTGCATTCAGCTGGCGAACGTCAGACGAGTCGCGAATTTTAGCCGTCGCTGCAGATGAAACAAGGTCAACCCAATCCAAGGGTTACGTCGCTGATAGGAGTTCCGGAGCACCAATGCCCAAGACTTTGATCATTGCAGAAAAACCAAGCGTAGCGACCGATCTGGCCCGGG
>JBDONA010000687.1:0-3262 GCA_039831575.1 Fuerstiella sp. | reverse complement strand
GGCCCAGCGGCTGCACAGATGGGGGTGCGAACTTCATGGTTGGGTGTGGAATGAACCAGCTGCACCGATCCAACGCCTTCAGCAGTGCCGTGAACTGGAGGTCGCCTGATGGCAGGAATCCTGGGAATCCGGCTGCGTGAGCAGAGGTCGCGCCAGCTGATTATCTTGAAGCTCCGGCCACTGATTGATTCTTGTACCGCAAAATGGTCCGGCGGCTCACGCCCAGCGTCGTCGCAATCTCTGAATCCGTCAGCCCCCTCTCCCGAAGCTCGGCCGCTCTGTCTGGTTGCGCCTTCGTCGTTCCTGACAGCCGGCCCTTGTACACGCCTTTCCTTCTGGCGACGGCAATTCCTGCAGCCTGTCGCTGTCGCCGTGTCTGCTGTTCCAATTCGGCGAATCCGAAAAGCATGGCCGCTACCATCCGGCCCACCACGCCGCGAAAATCGAAGTCCTGGGTGACGCTGACGAAGCGAACGTCTGACTCAAGCCAACGGGATACAGTAACCATTCCATCAAGCATCCGTCTCGATAATCTGTCTAACTTCCAGGTAATGACCGTCCGAATGGCTCCGTTCTCAATCAGCCTGTCCATCTCTTCAAACGCTGGGCGATCGAGATTGTCGCCCGTCGACTTGTCCAGAAACCACCGAATGCGGCTTGAGTCAAAACCTTCCTTCTCAATGAACCTGCCGATTTCCTCCCGCTGACTGGCCTCGTTCTGTTCCTTGGTCGAGACGCGAAGATAAACGGCGACGATGTTTCTGCGGACCATGACTTACCCTTTCAGTGGAATGTGAAGTTCTGTTTCAGTACGCATCAGGTGCGACAATTTAAGTACACCGTATTTGTCATTGTGAATCGGGGCCGGA
This sequence comes from Fuerstiella sp., assembly GCA_039831575.1. GTDB lineage: Bacteria > Planctomycetota > Planctomycetia > Planctomycetales > Planctomycetaceae > Fuerstiella. The sequence continues at coordinate 2,393 of JBDONA010000687.1, read as the reverse complement.
ACTGGTGGACAATCACCGGGTTTTCGATCGGTAAAAACTCCGGACCCTATTTGTCACTCGTCAGACGCGGTTTCCGTGGTCGTCCTGCTTTCCGCGGCTCAAACTCGGCGGGTATCTTTGCCGGCCATCGACCGTCGCGCCGTCTCATCGCAAGTGAGACCATCGCTGCAGTCAGAAAATCGGAAGGCGATTCCCCAGGATCAAACGCATCGGCAACCAGTTCCGCCGCTGCTTGGTTTAACTTAACGGCGTAGTTTCTGCGCAGTTCTTCGTTCATGTTCGTTCCTCGCTGTTGCATCGTGCTCATCGCGGTGGTGTTCACAGACAAGACACAGTCGGCAGTAATTCCCGGGCCTTCTATGCGCTTTCTGGTCAAACAGGCTTAGTTTCTGAATCGTCTAAATCGTCTGGCAGACTGTCGATAAGCTGCTCCAACTCATCAGCGAAAGCCTGTGAAGCTTCCGAAATCTCGCCAGCCTGTTGCGCGTGCTCTTCAGGCGTCAACCGGGAAAACCAGCGAAGGAAACGTTCGATATTCAACAACAATTCTTTCATTTGCTCTCTCCTTTGAACTGCGCAGCGAAGCCAGAATCAATGGCACCCTGTCGTTCTGCGCCGCTATGTGCTTTGAGACGGAGTCCAACGACCTTGCCGCGAGTTCTGCCACGGGGATCGTCAAAACGTAAATCGGTAGTATCGCCGTCAATGACCTGAAACCCCTGCCAGGTCTTTGGCAACCCCTGTAGGCCAGAGCGATTGCCAGTGTAGTTGCCTGACATATCGGCGAACACGACAGCAACATTTCCTCCAGACTTCAACACTTGGATGCAATCGGCATGATTCGTTTCCGACCGGGAAAACGTCACCCAGTAATTTCGGGCCAATTGTCCTGCCCTGCGAGGGTCTTTCGTGTAGTCGTAGAACGAGACTTCCGGAAACTCTGAGATTATCCCGTGCTTCTCCCAGGCAATATCGGAGAACACGTTAAGACGCACAGCAAGGCCTAAACCATGGTTGACCGCCCTGCGAACGTACGTCCGGATGTCGTTTCTCAACGTGTCCAGAAACCACGGGCGCTCACGATACCAAACTGTCGTTTTCGCGACTCGCACCGCCCGTATCATCGCGAATACCGAAGCCAATCCTTGATGGTCAAGACACGATGCGCGACAACCTGCGCTGGCATGCGGGCAAGTGTTCCCGATTCCAGACTCGTCAGCCGGGGCGAGCGATAAACCTGCAGTCAGATATCCCTTGCCAGATGATTTCCGCAATTTCGTGTTTCCGTCTCCCTTCTGAAGTAAGGCGGAAACCTTGCGCGGTTGCCCTGCAACGTTTACGACGGGATAGCCATCGACAAATGACACGGCGCGGAGGCGCTTTTGCGTTGTGTTCATTACTGCACCCCGCTTTCGACTATTGAAATTGCGTCGTCATCACCAGTGATTACCGAGTCCAGTACTTCAATTCCCAGCAACTCGCCTGCGCCTCGCAATCGCCGATAAACGGCATGATCTTCCCGGCTCGGTGTCGTGTCGCCGGATGGATGATTGTGCGCTAAAATCACACTGGCCGCATTGGCGAGAATCGCAGGGCGAAAGAATTCGCGCGGGTGAACCAGACTTGCGTCGAGTGTTCCGAAAGTTACTTCTGAAACTCCGATCACTTTGTTTTCTGTGTTTAATAGGATTACCAGGACGCGTTCATTCGGCGAGTCCTTCAGCATTGCCAGAGCGACGGACCTTGCCCTGTGACTGCCCGTAACAGCCGGATCGGCCTTCAGCGAGCCTTCACGCACAAGGCTGCATCTGTAGACAGGTGTCAGGACATATTTCGACCCGCTCTTGGCCTTCAGAGTGTCGGCAGTGTAAGATTTCATCGCTCGGTTCCTTGTAACATGGGTGTCGGGTAGCACCTGTTCGATTTGTTTAGCCGCAAGCGGACAGGTGTTTTTATGCGCTCTACGTTGAACGCAACGGCAGTATTGCAGGCATCGAAATATTGTCAACAACAATGGTGAAAGGTTTTACTATATATGTAAGACTGGTTGAGTTGCTATTCCCCAACGACTTGCATGTGGTCAAGCCAGCAGCGCGCAGAACAGCGCGACAACGTTAGTCAGTGGCGCGCGTCGTCTTCGCTTCGGATGGAATGATGCAACAAGCGCGGCAAGATCATCGATCAACTGTGCGCGCCCTTCGGCTGTCGATGCTGCACGCGCGCGGCTGGATATTTTCACGGACCATCGACCACAAAACAGAGGGCGTGCCAGGGGGGTGGGCTTTGCCCATCGACCACGCAACACTCTTTAGGTACGCCCGGCTGAAATTTTCACACCGGGCGTTTACCTACCCATCTCCTGAGTACCCAACATGTCGGTGACCTCTCGGCAT
>JBDONA010000020.1:0-3262 GCA_039831575.1 Fuerstiella sp. | reverse complement strand
CGAGCATGGACATCGGCAGGCTTCCGCCGAAACAGTGAAGTTCACGAAACGCCACACAAACAGTGTACGTCTCTGCCACCCGTGTGTCACGTCGGATGCGTTGGTTCGACCGACTGGTTGGTGGCGTATGTCACGTTGACATAGACGGCCGCCACGCCTTGCGGCAGGGACGCCAGCGACTCTGCTTGCCGGGACTTTCTCATTGCACGTCAAACAGGCACGGCAGTTTTCTGTGGCGTACGTCCCATGCCGCGGTCCCTTCAAAGCACAAAGCGACTGAGGTCTTCGTCTTTACGGATGTCGTCCAGTTTGCCATTCACGTAGGCTGCGTCAACAACGATCGTCTTGCGGCCACACTCCGGGGCTTCGTAGCTTACGTCTTCCAGCAGGCGCTCCATGATCGTCTGCAGACGCCGAGCTCCGATGTTCTGAGTCGTCTGATTCACGAAGAATGCGACCTCTGCAATCGCATTCAGGCCATCCTCGGTGTATTCAACTGTGATACCATCAACGGCCAGCAATTCGACGTATTGTCGCGTAATGGAACCGGACGGTTCGGTCAGAATTCGAACGAAGTCGTCCTTTGTGAGATCGCTGAGTTCCACACGAATGGGAAACCGCCCCTGCAGTTCCGGCATCAGGTCCGATGGTCGAGACCGATGAAAGGCGCCGGCAGCGATGAACATGATTTTCTCGGTCGAAACGGACCCGTAGCGTGTCTGAACGGTTGTGCCTTCGACAATGGGAAGCAGGTCTCGCTGGACGCCCTGCCGACTGACGTCCGCCGACTTGCTGCCTTCACCGCTGCTGCAGACTTTGTCGATCTCGTCGATGAAGACGATGCCCGTTTCTTCGGCGCGATGGATGGCTTCTTCCTGAATACTGTCCTTATCGAGCAAGGAATCCACTTCCTGCTCATGCAGGACTCGGCGAGCATTGGCCACCGTAAGCCTTCGTGACGTATTCTGTTTGGGCATCATTTTGTCCAGCATGCCCTGCAGATCCATATCCATCTGCTCCATGCCGCCCATGTTGGTGAAGACCTGCACAGGCGAGTTTCGCTGTTCCGTGGACAGTTCAACCATGCGGTCTTCCAGCTTCCCGTCTCGCAGCATGTCGCGAAATTTTTCGATGGTCCGCAGGTGTTTGGCTTGCTGTGATTCGGTGTCTTCTTCGGTTTCGTCCGTCGACGAAAGTGCTGATGACGGTTCGAACGGAACCAGAAGTTCCAGCAGACGATCCTCCACGCCGCGTTCTGCTTCTTCTTCAATGTCGGCGCGCTTGGCCGTCCGGACGAGTCCGATGGCGGCTTCGACAAGGTCACGGATCACGCTTTCCACGTCGCGACCGTAGTAGCCGACTTCTGTGTACTTGGTCGCCTCAACTTTGATAAACGGAGCGCCGGTCAGTTTGGCCAGACGCCGTGTGATTTCGGTTTTGCCGACTCCCGTTGGACCAATCATCAGGATGTTGCGCGGGGTGACTTCCTTGCGCATCTCCTCAGAAAGATTCTGCCAGCGCCAGCGATTCCTGAGGGCTACGGCGACCGCTCGCTTGGCGCCGTCCTGTCCAACGATGTGTTCGCTGAGTTTTTCGACGACCTGATGGGGTGTCAACGGGGTAATGTTTTCTGACATGTTTTTCGGTTGGTGTGGAGTTGGCGTATGTTGAAAAAACGATACAGCTTTGGCACGCATCAGCGTTTCTGAAACGGTCGCGGGGCCGTATTTCGGGAGACAGTTTCAGCGGCATCGTTCACAGTCACGTCGACGACTCCAATTCTTCGATGACGATGTTGTTGTTGGTGTAGATGTCGATTTCGGCAGCCACCGCCAGTGACTCACGAACGATCTGTTCTGTGGAAAGATCGGAATGCTTCACCAGTGCCTTGGCGGCGGATGTTGCGTACGGCCCGCCGGACCCGATGCCCACCACCCCATCCGTGGGTTGAACCACGTCGCCTTGTCCGGTCAGCAGCAACGAAAGTTCCGCGTCGGCGACGATCATCATGGCTTCCAGCTTCCGCAATGCCCTGTCCGTACGCCAGTCACGTGCCAGTTCAGTGGCCGCGCGAGCGATGTTGCCGGGATAGTCCTTCACTTTTTCTTCAAAGCGTTCCATCAGAGCAAAGGCATCTGCCGTGGATCCGGCAAACCCCACCAATACCTTGCCATCCAGCATTCGGCGAAGCTTCTTCGTGTCCGACTTCATGATGGTATTGCCGTACGTGACCTGCCCGTCGGCCCCCAGAACAATCCTGCCCTTATGACGCACGGCAAGAACAGTTGTGGATCTCCAGCGAGAATTGTCAGCAGTGGATTTTGGCATTTTGGGTGTTGCGTTAAGGTTACAGCGTTTCACGCTGATCTGTGGCCGCGAAGAACGTATTTCAATAGCAGTTTCGTTTCTTCCACGAGCCAGTATCGTCCACGACAATAAGTAAACTGTTCTAGCGCAGTTAATGGGTGGACTTTTATCAGGTCGACCCTGAGAGCTCAAACTGGTGTTGAGCTCGTTTTTCGAAGTGCGGGCAATCGCACCGTCATTGCCCCATTTACTCTTCGGCGGCCGCCGGGATCACGGCGACACATTCGACTTCAAACCGCAGTGAATCCGGGAGACAGCGGGTAATCGTGGTTCGGGCAGGAAATGGGGCTGAAAAGTAGTCTTTGTACAGTTCGTTGAATGCGGTCAGATCTTTGTGGTCGCGAACATAGTTTCGTGTCTGAACGACATGTGACAGGTCACACCCGGCGGCGTTCAACACGGAATTCATGTCTTCCATCGACCTGCGGAACTCGCCTTCAAAGGAATCGGAAACGATGCGGCCGGAGGCGTCGACGGATGCCTGACCGGACACGAATACCAGATTGCCGACGACGACCCACGGGCTGAACGGCAGATGCGATGTCGGCGTGTTGTTTTTCTGTGGATAACGGACAACGGGGAGATTCATGAGGGGGACTTCCGGTTTGATGTTTCTTCGGCCAGTGCGCGCGGCGTGGCTGCGAACACGAGTCGGTAAGACTCAGGGGAACCTGCCGGGCTGCGTGATACAAAGCTGGCCGATGGCGTTCAAGATGCCGCAGAGGGCATCGTGACTATTTTCCCATTCCAGCGATGTTGCCTGGCAGTTGCCGTTGCGGAGGACTTGGCGCCGGCCAGCATCGCTGGCGGCGCGGAAGACGTGTGGGAATGCTGCCACTGCTACTGCGGCACACTCATTTCCGACGGTAAAACACCAGCTCTGTTGGCGAGCACT
>JBDONA010000580.1:0-14668 GCA_039831575.1 Fuerstiella sp. | reverse complement strand
GTTTGCCCAACGTCCTGATCCTCTTCGCCGACGACCTGGGTCACGGCGACGTTTCTTACAACGGCGGAGACATCCCCACGCCTAACATCGACGCCCTCGTTGCCGATGGAGTTCGCTTCACCTCCGGATACATGACCGCACCGCTCTGCAACCCCTCCCGCGCGGGATTGATCACCGGGCGATACCAGCAACGCTGGGGACAGGAATTGAACACACAAGCCGGGCCGCCCAGCGGGTCGGTCAAACGGGGCTGGCTACCCCCCGCCGAACAGACGATCGGCTCGCTCATGAAGAAGGCTGGATACGCCACCGGCGCAATCGGCAAGTGGCAATTGGGGGTCGGCGAGGGATATCACCCTCTCGACCGGGGATTCGATGAGTTCTTCGGCTTTGCAACCGTAACCAGCTTCATCAACCCCGACCGGCCGGGCGCCCACGAGGCCATGAGCGGAAGGCGCGGCCCGGGCCCTAGTCTCCTTCGAGGTCGCGAGCCGGCGACCCTGGACATGCTGCTGACTGAACAGCTGGCAGGCGAGGGAATCGACTTCATCGAGCGGCACAAGGACGAGCCTTTCTTCCTCTACCTCTCCTTCTATGCTCCGCACGTTCCGCTGGAAACCATGAACAAGTACTATCAGAGGTTCCCGCAATTCGAGAACGAGACCAAGCGCGTCTACGCGGCGATGATCAGCGCCCTCGATGACGCGATCGGCGTCTTCCTCAAGAAACTTCGGGAGACCGGCCTCGACGAGAAGACGCTCGTTATCTTCACCAGCGACAACGGAGCGGCGGAATACATCGACACAGACGGAGCGCGAAACAAGCCCCTCATCGGACACAAGCGCAACCTCTACGAAGGAGGCATCCGGGTCCCGTTCGCGATGCGTTGGAAAGGCCGCCTGCCCTCGGGCACAGTCTATCGCTCGCCGGTCAGCTCGCTCGACATCCTTCCAACTGCACTCGGCGCTTCGAACACTTCGGTCCCCTCGAACGTCGACGGTGTCAACCTTCTCCGCTTCTTGCGGGGCGAAAAACAGGGCGACCCGCACAAATACCTCTTCTGGCGGTCGGGCCCCAATGCTGCCGTCCGAAAAGGCAAATGGAAGCTCTTCCTCAGCGACAGCATCGAGCGACTCTATGATGTCCAGACCGACCCGGGCGAATCAAACGATCGGGCATCGGCGAATCCGGCCGTTGCGAGCGAATTGAGAGAGGCTTTCCGGAAGTGGAATGCTCAACTGCCTAACCCGCGCAGGGCCACCCGCAGAGTCACCACCGAGTACAACGGCGACAAGGTCGAATGGGATATCTGAAGGAGAAGAGGAACGCGTCCAACGAATCACCCACAATCTGTTTCAACGCTTTATTGCCCCCGGTGTTTGACACACTCTTAAGCTCTGATGAAAACGCCGACGTGGTGGCTTACTTAAAAAGTGCCAAATAGAGTCGACTTGAATCAGTCAACATTTTACAACCAGGAGAAGACCGCTGTGAACGAATCCAACAATCAACCAGACCGCTTACCTCGTCGCGATCTGCTCAAAGGCGCCACCGCGGCGGGCTTGGGAATTTCCGCTTTCACGAACCTCCCCAAAAACGTCGCCCAGGCTGCAACGACTTCCGGTTCGGATGTCATCCGCAAAGAAAACGCCAGGCCCGGAACCCGCGACTGGCTGCTCACCAGGACGCGCACCGACCCCAAGAAGATACACGCCGGCTTAACCAGCGGGCGCAGCAAGTCGATTGAAGGCTACTGCTCGACGAACAGTGTGCGTGCTGGCGAGAAGCTGCAGGTCATGGTTAGCGCGAACCCGGCGTCTGCGTTCAAGCTGGAGATCTTTCGAACTGGCTACTACGGCGGGGATGGAGCTCGACTTGTCAGAAGTTTTGAATCGCTCAAAGGAGTGCCACAGCCAGACCCGCCCGTCGGCGAGAACTACCTGCGCGAATGCCAGTGGGAACCGGCAGTGGAATTCGAGATCCCCAAGGACTGGTTGAGCGGTGTCTACCTGGGAAAGCTGACCGCCGAAAAGGAAAACCTGCAGAGCTATGTCATCTTCATTGTCCGGGATGACCGCCCCTGCGACCTGTTGTTCCAATGCAGCGAACTGACCTGGTCCGCCTACAACCGCTGGCCGACCGATTACTCGATTTATTCCAGGCACGATGGTAACTCCAACAAAGGCGTGCCCAGCGGGACGGTGAGTTTCGATCGCCCCTACTCCCTGTTTACTCACCCTGTTAACAAGATCAAAAAGTCGGGTGGTTCTGGTGAGTACCTGCCCTGGGAATTCCCATTGGCGTTTTGGCTGGAGCAACACGGTTACGATGTTTCCTACATTTCAAACATCGACACCCACGCCGATCCGGCTGGCTTGCTGCGCACAAAGGGTTTCATCTCGGTCGGGCACGATGAGTACTGGACATTGGACATGTACGACAACGTGCTCAAAGCCCGTGACGAGGGCGTGAACCTGGCGTTTCTGAGCGCTAATTCAGTTCTCTGTGTTGTGCCGCTGCTACCTTCCGAAAACGGTACCCCCAACCGCGCCACTCGTCGTGAAGGTTGGTTCGTGCCCCACGAAGAAGGAAGTCAGCCTCCACAAGCAATGATCAATCAAAAAGGGTTTACTCCCAACATGGGCCCCGATGGCGCTCAATTAATGGGGGCACGGTGGACTCCCCCGGGCAGAGGAAGCGGCGATTGGACGTGCGCCATGCCGGAGCATTGGTTGTTTGAGGGAACGGGAATGAAGAAGGGAGATTCGGTCGAAGGCCTCGTTGGCTGGGAGTGGCACGGCGCACCGATGATGGACCTGCCCGGTCTGCAGGTCGTGGCTGCAGGAGAAACGCTGATCAATGGCAAGACTCCGGGCCATTACACCGCCACGATCTACGATGGGCCCAAAGGCAACATCGTGTTCAACGGTGCCTCCATCTGGTGGGCCAACGGTCTGTCCAGCCCGCCGGGTCATGTCAATCCCTCAAGGCATGGGGTCACTCAACAAGGGATAGACAAACGCGTCCAGCAAATCACCCACAATCTGTTTCAACGCATTATTAGTTAAGGATGGCAACCGCCTTCGCATTCTTAAGCTTACTCTTCATCTTAATCATAATCCCTCCGACTCATGCCCCAATTGGTCAATAGAAGTTAACGGTCTACCGTTGAATCCGGCACGGAATCGGACGCGGCTTCACGGAAGAAAACAGATTAAGATTACGAGTAAGATGAAGATTAGGAAGTCTAGACTCATGCCCCAATTTGATCACGAGAAGCTGAACGTCTACCAGAAATGGATCCGCTTTGTCGCATGGGCCGACGATCTCCTGAATTCCATTCCAAAATCCATCGCCGCGCACAACCAGTTGGATCGTGCGGCCACATCGGTCCCTCTGAACATCGCCGAAGGAAACGGGAAGCACACCCCGGCGGACCGCTGTAAGTTCTTCGACACGGCGAGAGGCTCGGCATTGGAGTGCGCCGCGTGCCTGGATGTATTGGTGGCGAAGAAGAAGATTGAGGGGAAGACAGCCGATGAGGGGAAAGCTTCGTTGGTAGAAATCGTCTCAATGCTGGTCGGATTGATTCGGGCGAATTCGCCGGATCGTAATGTTTGAAAAGATGGATTAAGAGTATCAGTAAGATGAAGAAGACCGCTACCACCGTCCTTCTAGCGTATCTGGCTGTGAGCTTGCCCGTTTTCGGAGCAGTGGTGAATCTGCCTGTTGCAAAGAATCTAAGTTCGCATGGCGTGACACAAGCTGAGCTCGATGGGCAAACGGTGACCGTTTTTTTTGTTCGTTCGTCCGCACAAAATGTCGTGAAGATAAGAGATGGCCTTAATCAACGCGTTGAACAGATGTTTCCGGTACCGATTGGTCGTTGATCGTAAAAAACGTACCCCTGGTATAAATTCACAGCACATGAACCGCGCTGTTGTCGTAGGCCGAACCGAGGCCGACCACAATGCCGGAACAGCGCAAGCCGACTTTTAAACGATGATTGTTCCGCAACACGAAAACAAAGGCCGAAGTTGCGGCAGCCAGACGGTTTGCTCGGTCCGGCCTACAGACTAAACGACGGGGCAAGTGATGACACTCGGAAAGGTCACGGCCTCCGCGGTGGAAGAGTTTTACGGGGCAAAAACTTCCTGACCATGAATAGAAAACGCATCAGCCCACTAAAGGAAAGACACATGAAGAATATCCTCATGACTCTCGCCATGTTGGTTCCAGCAGGCTTAGCGTCCGCGGAGCTGCCCCCTCCGACACATGCTAACCTGGCTTATGGATCTCATCCCCGAAACGTGCTGGACCTATGGCTGTTTGTCTCCGACAAACCGACCCCATTGCTGGTCAATATTCATGGGGGCGGATTCAGGGGTGGGGATAAGAGCAAGATCAGCGGGGCAGTGATTGAAATGATGCACAAGGAGGGGATCTCCGTCGCCTCCATCAACTATCGGTTCAAAGAAGAAGGGAAGGGCCGTTTTGACGGGGCAGACCCTTTGTATCCGGCCATCATGCACGATGGAGCGCGAGCGCTGCAATTTCTAAGATACCACGCGGCAGAGTATAACATTGATAAAACCAGATTTGCCGCCACAGGCGGTTCCGCCGGGGGGCAGATGTTGATGTGGCTTGGGTTTCATCCTGATCTGGCTCAGCCTGATCACAAAGACCCCGTACTGAGAGAGTCTTCCCGTCTGCAAGCATTAGCGCCGAGGGGAGGCCAAGCAAGCGTTCATGGTCCGACTCTCTTGAAATGGTTTGGAGTCGAATCCTTCAACCTGAGCAAGCGAGAGGGCGCGGTGCAGAGTTCGAGTCAGATGCCTCAACCCACTGAGAAGGCGCTTGCCCTGAGCCTGGACGCCTCGCCCATAACGCATTGGACGAAGGACGATCCCCCGATCTATCTGTATTACAACGGGCCTAATGTGTCCGTGGATGAAAAGACGCTGTGGGGGACATGGGTGCACCACCCGATCTTTGGCATCAAGTTGAAAGAGGCGATGTACTACAAGGGGGTGGAGTGTTACCTCGAGTACAAGGACGGCCCGCCGGTTGAAAAGTACAAGTCACATTACGATTTCCTGATTCAGAAACTCAAGTCGCTGCCCGCGGGGGCGGCCCAAGTCAGTCGGCCGGCGGGTGGTGAAGTGGCGCCGAAATGGAAGACGACCGGCTTGCAACAAGCGAACAGCATGGGCGCCGGTGAAGCGGCCATTCCAAAGAGCGGTAAGTTTCGCGTCTTCGTGCTCATGGGGCAATCCAACATGACAGGTGCTGCGCGGGCGGCCAAGTTGGAGGCGCCTTACACCGAAAGACACGATCGCATAAGAATCTGGGCCAATGGACGTTGGGAGTATTTTGTACCGACCGTTCGGTTCGGGCCGGGCGTGTCCATGGCCCGTCAACTCGCCGCATTCTGGCCGGACGACACCATTGGCATCATCAAGGTCGCGAGCGGCGGCACGGGTATTCGCGGCTTCGAGAAGAACTGGTCCTTTGAACGGGCCGACCTGACCTTCGATGGGAAGAAGGGATCATTGTACAAGGATCTGCAGAACGCCGTCGCCGAAGCGAAGCGAGTTTCGAAACCTGAGTTTTGTGGCTTTGTCTGGAAACAGGGAGCCGCGGATGGAACGAAAAAGGTTCTCGCCAAAGAATACTATGACACCTTCAAACAGATGATCTCGGACATGCGCTCAGATCTTGGCGCCCCGGACCTGCCGGTCTTTATGCCGTCCTACATGAATGACGAGGATCTGCTCGAAGCCGTTCGGCGCATCCTGAGCGAAGAGGAGTTGCGCAAGAACAGGAACCCCGCGGGCGAACCTCCCGTGAAGGACGCGGACCTGCTCGCAGCGGTCCTGGCCCACCTGCATGAGGCAAGCCCGCCCAAACTCAGAAAGGCGTTCGGCAAGCGTCCCTACATCGCAGCCGTTATTGCGGCGCAAAACCGAGCGGGTCGAGAGCTCAAGAACGTAGCCACCATCTACCCTGGCGACCTGCCCCGCATTGGAGGCGGCAACAACCACATCAACGCTGAGGGCCAGATCATGCTTGGGAATATCACGGCCTCCGCGGTGGAAGACTTCTACAAAGCGAAACCGTAACACAGAAATTAACTTCATGCGAAATCTCGTACCTGTCACGGCACTGTTCCTCTTAGTCACTGCCTGCTCCGCCTCCGCGCAAAATCAGCGCGGCCCCAGGCCCGCGGTCTCCCCTGAAACCCTGGCCCTCTACGAACCCGGGGAGTTCAAGGGCGTCAAGTATCGCCTGATGAAACCCATCGACTTCGACCCGGACAGGACTTACCCGCTCATCCTCAGCCTGCACGGCGCTGGCGGGCGCGGCTCGCAAAACATCAAGAACCTGCGCAACTGGAATGAGTGGCTGGCTGACGAAGAACTCCGCCGCACGCATCCCTGCTTTGTGCTGGCTCCGCAGTCGCCCGGCTCCTGGTTCGATCCCGCTGCCGATCACAGCGTCCTGCCTGAACACGGCACGGTCACCCTGGAAGACATTCCCGAGGGCATGCGCAAGTTCGGCCAACGCGCGCTCGAACTCGCCGCCAGCGTCGCAAAGAATCCCAATGACCCGCGCATCATAAATGGCGTGCTTGGCAAGGTTCTCCAGTACATCGACACCGAACTCCTCAAGCAATACAGAATCGACACCGACCGCGTCTACTGCCTCGGCCACTCCATGGGCGGTATGGGAACGTTCACCGCCGTTTACCAACACCCCGACCGCTTCGCTGCCGCAATTCCCTCGGCCGGCATCTTCTACCCCTGGCTCGACGCCAAACGTATCAAGGACGTGCCGCTCTGGATCTTCCATGGCAACGACGACAAAGTCGTCGACTACGTCTGCTCACGCCATCCGTTCGAGCGCCTCAGGAAACTCAACGCCAACACCAAGCTCACCACCGTCACGGGTGTCGGGCACGGATCCAACAGTCTCTCCTTCAACTACACCGGCGACGATCCCGACAAAGGCTATTTTACTGAGTACGCTTCGGATCGACCGGACAAGACCGATCATGTCTGGGATTGGTTATTCAAGCAAAAGCGGTCGGGCCAAGTGGGCCGTGCTGACATCAATAAGACGCTGCAGGAGATCAACGATCGATTCAAGCAAGTTGATGTTGAGTTGGTTGAGTGGCCTGAACAATTGCATCAACAGTTCGGCAAGCTCAAGAAGATTGCCTTTATGGCGTACCCGACGAACAGGCCCAAGGGGAAACTACCGTTGCTTATCTCGTTGCATGGCGCGGGCGGAAGGAAAATGAGTTTGCAAGAGCAGCTTGCGAGATCAGCGGAGGTGAAGGGACTCGCTTTGGCGGAACTTGCGGGGAGAGATTTGATCTTGCTGGAGCCAAACTCTGCAGATATCTGGCGTGTGGAATCGTTGAATACGATGCTCGATTACATTTTGGAGAACCACCCAGAGGTCGACACGAATCGTATCTATGTGATGGGGCACAGTATGGGTGGCTATGGAACTTGGGCCTGGATAAATGAGTCGGCCGATCGTTTTGCGGCAGCGTCGCCCAGCGGTATTCCGATTGGCGATAGCGGCGATGTCGCGAGTCTTGTTGATTTGCCGATTTGGGGCATGGTTGGCGGAGGCGACAAGAAAGACAGGGTAGCCGGAATCAAACGGATGGTGGAACGCCTGCGAGCTGCGGGGAACAAGCATGTGAAGTACACGGAATTTCCTGGAGCGGATCATGCTGCAGGAAATGCGGCGGTGTTTAGTTCGGTGGACTTGGTCAACTGGATGCTTGGGTTTTCGCGGGCGGAGTAGAAGCGGAAACGGTATCCGACACCGGCTCTGTTCTTTGTTTCGAACTCAGATGAAATGCTATTTGAAATGAAAAAAACGTACGCAGTATTGGTGGTCTCAATTCTTGGGGGAATGATCCCTGCCGCTTCCGGACAAACCATTCCCGAGCCTGCCAGTGTGATTCCTTTGTATGAAGGTGTGGCCCCCGGGTCGGAAAGTTGGGATTGGGCAGAGAAGTATATCGAGTCCGCTGCGGGACTTCCCATCGTGCAGAACGTGGTCAAGCCGGTGCTGATGTACTATCCGCCCGACCCAGGAACCGATGTGGGAACGGCCATGGTGATCGCCCCCGGCGGAGGGTTCAGAAACCTGATGATGAGCTACGAGGGAGTGGATATTGCCAGGTACCTGAACAAGCTTGGGGTGCACGCTTATGTGCTTAAATACAGGTTGATCCACAAGGAGGGCAGGACGAAACAGAATGGACAGGATGTTCGCAAGCTGGCCGCCGCCGATGGGCAGCAGGTCGTTCGCCTGCTGCGGCAAGGCGCCAACGAAATGGGGATCGAACCCGATCGGATTGGTATGATCGGATTCTCGGCCGGAGGATATGTAGCGCTTGCATCGGTCATGGGACCAACAGACGGAAGACCCGATTTTGCAGTGCCTGTCTATGCCGCGGCAGGATCGAAATGGGGCTTACCTATCGCGGTCCCGGAAAACGCCCCTCCACTCTGCATCTTTACAGCAGCGAATGACCAGGCGATTCCGTGGGAACGATCCATGGACATGTTCGTCGCCTGGAAGAAGGCGGGTTACCAGGCCGAGCTCCATATCTTTCAGACGGGCCAGCATGGATTCGTGGAAAAGGGGGGCGGAGCAGACCATTACATGGACCGCCTGCAGGAGTGGATGAAGGTGAACGGGTGGCTGAACAAGAAACAATAGGGACGGCTCTTTAAAATCTGGAGCCATGAACCATGAACAAAACTCGATCTACACCATTCATTACACTGCTGCTGACAGCGGCGACGGCCGTTGTTGCTTCTGCTGCGGAAGTAGACTTTGCATCGGAGATCGCTCCGATGCTTAGGCAGTACTGCATGGAATGCCATGTGCCTGGCGAGGAAAACGGTGACATCTCACTTGCCACGATCAGCGATCTGCAGAACAACGAGTTCATCGTCCCCGGTGATGCGGATGCCAGTTATCTGGTGGAGCTGATTTCACCTCAGGACGGTGAGCCGCCGCTGATGCCCAAGGACAGACCGGCTCTTTCGAAGCAGCAGATTCAGACGATTCGCAAATGGATCAGTTCCGGAGCGAACTGGCCGAAGGAAATCGTACTGAAGTCTCCTTTGAGCCTGGATGCCGACTGGTGGTCCCTGCAGCCCCGACAAGCCGTTGGGCCGCCCGAAATTCACGATGCTCCAGAGAGCTGGCGTAAGAATCCGATCGATGCCTTTATCTATCGCAAGCTGAGCCAGAGCGGGCTGGATCCCTCCCCTTTGGCCAGCAGGCAAACACTGATCCGCCGGGCAGCACTTGACCTGAATGGCCTGCCGCCAGCCTGGGATGAAGTGACCGAATTTGTGCGCGACTCCCGCGATGACGACAGCGCATTTGAATCGGTGGTCGATCGGCTTCTGCAATCACCGCGATACGGGGAACGCTGGGCGCAGCATTGGCTGGATGTGATTCGCTGGGCAGAGACGGTCGGTTTTGAAACGAATAAGCCGCGCCCCAATGCCTGGCACTATCGAGACTGGGTCATCGATTCCTTGAATGCCGACAAGCCGTACGATCAATTCATCTTTGAACAAATCGTCGGTGACACGGTCGCACAGGATGCAGCACTCGGTTTTCTAATCGCCGGTCCAGCGAATCTGCCGGGGCAAATTGGTCGCGACGAGTCGGCCATGCGACAGGCTCGGCAGGATGAACTGGATGAGGTGATTCGGACGGTATCTCAGAGCCTGCTCGGACTGACGATTGACTGCGCACGCTGTCACAATCACAAATTCGATCCAATCACTCAGCGTGACTACTACTCGATGCAAGCCATCTTTGCTGGGCTGAACTATGGTGACCGGCGGTTACGCGGTGAGCAGAACGATCGATGGACGGCAAGAATCCCGGAAAGCAAACAACGATTGCAGAAACTGGAAACTCGGCGCGAGCAGCTGCGTGCTCAGCATCATTTGCGTCCCGAACTTAGCACGGTACAAACCGAAACGTTTGAACCCGTCGAGGCCGAACGCGTACGAATGCGGATTGAAGCGACGACAACAGAAGCGCCAGCCTCACTGTATGAATTTGAAGTCTATGCGTCCGGAGACGTTGGTCATCCGATCAACGTCGCGCTGGCAGCATCGGGAGCCGTCCCATCAGCTTCCGGTTTTGCTTTGGCGAATCAGACGCGCCATTTCGAAAATCTGGTTGACGGAAGCGTAGACAAACGCCAATCATTTCCCTGGGTCAACGACAAGAATGGATCGGCCTGGATCCAGGTCGATCTTGCTCGGTCGGTTGTGATCGATTGCATTACCTGGCATAGCGGATCGAGCATGCCAGCCAGTTATGTGATGGAGGTTCAGGCGGCAGGTTCGGACCAATGGATTGAAGTTGCCCATACCCGTGATCGCATCCCCACCATCAGCGATACTCGATCGGCCGAGCAAACCCAGTTGGCTAATCTCTCCGAGGACCAGGTTGCCGAGATCATTGGCAATCGGAACCAGATTCGTTCAGCTAGAAACGAACGAAACCGACTTGCGACGGGACCTCAGGTGTATGCTGCCAGTTTTATGGATCAGCCTGCGCCGACATGGTTGTTGCGCCGCGGCAATCCGACGCAGCGGACTGAGCAAGTGGCCCCAGCCATCCCAGCCGTCTTTAGGCAAATCTCCGATGGTGATGCCAATGAAATAGTGGCAGTAGAGTCTGATGCGCCGAAAGTTCAACGTCGACTGGCCCTTGCCCAACATTTAGCGCACCCCGATCATCCGCTAACGGCCCGAGTCATGGTGAACCGGATCTGGCAACACCACTTTGGCATCGGACTGGTGGGGACGCCGTCGGATTTTGGAAAGATGGGAGCACTGCCTTCCCATCCGGAACTGCTCGATTGGCTCGCAAACGACTTCGTTGATCACGGATGGTCTGTCAAACACTTGCACCGGCGGATCGTCACGTCACAAACCTATCGGCAATCGAGCCGCCCTCGCCCATCGGCGTTGAAAGTCGATGCCGATTGTCGGCAGTTGTGGCGGTTCCCGCCGCGGCGACTTGAAGCTGAGGCGATCCGAGATTCCATTCTTAAAGTCAGCGGGAAATTGAACCTGAAAGCTGGCGGACCGGGATTTGATTTTTTCAATCAACGAGGAGGGTTGTCGGACTATACGGCGCATCAAACGTTTGACCAGTCGGGCTGGCGGCGAATGATCTATGCCCACAAAATCCGGATGCAGGCGATCGACATTTTCGGAGCCTTTGATTGTCCGGACGGGGGGCAGATGAAACCGCGCCGGACTCGTTCCATCACGCCGTTGCAATCGTTGAGTCTGCTGAACAGTCCCTTTGCAAATCGCCAGGCAGGTTTCTTTGCCGATCGAATTCGCGGCTTGTCAAATAATGATTTAGAGAAACAGATCGATCACGCGTTCCGGATCGCGTTTTCTCGCTTACCCAATCCAGCAGAGCAAATCTTGATGGTCGCCCTGGCTCAAGAGCACAGTCTCCCGCAGGTTTGCAGAGCGATTTTCAACACCAGTGAGTTTGTGTTTTTTCAATGAGCACCAAGCAAACCCTACCAATTGGCGCCGCCGTCAATCGCAGACAATGTTTCTCTCGAGGTTTGTCGAGCATTGCTTTGACTACTCTGCTGGCGGAAGAATCGTCAGCGGAAACACCGCAAGTTGATCCCACCCGGCCCTACGCTCCTCGGCCTTCACACTTAACTCCAAAGGCCAGAAACGTCATCGTCGTTTTTTGCTCCGGAGCGCTCAGCCACGTCGATACGTTCGACTACAAACCGGAATTGATTCGTCGGCACGGCCAGCCGCTGCCAGGTAACGAGAAACTTGTCTCCTTTCAAGGGCCCAATGGGAATCTGACCCAGCCGCTGTGGAAGTTTCGTCCCCGTGGAGAGTCCGGGAAAATGACTTCCGATCTGTTACCGCAGATCGGATCGCGTGCCGACGATATCGCTTTCATCCATTCACTAACCAACACCTCAAACACGCACGGACCGGCAGAGAATGTGATGAATACGGGATTCGCGTTTGACGGATTCCCCAGTATGGGAGCCTGGGTTTGCTTTGCCCTGGGCAGCGAGAACCAGAACCTGCCGGCATTCGTCGCGCTGGAAGACCCGCGGGGGATGCCGCAGTCGGGACCAAACAACTGGGCAAATGGTTTTCTTCCCGCTGCCTTTCAGGGAACACCGCTCAGCAGTACCAAGCGGGTGCAATATCTGAATCGACCGAGCGGCATCTCGGCGGAAACCGACCGGGCCGCCCGCGAGGCGATTCGCTTCCTGGACCAGCAACAGGAGGAGCGATTTCCGGGTGATCAGAAGCTGACAGCCAGGATGGCCAGTTACGAATTGGCGGCGCGAATGCAACTGTCAGTACCCGAAGTCGCCAATCTCAACGAAGAGCCGGAACATATCCGTCGGTTGTACGGAGCGGACAGCGCCAACACAAACAAAGCAGCGTTTGCAAAGAACTGCATTCTGGCGCGTCGGTTGGTTGAAAACGGAGTTCGCTTTGTGCAGTTGTTCAACGGAGCCTATGCTTCCGGCGGTCGGATCAACTGGGATGGTCACAGCCAACTCAAGTCACAGTACGACGTTCATGGAGAGATTCTCGATCAACCGGTTGCCGGCCTGTTGACGGATTTGAAGCAACGGGGATTGCTCGATTCAACTCTGGTTGTCTTTGCGACCGAGTTTGGCCGTATGCCTATGTTTCAGGCAGGCACTTACGGACGCGATCACAATCCGCTTGGTTTCACCTGTTGGTTGGCCGGGGCTGGAGTTAAACCGGGTTGCAGCTATGGCGCGACTGACGAGTTTGGGTTTCGTGCCGAGCAGGACGTCGCCACCGCTCACGACTTCCATGCGACCATCCTGCACCTGCTCGGCCTCGACCACGAGCGACTCACGTTCTATCACGACGGCATTCAGCGCCGGTTGACCAATGTGCACGGACACGTGATTCGAGAGATACTGAGCTAACTCGCTTCCCCAGTGAAGGCCGCCAAAGCGCAAACGCTGTCCCACCTTCGGCTCATGGGACTAAACGTCGGCCTGCTGCTCAACTTTCACGAAGCGAAGCTTGCCGACGGCCTCCATCGGATCGTCAATAACTACAAGGGCCCCAAAGTATCTGTATGATTCCTTTCTCCGCGAGTCTCCGCTCCTCCGCCACTCCACGTTTCAGGAATTGAGACGTACAGCTCTTCCGGCATTTGCACGCCGACCAACAGATGAAAAGTTAAAACAATGAAACAAACAACAGTCCATTCGCCCTTGATCATCCTGGTTGCCCTGGTAATCGCAACCGTGGCACAACCGGTCCCCCTGGAGGCCGCAAAGAAGCCGAATATCGTGCTGATCATGGCTGATGACATGGGCTATGAAGCCTTGTCGGTCAACGGCAGTGAATCCTGCAAGTCACCGAATCTGGACAAGCTGGCGGCGCAGGGCGTTCGTTTCACCAACTGTTTCTCCAACCCGATCTGTACGCCGTCGCGGGCCAAGATCATGACCGGGCAATACAACGTCCGAAACTACGTCAAGTTTGGCCTTCTTGATCGCGGGCAGACGACCTTTGCACATCAACTGAAGGCGGCCGGGTATGCAACGTGCATCGCCGGCAAGTGGCAGTTGGGCAAGCAGACGGACTCTCCGCAACATTTCGGGTTTGAGCAGTCCTGCCTCTGGCAGCATACACGCAGTGGACGGTCGAAGGAGAACGGCAAGAACTTCGACCGACGATTCGTCAACCCACTGCTGGAGTTCAACGGCAAGCCGAAGGACTACACGGGCGGCGAATACGGACCGCAAGTCTGTAGCGACTTCATCTGCGACTTCATCGATAACAACAAGGAAAAGCCCTTCCTCGTTTATTACCCGATGATCCTCACGCACTGCCCCTTTGATCCGACACCGGATTCCACGGACTGGGATCCGAAGCGGCTCGGCTCCACCACCTACAAAGGCGATCGCAACGATCCGCAGCGGCATTTTCGAGACATGGTCGCCTATGCCGACAAGGAAGTCGGACAAATTGTGGCGCAGCTTGAGAAGTCGGGTGTCCGCGACAATACGCTCTTGATCTTCACGGGCGACAACGGCACCGACAAACCGATTGTGACCCCGTGGAACGGCACCAGGGTCGTTGGCGGCAAGGGCACCATGACCGACATGGGGACGCGCGTGCCGTGTATTGCCAGCTGGCCAGCAGGCATCAAGCAGCCCGGACGCGTCGTTGACGATCTGGTCGAGTTCTGTGACATGATGCCGACGCTCTGTGAAGTCGCTGGCGCCGAGCTGCCGAACAACTATCCGGGCGACGGTTCCAGCATCGTTCCCGTACTCCAGGACAATGCGAGCGCCCGCTCGAAGGATTGGATCTACATCTGGTATCGAGGCAAGGTGATGGTTCGTAACAAGCAGTATTCCCTTGTGGCCAAAACCGACGGCAGCGACGCCAGGCTGACTCGCTACAAGGGGCCGTTTGACGGCGAGAAACTTCAGGACTCCGCACTTTCGGAACAGGAGCGCGCCACCAAAGAACAGTTCGAGGCCACGCTGACGCGACTCGCGAAGACCCGCCTCTCCAGCGTCAGCAAGGATGTGCGT
>JBDONA010000457.1:0-3268 GCA_039831575.1 Fuerstiella sp. | reverse complement strand
CAGTTGCTGTATTCGATGGGCCGATTCGAGCGTTCACGTCAGGCCTTTGACACGGCCATCAATGAAGACATCTGTCCGCTGCGAATCCTGCCTGACATGCAGGACGCGGTGCGTCGCGTTGCCGCAGAACTCAGCGTCAGCTGTGTCGACTTTGCCCGGCTGGCAGAAAGCGAATCGGAAAACGGAGTTCCGGGCAGCGACCTGTTTCTGGACCACGTACATCCCGGCATTCGCACCAACCGCCTGCTGGCGCTGGCGATCATCGACAAACTGGTGGACGCCGAAGTCGTCGCATTATCTGATCACTGGACACCCGACACCATTGATGAGGTCACACGCCAACTGGAAGCCGGACTCGATCAAAGAGCTCACGGAATCGCTCTGCGCAATCTGTCGAAGGTCATGGGATGGGCCGGCAAAACGGACGAAGCCTATCACCTTGCATTGAAAGCTGTTGAACTGGCAGCCGACGACGCCGAAACCCAGTTTCAGGCGGGCATCGCACGGGAAGGTGCGGACGAGCTGCACGAAGCCGAACAGCATTATCGACGGGCCGGTGAAATCGACGCAGACTTTGAAGCGGTGCATCTGAATCTCGGTGTCGTGTTGGGCAAGCTGCAACGCCTTGACGAAGCGAAGGCTGAATTTCAGGCCGGACTGAAAAGGACTCCCGGTTCACCTGCCCTGCTATCCAATCTTGCCACGGTCTACGAGTTGCTGCAGGACTTCGATTCCGCAATGCATTATCGACACAAAGCCGAACAGGCGATGCGAAATCGACCATGATGCCCGACTCTTGATTTGTGTAGATACCTATGCCCTTGGGGACAGTGACATTTTGAAAATCGTTCCCAGGATCCAGCCCTGGAAACAAGATAAAAACGATTCTGAGAAACTGCAGGCTTATGCGACCACGGAATACACAGAAGACACGGAAGACACGGAACGGAGGTGGTACGATGAGAGCCGTGGCATGTGACGTTGCGTCGGTGGACTCTTCGCTCTTGACTCTTGACTCTTGATCAGTCTCTGACTCCCGCCACCCCGGGTGGTAATGGTTGTCCCGCACCCATCCAATGGATAGCAGCAAAAAATCCACAATCCGGGGATGTTTGGTGGAATGTATCAGATCGTGATTCCACTCACAGATTTTTTATTGTTTAATCTGAGTGAACTATTGACAGTCCGGCAACCCAGTGGACCCGTTCTGTGTGACGCAGCCTGTATTTCTGTGGTATTGGCTGATTGACCCCCGGCGATCTAAGTCGTTCGGTCAGTGAAGATGAAAGCGTCTCGTGCCATCGGCATGGGATCAATGCTAGAGAACTTAGTGGATCTCACCACCAATCTATGATGTCCAATCAGGACGTCGTTTTACCTAACACTGTAGACTCAACTTTTCTGGTTTTCTTTTCCAAGGAGAATGTGATGTTAGTTCCTCGTCGCCCTCGCTCACAGCGTGGGTTCACTCTGATCGAATTGCTGGTGGTGATCGCAATTATCGCAATTCTGATTGCCCTGCTGTTGCCGGCTGTTCAACAGGCACGCGAAGCCGCTCGGCGAACGCAGTGCAAGAACAACCTGAAGCAATTGGCACTTGCCTGTCATAACTATGAGAGCACGTATGGACTGTTTCCGATCGGTCATCAGTTTATTGGTGATTGGGACGGCAACTCAAACAACGGTTCTGGCGGCACAGGATTTTCCTGGGGTGCCTATGTCCTGCCTTTCATCGACGGGGCAAATATCTCGAACCAATTCGACTACGACTTTCCAGTCTCCGGATTCGGCCAGCCCACGCGGACCAATCACCTTGTGGCAGGGACTCCTGTTTCATCGTATCTGTGTCCCACAGACCTCGCTCCTTCAACCAAAAACTACTTCACAAACCGGCCGTGGGGTTATGAAGCTGCGTTGACCAGTTATGCAGCCTGTGCCGGTGCGTTCCATAACCCGTTTGTACAGGTCAGGGCTGGTGCCAGTGGGCAGCGTCGCAGTAACACGGGCATGTTTAACCGTGACATCGGCGTTAAGTTTCGCGATGTCCTGGATGGAACGTCAAATACGTTCCTGATTGGTGAGCAGACATTCAAACTAAAAAACGCGCCCGGTGGGGGCGGTGCCGAATTCACGATGGCATTCGGAGCCATTCATCAGAATAGAGGATGGGCTACGGGGCGAACCAGCTTCATAATGATGGGTGGAGCGTATCCGATTAACCAGTTGCCTGACGGTACGGGTTGGGGCCCTAAGCAAACATCTGCCAGCAGTCTGCACACAGGCGGTGCTCAGTTTGCTTTGGCAGATGGCAGTGTCCGGTTTGTCAGCGAGAACATCCAGCATACATGTCGCGGATGTAAACATCGCGGAGGCTGGGGCAGCGTATGGGTGGGCAACAACAACACAGACGAATACGACACGGCAAACAATGGTGCCGATTTCGGACTTTATCAACGGTTGTTCGCCAGAGCGGACGAGTTGGTCATTGGTGAGTACTAATCAGAATTCGGCCCTGTATCGATTTGTTTTAGCTTGCCCTGGATCGGGACGCTTCGCCTGTCGAAGTCGTCCCGTTCCTGTTTGCCTGGCTGTCTTTCACTGATTCAGGCGACAGTCGGCGTGGTGATATTCGTTGTTCTGGCTGGAATTCCAGCCCGTTGACTTTTTGATTTGCAAATAAGGACTACTTCAATGCACCGTTGTGGGATCGTATTGTTCTGTGGAATTCTGTTAACGAGTATGGGATGTGGCGGCGGCGCCGCCGAAGACTATCCTGACATGGGCAGGGTGAGTGGTACCGTGACTTTGGGAGGCAGTCCCGTAAGCGGCGCTTCCATAGCATTTCAACCCACCGAAGTGGGTGGACGGGCATCGTCGGCAATGACCGATGCCAACGGATACTACACACTGCAATATTCAGCAAACATGGAAGGTGCCAAAGTCGGCGAACATTCGGTGCGCATATCGACGTACCAACCGGAAGGGCCGGGCGAAGACGGAGAACTTGTCGATGCTGTGCCGGAAACGATTCCTAATCAGTACAACACCAAGTCAACACTAAAACAAACAGTGGCACAGGGCTCAAATACGTTCGATTTTGAACTCAGTGCGGAAGGTGAAATCGACAAACACGAAGGAGAAAGTTACGAGGATGGGGATGAGTAAACGGCTGTAATTTTGACGGGGCGATTGTTCGGTGCGATTCATCAGCGAAAACATCGAATTTGTTGATGGTTGCGCAAATGACGCTGGCGGCGTCTGTCGGTGG
>JBDONA010000459.1:0-3274 GCA_039831575.1 Fuerstiella sp. | reverse complement strand
GTGACAAGCCTGTCGGCCCCGATTCGCTGCCGCCATTTTGTCAACGACGTGGAATGCAACGGGACATCATGCTGCATCGTTTCAAACCCGCAGAAGTACTGCCAGTATGGGTTCTCCACCCAGCGATCGAGCAGCGATTCGTCCGATTCGTTGAACGTGTGCTTGAGATAATGCAGCCCCACCAACAGGCGAATGTCTTTGCCCGGAGCTCCCGTGTCGGGGCAATAGCAGCCAGCGAAGGCAACGTCGAACCGTTGCCAGTCAATTTTCCGAGCAAGCACACACAGCGGATGGCTGAGATTCAGCAGCTGATCAAATTGCGCCTGAAAAAGATCCAGCTGACTCGTTTCCGAACGAGGTTTGGGCTTCATGCCTGTCTCAAATTGCAAGGTTACTAACCGAATGGAACCGATACCTTGCAATCTATGACATCCACTTTTTGGAAACCAGGCCAGCATCCAATGATCAAACCACTTTTTCAGAGACGACGACATAAAGCGATTTGGTCTGGACGCGGGTCACAATCGTCACGACTCCTGCGAAAGCGACGAGCAGTTGAATACAAACTGCCGCATTCATGCGAACGACTTGCTGCTATGGCGCGATCAGCGAGTCGAGAAACTTATAGAATTCCTGAGTCGCCGGGTCGTCGGGTTTCCCAAGCTCGTTATTCAGACGGCTGTGGTTGCTGTCGCGTTTGCCGTGGGATTTTGCCGGAATCCGTGATTCTTTGAGTACGGCTTCCAGACGTCTTGCCTGAGCCCGGGTGTCGGGATTCCCCGGGAAGTAGAGAAGCAGAAACGGCGGGATGCCTTTGTCGTTCGCGACGTGGGTCACCGCCGAAAAGTCAACGTGCTTTTCCGGATCGTTTCCGAACTTCTGACGGTGCCCGAAGGTATACATCTTCCCGCCGTAGAGTGTCTGACGATGTTCGGCCGTCATGATGATTTTGGGAATGTCATACGTATCGCCGTCAACCGGCACGCAGCCTCTGAGCACGTCGAACGAAACGCCTTCGTCTTTCAGATAACGATCATCAGTGCAGATCAGAGCCGCGAGTTGAGCACCAGCGGAATGTCCACCGACGAAAATGCGCTTTGGATCACCGCCATATTTCGCGATATTTCTGTGCACCCAGCCGAACGATTTTGCGACGTCACGTATCAGCACGTCCATTTTCACGTCTGGCAGCAGACGGTAATTCGTTGACACGAAAACAAAGCCTCGCTCGGTCAGTACCTGTGGCTTCAGCCCGACATCGGTTTTGTCACCCTGCTGCCACCCCCCACCATGAATCCAGAACATGACCGGAAGACTATTGTCAGTCGTCTTTTCCGGTGTGTAGATATCAAGTACATGTCGCTCGTGACCGTTCTGAACGTATGGAATGTCAGCTGTGAGCTTCTGAGCCACGGACACGCTGGAAATAGCAAAGAACAAGAAGACTGTTACCAGTGTTTGATTCATGGAAAATGCTCCTGTTCGACGTCAGCGGACACGTCCCAATTGTTCCAGGTCAGTACAACAACTGTTTTTCAAGGGACACGATTACATGTTGATTTCGTAACCTTTGCGGTTTTCGCGGGCGAGGAATGAGTTCGCCTGAGCGTCGCCGATGATTTCCCGCCTGGCAGGGTCCCACTTGATTTCGCGGTCCAGCCGCATGGCGATGTTGGACAGGTGGCAGATCTCGAGCATGCGGTTATGCGACCAGACGTCGGATACCGGTTGCTTGCGAGAATTCATACTTTCGATGAAGTTCGCCGTATGGTTCTGACTGACCTTACCGCCGTAAACATCTTCGATGGCGTTTTCCGGCAGCGGATTGTCCTTCAGCTCCTCGACGGGTTTGCCCACGATCTTGCCTCGGTTGACGAAGAACCGCCCCTGCGTGCCCTCAAACAGAATGCCGTTGTCGCCTTCGCTGGTGATGATCATTTCTACATCGTTGGGCATGTCGACCTGGATTTTGAAGTTCGTGGCTGCGTTGTACTGATCCTGCACAACCGCGTGACCATCTTTGTACTCCACAGGCAAACTGTACTCGACCGGAATCACTCTGCTGGGGCCCGTGTCGGTGGCACCAAGAGCCCAGCACGCAATGTCGACGTGATGTGCGCCCCAGTCAGTCAGCTTTCCACCGGAATACTCGTGCCAGTTTCGGAAGGCATAGTGACAATTGCTGTACAGCGGGACGCCGCCACCATATCCCTTGCGCATTTCCGGGAGAGCTCGATAATCAACCTTCGGAGCCGGTCCCAGCCAGAGTTCCCAGTCGAGTTCGGTGGGAACAGGAGTGACGGGAATGACGGGCGAAGCCATCATGCCGTTGATACCGCACGTCACTTTCTTGACGGTACCGATGCGCCCATCCTTCACCAAAGCCACTGCCTGCAGAAAACGCTGACCGGATTCGGATCGCTGCATTGTACCGACCTGAAAAACGCGGCCGGTCTCTTTGACAACCTTCTCAATCAACTTGCCTTCGGTAATGGTCAGAGTCAGCGGCTTTTCACAGTAGACGTCTTTGCCGGCGTACATCGCTTCGACCGCAATCTTTGTGTGCCAATGGTCAGGCGTGGCGATCATGACCGCATCGATGTCTTTTCGATCGAGGACTTTCCGATAGTCTTTGTACGCGTCCGGCTTGCTGCTCTGGCTGTTCTGCACCTTTTCAACGTTGGCACCCAACACGTTCGAGTCTACGTCGGCGAGTGCGGCGAAATCAGCAAACTTAAATGACTTGCTGGTAATCGCCCAGCCCTGGTTTCGCAGGCCGATGGTGGCAAACACGGGGCGGTCGTTGGGTGACTGGTAGCCGAAAGCTCGGTTCGCCAGCGGGCACAGAATACTTGCGGTCCCCGCGGCGGCGACATTCTGGAGAAAACTACGGCGGGTTGCTTGGTAAGACGTTGACATCGAGCGAAATCCTCGGGGAGAAATGATCCAGAAGTCGGCCGGGCGAAGTGCGGTAAGGAATGGTCGATTGCTGTCGCATTCGGACCGCACCTGTTGAGAAATGTCTCAAAGTGGGTCCGCGAATTATACGCAAACTCCGGCGTTGAATGCACCTACACGGTATCTGCGGAACAGCGGGGGTGCAGTAACGGATAGTGTTTTTTAAGTGGCGAGTGTATTCCAGTAGTGATTCCATTGCTCGCTGTACATGAGGGCGCAGAGACCCGCCATTCGGTCGACTCGACGGACGCGCCAGCGGGCTCCGGTCTGCTTCAGTCGGCGGCCGATCAGATTTTTACAGGCGCCTTCGATCTGG
>JBDONA010000993.1:0-3275 GCA_039831575.1 Fuerstiella sp. | reverse complement strand
GGTGCGCCCGACTGCCAGTAGCGAAGCGAGCCCGCTGGTGACAGTGAAGTTGGCATCCGGCAGTTTGATTCATGCTTCCGACAATATTGACATCGACGCGATTTCTGCGGGTAACGTGAACTCCAAAACGGAAGGATTTGGTGGTGCACTACTGGCCAGTGTGGCCCGGGCAACCGCTACGTCCACCACTTCGCATGCCGCCAAAATCGTCCTGTCCGGTTCGCTGCATGCCAATGAACAGATCATCGTCGAGTCGAAAATCAGTGATACCGCGAAGTCGTCGGCGCGGACCGAGGCCTTTGGAGCAATCGACGCCAACGCATTTGCGAATGCCACAATCCAAGACCAATTTGATTCCACGATTACCGTCGACAACGGCGCCCGCCTGCTGGCGAATGATGCCATTGAATTGAATGCCTACACGGCGATCAACAGCCTGCTGGCATCCAATACGGAATCGGGGGCACTGTTCGGCTCGTCCCACGCTAACATGGACGACAACACGGGGATCGTCATCAAGCCCACCAACGACGCGTGGACGAATTCGACCGCCGTCTACCTGGCGAATGCGGAACTGATTGCGGACCGAGTGTCCATCACTTCTGAGCTGTGCGAACTTGATACTCGGCCGGAAAAAACCGATAGCAACGACGCTATGGTCTATGCCCACGGTGGCGGCATGCAGAACACAAATCAGGCCAAAGGTCTGATCGAAGTCATGGAATCGACCTTATTGACACTTGGTGACGGTCTCAGGATTATCAGCGATAAAGTGTACTTGCTGGCAAACCACAAGGGCATTCATCTGTTCAACCAGGCGTATACGCATCGCGGCAAGATCAATTCTCATCCGGAAACCACAACCAGCTTCGACAGCCAGGCGACCATCACCAGTTCCTCGGACGTGGAACTGATTACCAACATGCTCACCGTCACGGCTTCCTATGATGATGATGATGGAACCGGTCTGCAGGACAGTAATTTTCAGTCGATCGCTAAAAGCGAAAAAGAAGAAGGCGAATCGTATCACCAGGCTACCGATCTCACGGTCCATCGTCAGGTCACCTGGGACGGAGTCGTGCGTGGTCACGAATCTGCCCGACTGGAAGTTGATTCCGAAGGCAAGGTGAGCCAAGCCCAGGGAGTGACAATCACCAATCAACATGACACTCAGCGGAATGCGGGAGATTCTTTTTCCGCTGGTGATCAGATTCTTATACAGGATGTGACCTACAGCCAGGTCAATCAAACGATTGATTTCTCCAGCGGCACGGAACCGTCTTTCGAATTCCCGGACGTGCCGGACGTCCCCCGGATGGCCGCACCCAACGAGGTTCTTGTCCGGCCCTCCCTGGTACGGATCGATCTGAACAACTACTCGTCGCACGATCTAATCCTGGTTTCCAACGTGGATCTGGATTCTCAACAGCCGTCTACCAATCAACCGTCTTTCAGCTTCAACGGAGCTGATTGGTCCACCAACACCAAGGTTCTCGATGACGTTGCCTTCAGTGGTCTCTTCCGGGCTACAAACCACTGGAGCGACCTCGATCGGGTGGACATCACCTCACCAGGTGATGTCATTAACATGACGGAGACACCCAGCACTCCCTCTGTCACCGCAGAACAGGTGCCGAGTGCAATCGACAACGACGTCAACACAAAGTATTTGAACTTTGACAAAGAGAACACCGGCTTCATCGTTACTCCGTCGGGCAGTGGGGTCGTCACAGGCTTGGCTCTGACTTCTGCGAACGACTCGCCAGCCCACGATCCGGCCAGCTTCCGCCTCGCAGGATCTCATGACGGAGTGAACTACACCCTGATTGACATCGGAGAAGTCCCTCCCTTCACAGAACGCCACCAGCGTCAGGAATTGCTGGTCCACAATCCGGGAAAACAAAGTTACTTACATTACCGGCTGACTTTCCCCACTTTGGCTGATACCGCGAATGCCAACAGCATGCAAATCGGGGAAGTGGAATTGCTGTCCGAACTGGCAGGCAGACCAAAATTGGAATTGCAGGGTTCGGTCGTCAATGCGAAAGGTTTCAGTGAATTACTTAACTTCAGCGGTGACATCATCGTGCGACCGTCCCTCACCGAGGGTGACTTCGACATTGATACGAATTCTCTGTTTCTTCACGCCCCCGACGGTTCCATTAAGAGTTCGGAGGCGACCGATTTTCGAGTCAGGCTGCAGCGGTCCACTTTGGAGGAAGTTCCACAACTGAACGCTTATGCCAGGCACGATCTCACCCTGGATCTTCAAATCGAGCCGGATGAAAAGCAGCGGGCATATGGCATCGAGCGACTCCAGGGTGAAAACATTGACCTGGGGCTGATGGCCTGGCCTTTAGGTTCCGAGGTTCGTTACATCGTGAGTGGATTCGCGACGCAATTAGAGGTCGAGAATACGCATCATGAGATTCGCGCGCATGGTGATCTGACCATCACAGGACTCACATTCGACGCCACGGCGGCGGCGACCGATTCCAACCACCTGGTTAGCATTGAAGCCCACATCGACATGAGTGATCTGGAGCAAGGAGAGCTCAATGTCTCGACAAATGGTGACATCGAATTGTATGAGGGTGTGGAATACGTTCCGGAAGTGGTCGCAGGGCAATTTTCCTTCCATGAAATCTTTGCCCACTCCGCCACCCATGCCCGCGACGTGGCGGTCATCCTGGATGCGCCCGCACAAGAGTGGTTCGAACAATCGGCTTTTGCCGACGATGCGATGCTGGATGCCGGACCGGCAGGCTATTGGAGACTAAACGAGACGACCGGAACGCTGGCGCAAGATTTTTCCGGTAACAATATCAACGGCAGCTTCTCTGGAGTTACCCAGGGAATGCCTGGCGTTTATAGCAGCCACGGTGTTTCCTTTCCGACGAACTCGGACAGCTATGTTGAAATTCCGGATAGCTCGGAGCTGACTTCCGCTACGGCACAGACGGTCACGGGGTGGTTTAAGGTAGACGACCTGTCGGTGCTGCAATCGATCTACTACAACGGCGATCAGAACAACAACGACACTGCGCTCCAAAACCGTGAAAACACCCTGTGGGTCTATCCCGACGGTTCCATGCATCTGGCGGCCGCGCCGGAAAACGCCGGAACGCAAACGACAGTCACCACGCCAGCCGGCTTAGTGCAGGAAGGGCGTTGGCACCACTTTGCCACCGTTCTCGACGCGACGGCCGGATCGATGATGATTTATCTGGACGGCAATTTGGTCGTCACAGGCATTTATGGACCAACACTCTGGA
>JBDONA010000994.1:0-14706 GCA_039831575.1 Fuerstiella sp. | reverse complement strand
AATTCTAATTGTCGCTCAGTCAGGACGGCTGCCCTGACCCTCAAGCCACACAGTCATCAACCGGTACTTCTAATTGTCGCCAACCGGGAAAACTAGTTGTCGCTAAACACGCATGTCACTCGTGGCCGGCGTCGTGTTATTGATCGCGCCATACGGCATGGCACTTGTGATGGTCATGAACATGCCCATGTGGACGGAGGCCACTCCGACAAGCGTCTGGGCCGTGCTTCTGGGATGGGGTAGTTTCTTCAGCGTGATGTGTTCGCCAGCCCACACTCGCAATGGTCAGCGGCAGCATTATCGCTACGGAGCGAGGTGACCGATCAGCCGAGTTTCTCGCGTATCTTCCGCCAGCGCGGCGTCAGATTCTGCAGAGCAAATTTGTAGTGCTGGCTGGAACGGCAATTATCATCTACGGGGTGAATCTATCCATTCGTTTTCTGGCAAGTGTTCTCGCGGGGGACACCAACGCACTTGAAGCTCTGACAGGCGGTCTTCCGTCCATGAATTATCTGGCCGCCGTTGGCGTCGTCGCGGTGGGTGTCGGCTGGTGCAGTTCCGCGGCGCTCGACAACGCCGGGCCGCCCGTCGCGCTGGCGTTCGCGGCTCCGTTGATTGTGTTCTCCGCTTTGCTTCTCATCGACTACATGACAGGGTGGCCGGGGAAATTTTATTACGAACGCATCTACTTTGGCAGTTGCGTGGGCGTCGGGGTGATCACCTTCGGAGTCGGCACGGTGTATTTTCTGCAACGCATTGAACCGTGAGGGCCGCGAAATGCTCAGAGTGGTAACAGCTTCAGTATCGGCCCTCTTTCTGGTCGGACCACTGATATGGAGCACTAATGTTCCGGATGTTGACGAGAAAGTCACATCCCGATTAATCAAACAGGCTCTTGTTCAGGTCAAACCGGAAATCTACGACGAATACTCCGGAACGTATCAACTTCCATCCGGCGTGTTGTTCACCGTCACGCACGAGAATGGCCGCCTGATGGCCGGTGTGCCGCCGTATGAACTACTGCCCCAGACAACGCGGGAATTTGCGTCAAACCGAATTTTTGCTGAGATCATCTTTGATCGGGCAGAAAGTGGTCCCGCGCAGCGGATGAATATTCGAGCTGCAAAGCAGGACATGTGGGCACAGCGAGTTGATCCGGCGGAAACACTGGATCCAACGCAGATGATCGACGCCGGTGGGCATCATTTGCGAATGCTGGTTACCGGCGATGGCGGCCCCACGATCGTGATCGACGACGGCTTTGGCAGCTCAATCAGGATGACATCAAAGCTCCAGACTGACTTATCAAAGTTCGCCCGTGTGGTCACCTACGACCACGCGGAAACGGGCGGATCGGAAGCCGGCCCCAATCCACGCAACGCAGTTCAGGTGGCCCAGGAGCTGCGAACCGCATTACGAAATGCAAAACTGGATCCGCCATTCCTAATGGTCGGTGGGTCAATCGGCGCCGACTATATTTCAGTCTTTGCTCACGCGTATCCCGATGATGTGGCCGGCCTGGTACGGCTTGATCCAGCACCGGATTTTGATGCCTGGAACGAGTGGATGAAAGCCAATGCGCCGTCGCACGCAGCGTCGTTTCAAGAGGAAATACAGCTGCACCTCAGCTTAATCTCCCAGTTGATGAAGCATCAAACACCGGGAAGGCAAGCCGAATGGGCGCTAATCGGCGAAACCCAACAGCAGTCTTACAACTCGCTTCCGCTGCCAGACATTCCCGTTACTCAGATCACGGGCTCCGCGGGCTACAAGGAAGCCGGAGATCTCGGTGCCAGCCTCAAGGTCAGATTCTTCGATGACTGGCTAAAGAAGCATATACCACACGCAAAACATGTCCTGGCCGTCAACAGCGGACATGCTGTTTACGCAGCCGATCCGGAACTGGTTGTGGGCGAAATACGGCAGCTCGTCAACGTGCTTCGCCAACAGGAAAATCAATAACCGAACGCCTGGCACCAGCGGATAACAGCCAACAAAGTTTGATCAGTTGAGAGCCTGACCGAACGCTCAGAGTTGGAAGAAGAAACTGAAAGTGCAGTGACTTCAACGGATGCGACGTGTGCGGTTGCCGCACATTGCCTTTGGCTGGTTCTGTTCGCATCGGGCAGAATACAGGTCACGACCGGTGGATCTGCGACGCGGCAGACAATCGGCATAGCCACCCGTGTGTCGCACGGCACAGCAAAAGAGCCTCCATGTCATCGGTGGATTGTTGTCAGACTACAGCGTATTACGCTGACTTATGGCCGCGGCAAACGTCTTTCCACGTACGAAATCTGCTTTCCCACGAGCCCCACGACCACATCGTTTTTGAAAACTGCTCAAGGCGAATGAGCCTGTCGCTTCTTTCTTCGGTACACCCTAAATCCGTAACAAACTATGCCCAGTGACAGAAACGCACCTGAGGTTGGTTCGGGAACAGAGGCGGAAGATGTGTCAAACGCCAGCTCACCAGCTTTGACGAGGGGACCCCCGTGATTAGAATTTATGCGCAAGCGAACGAACCGCCCTACGGTGTCCACCAAGTCATACACCTCCGCAAAAAATGGGCCGGTTTGGTGTTCAGGGTTCGAAAACATTCCCACGTTGGTCGCTGAAGTGAAACTGCTGTCTGCGGCCGTGAACACCGAGAAGGAATTGATCTCACGGTTTGAGTTGCCACCATTCCCCCCGGACCAGAGAGCGAACCGAAATATCGTTACGCTTTCCCCGAGGTCAAAATCGAGATCTCCGTTGGTCTTACTGCTGGGTGAATTCCAGAGCATACCGGCAGCCGTTGACGTAGAATGGCTGGAAGGTCCGAGAACATATGTGTCGAAGTCGTCTACTCCGCTGGCAAAGCCAACTGAAAGGCCGCCCTGATCGATCAAATTCCCGTCGTCATCATCAACCGACAGATTTCCCAGCGTATTCTGCGTAATCAAGGTTGGAGACCGAATGACACCTGCCGGGACAGTCGGACAGAATGCAAACGATAGGAGGGCGAGAGCAATGCGTGACATGCTAAACCCTTGTTCAATGATGTTTATCAGTGGTGAACCGCCGTACGTATGAGTATAGAGACGACCACGCCAAGCTCAACACATAAGCCCTATATTACCTACAACCGCAACTGTACAGAGTGTCAACGCCAGCGCTGCCCTCGTGGTACGCGTCGCATCGAATATGTCGCAAGGGCTTGTGTTTTTCCGGGACAACACCACCCTGGGTCATTAAATTAAATCACACCCAGGCACCTTCAGGGCCAGGCAATTAAGTTCCGTTGAAGACGGCGTGCTGTGAACCGTCTTCGGCGAGCTGGTGGACACAATGAGCCGACTTAGTCGTTGCCACCAGAATGTTCTGGTGAGCCACATCCATGATGAGTGCGCAGGTGTACCCGACGTGTATATCGGGTACAGCCGTGTTGAACGGCCTCGCTCATTACGCGTACTGCCAACCGCTTCGCTGGCCGCTTGAAGATTACTTATGGCAGCAACCGAGTGCCCAGGCCGAATTGATCACCGGTGCGGACGGGCTGACCATCCTGCCAATCGATCTCCAGCATTTTTTCACTGCCGACTGCCCGACCTTCCTCGTCAGTCAATTGGGTGACCAGTTTCAGGCTGGCGGTGTCAAAGACGTCGCCGGACGACGGATAAGCCAAACTGCCATCAATGCTGAACGTGACCCAGCCGGGCTGGTCACGGACGGGCAGACTGGACATCAGTTTCGGCGGCATCACTGTGGCATCGTAGACGTGCATGTGACTGTTGGCTCCGTCGGACACCCAGAGTTTCGTTTCATCGGGTGTGAGGCCGATGCCGTGACTGGGACATCCATGCCGTTTGACTTTTCCCTGTTCGAAGCCTTCTACTTTGACACGATGCAGTTTGCGACCGGTCGTCAGATCACCCACTTCAAACCCCAGGCATTGGTTAATGCAGACGAACACAAGCGTCCCGGAACCATTCACCGTAAACGGTCGGATGTTGTTGCTGAAGGGGCCACACGTCTTGGCAACGGAGTGGTTCGTCGTTTCGGCAATCGTCAGTATTGGCGACCTCAATCCAGCAAGGTATGCATAGCGTCCGCCGATGCCACAAATGGTGTTGTGCGACGCGGAATTGGGTTCGATGCGGGAAATCACGGCGCCCGTCACGGCATCTACAACGTGCCAATGCCCCTTTTCCAGTGACGGCAGATAAATCGTTCTTCCGTCCGGAGTCACCGACATGCGATCGCAACCGCCGTCGTACTCCTTTTCCCACAATAGTTCTTCCGTCACCAGATCCAGGCACATCATCGTTCGCAGAGTGCTGATGTGAATCAGGTTTGTGATCGGGCTGGCACACACGCCCTTCACATTGATGGGCTTGCCGTTCCTGTCCACTCCGCCAATCGGTATGCGTTTGACAAACCTGTGCCCGTCATCAATGTCAAAGACCAGCAATCCGTGTCCACCATACTCCAGATAGTTACGGACTCCGGGCGAAGCAACGTACAGATACCGTCCATCCAGTGGATCAGCAGCTGAAGTCGCAGCCGTGAAGATTGGCAGCAGCAGAAAAATGAGGCTGACTGAGAAGTGATGGAGCATAGTCGGGACGCCGTCGAAAGTGCAGGAACACACTGAAGTGACAATCATGTCCAACATCTTGTGGCGACCAATCCAAAAGGGCCAGTGATTTGCAGTCGCTAAATCAAAATTGCTTGCAGCAGTGCCGCATTCGATGTTGAATTGGCTAGAATGCTGTCCCGCTACCGACGTTCCCCTGCCCCGCCTGGAAAGATGACAATCCGATCTTCCGCCACACACTTTCTGGCCGTTGTCGCATTTATCGCCGCTCTGAACTCAGAGCGAACAGCCGCGTTCGGCGCTGGCGATGCTGATTCGTTCAGCAAGGTGCAGACACTTCTTGAACATCGTTGTCTCGCGTGCCACAACGACGTGGACCGCAAGGGTGACTTTTCGCTGCAGGCATGGTCATCGCTGCAGGACAGCGGCTTCGTCGTGGCCGGAGAGTCTGCCGAAAGCCATTTACTGAGCGTGTTGCAGCCCGTCGACGGTAAACCACCGTCCATGCCGAAGGATGGTGACGCATTGACCGAAGAAGAAGTCGGTCTGGTCGCCAGCTGGATTCAGGCAGGCGCAAAATGGCCCGAGGCGTTGCAGCTTCAGGCGCCCGCGGTCAATAACTTCGACTGGTGGTCATTCCAACCCATCCGGCGACCTGACGTCCCGCCTGTTTCCACCGAGATCTCTGACCCGGATTGGCAGCAATCACCGATTGACGCATTTCTACTTGCGAAACATCGCCAATTCGGCCTGACACACATGCCCACTGCGGACCGCCGGACACTCATCCGCCGTCTGACTTACGGCCTGACGGGACTGCCGCCGACGCCGGAACAGGTGCGAGCGTTCGTGGCCAGCGACGACCCACAGGAATACAGCAAACTCGTTGAACGCTTGCTGGCATCGCCGCAATACGGCGAACGTTGGGCCCGGCACTGGCTGGATGTAGTCAAGTACGCCGACACCTGCGGGTACGACAAGGACAAGCTGCGTCCAAACGCGTGGCCGTACCGTGACTATGTGATCAAATCGTTCAACGACGACAAACCATACTCGCGTTTTGTCCAGGAACAGATTGCGGGCGACGCGTTGTTTCCGGGGGAACCTGACGGCATCCTGGGGCTCGGATTCATCGCAGCCGGACCGTGGGACTTCATCGGTCATGTCGAAGTGCCGGAATCAAAGATCGATGGCAGGGTGGCGCGCAATCTTGACCGCGATGAAATGGTGACCAACACGCTGAACACATTCTGCAGCGTCACAATTCAGTGTGCGCGGTGTCACAACCACAAATTCGACCCGTTTACTCAGGAACACTATTACAGCCTGCAATCGATCTTTGCCGCCGTGGATCGTGCAGAACGGCGCTACGACACAGATCCTGAAACGGAACGCAGGCGACATGGATTGACAGCCACCCGGGACGATTTGGTGGCGCAGCTGAAGAAGTTCGATGACGACGTCAAACAGGAAGGTGGCGAACGACTTGCAGCACTGGACAAGCGAATCGCTGCCCTCAAACCGAAAGCGCTGCCCGCCGACAAACGGCCGGAATTCGGCTACCACAGTCAGACGTCGGCAACTTCGGATGTTGAAAAGTGGGTCGAGGTCGACCTGGGTCGTGACGTGAACATCGCGAAAATCGTGCTGCATCCCTGCCACGACAACTTCGGCGGAATTGGTGCCGGCTTTGGTTTCCCCGTGCGGTTTCGCGTTGACGCCAGGCCTGATGCGAAGTTGCAGCAACAGGCTGTGGGCCTGGAAACGTTCGTCGAAAAAGACTTTCCGAATCCCGGATTGAGTACAGTAGAACTTTCCGGTGACGGTACGTCCGCCCGATTCGTCCGCATCACGGCCACGAAACTGGCCGATCGAAAAGGCGTTTTCATCTTTGCACTGGCGGAACTGGAGATTCTGGACTCGCAGCGCAACAACGTTGCAGCCGGAGCCAAAGTCGTGGCTCTGGATTCCATCGAAGCACCGTCGCGATGGAGGAAAACCAACCTGACCGACGGTATCTGGGCCACACCTGCTGCCCCGGATGTGGTCGCACGATTGGCCACAGCAGAAGTACGTCGCACGGAAATTCTGAATCAAATCCTGACGCCGGACCGGGTGGCCGCGCATCAGCAACTTCTGCAGCAACGCGGCGATATCGACAGGCAGTTGAAAGAACTGCCTGTCGGAAAAATGGTCTATGCAGCTGCGACACACTTCGATCCGCAGGGCAATTTCAAACCAACGAATGGTGCACCGCGATCGGTAAGTGTCCTGCATCGCGGCAATATTCAGCAGCCGCAGGCAGCCGTTCGCCCTGGCATCATTCCGCTGACGAAGGACTCAAAATGGCACCTGGATCTGCCGGACGATCACTCCGAAGCAGACCGTCGAGCGGCACTCGCCCGTTGGATCACCAGCCACGACAACCCACTGACGTGGCGATCCATTGCCAATCGCATCTGGCAACACCATTTCGGCAAGGGCATTGTGGAAACACCGAATGACCTTGGCCAAATGGGACAACTGCCGACTCATGCAAAACTGCTCGACTGGATGGCCGACGAATTCCGCAGAACTCAGTCATTTAAACATCTGCACCGGCTGATCGTGCACAGCGCGGCGTATCGGCAGGCCTCGACGCACAACGAAGCCAATGCGTTAATTGACGGCGACAACCAGTATCTCTGGCGGATGACCCGCCGCCGGCTGTCGGCAGAAGAACTGCGGGACTCAGTCCTGTCGGTCAGTGGAAAACTTAATCTGAAAATGGGGGGACCTGGCTTCTACCTGTTCGCATTGGAAAAGACAGATCATTCGCCGCACTTCGAGTATCACAAATTCGATCCGGACGACGTGGCGTCACACCGTCGTTCCGTATACCGCTTCATCGCCCGTTCGCAGCCGGATCCGTTCATGACCCTGCTGGATTGTGCCGATTCGTCGCAGAGCACGCCTCGTCGCACCGAAACTCTGACGTCGCTGCAGGCACTGTCGCTGCTGAACAACAGCTTCAGCCTGACAATGGCGCGCCACTTTGCGGCGCGCGTTGAGTCTGAATCACAGGGAACACCGGCTTCGGCCAGCGCCTTTGAACTCGTGACGGGGCGGCAGCCGACAGCCTCCGAGCGTGAGCAACTCGACAGCTACACTCAACAGTACGGTCTGCCAAATCTGTGCCGCGTTCTTTTTAATACCAGCGAATTCGTTTTTCTGGACTAAGTCAGCCATGAAACGGTAAGCGACGGTGTGGCATCAGCCATCCACGAATTTCGTTATTTTTTCAAACAGCAAGGTGTGAGACTTTTTTTGAGGACCGCCTGGTTCAATGCAGACACGACGCCAACTTCTGAACACAACGGCACATGGGTTCGCCGGTCTTGCCGCGTCAACGATGTTGTTTCAGGAAGACGCCGCCAGTGCGGATTCGCGCGCGACCGGCGGCGGCGTTGTGGATGTGTTGCATCATCCGGCGAAGGCCAGGCGAGTCATTCAGCTGTTCATGGGTGGCGCGGCAAGTCACATCGATCTGTGGGACCACAAACCGGCGCTCGAAAAACACCACGGTGAAGAATCGGACTTTGGTGAGCACGTTGAGGCATTTCAGAATGGTCTGGGTCCGTGGATGAAGTCACCGTTCAGGTTTGAACCGCACGGTGACTGCGGCAAAATGCTGGGCGATGTTGTCGCCCCGCTGGGTGAGTGCGTGGACGACATCGCCTTCGTGCACAACGTTGTGGGCAAGACCGGAGTTCACAGCCAGGCGACGTATCTTCAGGCGACGGGTTTTCAGCGACCTGGTTTTCCCGGCATGGGAGCCTGGGTCAGCTATGGACTGGGAAGTCTGAACGAAAACCTGCCGACCTTTGTCGTACTGCCCGACCATCGCGGCTTCGCCAGCAACGGGCCGAAAAACTGGGGTTCAGCGTTCCTGCCAGCCAGTACACAAGGCACCACCATTTTCCCGCAGCGAAAAAATCCGATCGCCGATTTGCTGCCCGATGCCGACTACGTCACCAAAGACAGCGACCATGCCGGCCTGAAATTGCTGCAACAGCTGAATCGAAATTACAAACAGCAACGCGAAGGAGATTCGCGCCTGGAAGCCCGAATTCGCAGCTACGAACTGGCTGCAAAAATGCAGCTCAGTGCTCCGGAAGCGTTCGATCTTTCCCAGGAGTCGCAGCACACGCTGCAGATGTACGGACTTGAAAATCCAGGAGCAACCTATCCGGACCACATCAACATTCCGGAAGAAGCCGAGTACTTTGGACGTAAGTGTCTGGTCGCTCGTCGTCTGCTGGAACGAGGCGTCAGATTCATTCAGATCTGGTCCGGCAACGACAACAGCTTCCCCCGGCGCAACTGGGACAGCCACGAAGACATCGAACGAGACCACAAGCCGCTGGCGACAGGAATGGCCATCGGCACTTCTGCACTGCTGAAGGATCTTAAGCAACGCGGACTGCTGGAAGACACGATCATTCTGTGGACCACAGAATTTGGTCGCATGCCGTCAACTCAACGCAGCAAGGGGCGGGACCACAACCCGTACGTCTTCACCAACTGGCTTTGTGGTGGTGGCATCAAAGGTGGCATCAGCTATGGCCCGTCAGACGAATGGGGCTACAAGCCACTGGATCGTGACAACCCGACTCAGGTCTACGATGTGCACGCCACCATACTGCACCAGCTGGGGATTGATCACAAACGGCTGACCGTGCGTCACAACGGCATTGACAGGCGTCTGACCGATGTACACGGCCACGTGATCGAGGACATCATTGGATAAAGTACTGTTAGCTGGACAGCGCCACGTTGTGGTGGCGTTGACCTACTTACGTCGATTCCCATCACTCGTTTAACGGCAAGCCGCAATCGCCTGCGGCTTGCCGATAAACGTTGTGCATCGCATCAAGCGACCAGCGACAACGGGCCATTGGATTCCGAGCGGCAGCTCGACTCGGCTGGCGGGCCGTCCCGCCCTACGAACGCGTACTCTTCAGGTGTTCGCTGGCC
This sequence comes from Fuerstiella sp., assembly GCA_039831575.1. Taxonomy (GTDB): domain Bacteria; phylum Planctomycetota; class Planctomycetia; order Planctomycetales; family Planctomycetaceae; genus Fuerstiella. The sequence goes on along the minus strand of JBDONA010000994.1, from coordinate 5,111 downwards.
TGAGTCAGAATTCGTCGCTCGCGATCAGTCAGGCTGGCTTCGCCGTGAGTGCTGATCTTGGCCAGGATATCGTCGACCTTCGCTGAGTAATCAACTTCGGGCTGGGTGCCGGGATTATAGACCTTGAGATTTGACCGCGGTTTCGGAGCTTCGGTCAATCGTCCGGCGAATCGATCCCACCATCGTGAGAGATTCATGTTCCACTGAAAATACAGGAAGCCAAAGGCGAGGCCGCCCAGATGAGCCGCATGACCGACCTTGGCATCGTCACCTGCAAACAGGCTGGGCACCAGACCCAGATAGCCAAGCCCGTCCCAGGCCACTGCAGCAACCAGTAGCCAGCGCGCTTCGATCGGAAGAATCCCGAAGAAGTACAATTTCATTCGAGGGTAATGGAGAGCGAACAGGACGAAGACGGCACAAACGGCTCCGGATGCACCCAATACCCAGTCCTGTCCGGGCGACCGAAAAATGGCCATCGAACAGGCCTGAACAATTCCGGAAAACACGGCAGATGTGAGATAGACCCACAGAAATTCACGTTCACCAAGGGTCTGAGCGACAATGCGTCCCAGAAAGAACAGCCCCAGCATGTTGCAGCCAATATGCAGCAACTGTGATTCGCTGTGGACAAAGGCATAGGTCAGCAGTCGCCAGATCTGGCCATAACTGAACAGCAGGTCACGTTCAATGGCCAACCATTCAAAGGCCAGCGAATCTCCCTGCGGACGTTTTGTCAGCAACTGCAGAAGGAAGACACCAACGGTGACGATGATAATCCTGGCCACAATCGACAGCGGTCGACGTGGCGCACCGGGAGGTGACTGCGAAAACATGGAAGATTCGTCGTTTTGATCGTTAAGGCCCATCCGCACGAATACCCGTAAAGCAAGAATTGAGCGTGCAGTAGCGTTGTTGGAAGCCACCTGTAGTGTGAATCGACAGCTGACAAAGCCGGAATTGAGCAGACGTGCAACCCGCAGAAGCCAACCGAATAAATATCCGGCAGGCGTTCACGTTATGTCAGTCCTGACGCTAACAGACGAATCAGTTAGCGGTTGCGGGCCGCCCGGTCACCTGGGGGGGAGCCAGCGATGTGCCGGAAGAAGAATCCGGCAGTTCGTTGGCGGCACCGTTCAACGCATCCCGTTTCTGGTCACGTTCCAGCACAGACTTTTTCAGTGCGCGTCGAAGATGGTCGACGTCCAGTTGCAACTGATTTCGTGCTTCCTCCAGGTCTTCGATGGCCCGAAGAAGTCCGTCGGTCAATTCGGGACGCCCAACGATGGGCTCATGATCGTCCATACCTTCAGGAGGAATTCCAAGCAATTCCTCTTTTCGCAGTGTCAGAGCACCTTCCGCCGCGCTCAGTAGTCCTTCCTGACGTCCGATGTTCGCGTTCGTTTGCCTAATCAATTCCCGGGTACGAGTTCGGCGGCGGTGCAGTTCATCAATGCTGGTGCGAGCTCCTGAAGGGATCATGCCCCGCAATCGCCACCTGACGTCGACGGGCCAGTCACTAAACTCGGATGGACTGACCGGATGGACGGGTTGCAGCACGGCACTCGTTAGTTCGGCAGCAGTTGCCACGAATTCACCGGCGTAAGTAAAGCCTTCCGGTCCGCCATAAAACGCGTGGACCACCGGCAACATCAATTGCTGGGCACCGTTGTCATCTGTCACCTGTTTCGTGACCAGTCCGTCGTTCGTGCCAAGGTTCCTGAGAATCAGTCGTCCGTTATTCTTGTCAAGCGAAGGCGCGTTCTGGGGCACCTGCGGTCCTCGCCGCGGGATATTCCAATATCGGTCCCATCCAGTCACCTGGTTTTCAAGATCAGTCGACGCCAAAGAGAGTTCCTGACGTGCGGCAGCCCGTTTCTCGATCCCGTCAGCGGCATCGGCTTTGGCATCCCGAAGTTTTTCGGACCATTGATTGTGAAAGACCAACAACTTAGGTGTCCAGCCACCAAACTTGCCTGGAATCGGCGCCAGAGCCAGCAGCAACAGCAGGATGGTGAGTGACAGACAGATTTTACCAAGCGTACTCATGAACAATCTCCGAAAGTCAATCAGTGGTGGCCACTGAATGCTTTCGACCATCGGGAGTGTGATATCACGATCCAACGAGGCAGTGCCTCAGACCGTGCGAGCTAACGCTCGGAACCAAAAACTCGACTCAACAACAGGTCACCGGCAATAAGCGTAGCTAAACCCCTCGCCGTATCCTGACCATCGGCGGTTGATGACTCAGCGTTTACGGTGATCCAGCTCTGCCAACAGCGACAACCGTTTTCACTGCCCAACGACGCATTCTGCTTCCCAGGCATGTTAAGCTGGAAAGTCCGCGCAATCGGAGAACACTCGCCAAGCATCCTAAACGGCCAAAAACCACACCTCAAGCACAAAAGAGACGAATTCACGGGCGGAAGCTGCCTTCGGACCGGTGCTGAACGGTTGTGAACATTAATGTGTGGTGGAAACTGCAATTCCGCCCCTGCCCGGCCAGGGTGAGTCATGCCACAGCCGATCGCAGCTTTGTTCGGCAATGCCACGACCGACAACACATTCTCCGGAAACACAAACAAGGTAACGACTTACGATTGTTTCTGACCAGCGCGTCGTGGTCCCAGTCTGCTCAAACAGACTTATAGTGTCCGTTTCTTCCACGCGATGATGTCGTCCAGAATCTTGTCCAGCGTCATGGTTGGCCTCATGCCGATGGCTTCGTACAGACGGTTGGTATTGGGCACGCGTCGCTGAACGTCTTCAAAATTTTCGCCGTAGGCATCGTGATACGGAATGAACTCCACCTTGACGGAGGGATCAACTTTTTCGATGACCAGCTGCGCCAGTTCCAGAATGGAAATCGCCTGGTCGCTGCCGATGTTAAAGACTCGACCAACAGCCTTGTCTTCCTGCACCAAAGCATACAGGCATCGAGTCACTTCCTCGACATGGCCAAAGCAGCGGACCTGAGACCCATCGTCGTAGACGGTCACAGGACCTCCATTCAAAGCGGATTCGACAAAACGGGGTACCACCATGCCGTAGTTGCCGACCTGTCGGGGTCCCACGACGTTGAAGAATCGTCCAACCGTGACGCCCAGTCCATACTTTTGAAAGTACGCCAGAGCGAGAAACTCGTCAATGGCCTTTGAGCATCCGTAGGCCCATCGAGGACGGCTGGTGGGGCCCAGATGCAGGTCGTCGTCTTCGACCCATGCGTCACCTGGACGCTTGCCGTAAACTTCGCTGGTCGAGGCGAGAAAGAACTTCTTTACGTTGCCCTGAGCGGCCAGACGGAGCAATTGCTCAGTCGGATAGATGTTGGTTTCAATCGTGCGGACCGGATCGTCGGCAACCAGTTTGACACCAACCGCGGCCGCAAGGTGGTAAATGACTTCCACGCCATGCACAACTTCACCCAGCAGGACGGAATCGGTGATCGATCCGGTCTGAATGGTGAGATTGGGGTGCCCACTGATCGCATCAAGATTTGTTGCCCGACCGGTGCTGAGATTATCCAGCACGATGACATCGTGGCCTTCTTCCAGCAGCAACTCCGTCAGGTGACTTCCAATGAACCCGGCTCCGCCGGTAACAAGACACTTCGCCATCAATGATCTTTCCCGTGATGCTCATTTCGAGCACAAAAATATTGGTCAACAGCACACCCGCTCGTATTTGCACTGCCAATCCGCCCGGATATTCGTTTGTACGCCCCGCAGCCACGTTTTGCGTGCGAATCAAAGTGACTTTCCGATTCATTGCCAGAATACCAGGTCTGGCCACACTGTTTGAGGCAGGGACCTGTGAAACGGACCAGCCAGAGTGAATCAGCGGGCCTCGCCGTCTCGTCAAAATGTTGTAAACGGCGTCAGTGATCAGCACATGGACTATCCAGATGGATTTCTGGGGCTGGATTCCCCGGTCAAACGCCTGGCACATCGCACCACCGTCATCGCATACGGCTGGATGCCGGCAAGCCGACAGCGAACGCTTATTCCCTCCCCCTGACAACAATCTTCGTCAGCGGCCATGTGAACGCAAGCAGAATGGAACGCCCGACGTTTACGTCCCGGCAGCAGATTCGTCATGTTACGAATTATTGACACAATCGTTAGCATTGTCTTAATCAGTTTAAACATCAAATCCAGTGTAATCCCGGTGACTGGACTCCTGAATCTGGTGTAACCTGTTTCTGATAAGCAGTTTGCACAGAAGGTTCGATTGTGCCGGTTGTAACGATGAATCGTGTGGCACAGATTCTGCAGATTGCAACGGTTCGTTGTGACATAGCGATCTTTTCGGTTACAGCAATTGTGTGGTCCGCGAGACGGCAATCGATTGAGCCCCGAGTGCAGTTTCGGCGAACCGAGAGAGGCACAGCTGCTGAGACTGATCGCAACAAGTGCACAGCAAGAGAGAGAAGGAGTTGACGGTCTTCCCAAAACCGTCGCTGAGTCAGTTCGCTGACTTAAATGTTCATCCGAAGCGGGGGCGGGGCCTGCCCCGCCTCCCTTCGGAAGAGCATCAGCTCGTTGTTCCTGTGATTTACGATCAGCTTGAAATGCGTTCGGGCTGAGAATCCTATTGGGCCACAAGGCTGGTTGCTGACACTCGTCGCCGGATCGATGCCGGGGCAACAATTCTTCTCATGTCGGTCAACGTCGTGGAAGAGATGGAGAACTGAAATGCTGAGACTGCTGAAAAAATTACGGCAGGACGAGAATGGACTCATCCTGTCCGGCGAAATCGTTATCAAAGGATCAACAATGGTCCTCGGTCTGATCACCGGAATGGCGTGTCTGCAAGGTGCTGAGAAGGAAGAGTTGACGACCGCCCCTGCCGCAGTCGAGGGGCTTGATCAGCCAGATGCTAAGCCAGAGACCTCACCTGATGCGTCAAACAACCACCGCAAAACAACCGGTCAGCAAACGAACGGCGACGTAGTCTGTCCCGATTGCGCTAAAACAAAGTCACGCCAGGGCAAGGCCCTGCATGCACAGACGGGTTGCGACCATCCGGAATGTGCGGTCTGTCACCATGCCAATTGTCCGATCGGACGACCAACCGCTCATTGCTGCAACCATGGACTGATTGGAGGCGGT
>JBDONA010000255.1:0-14723 GCA_039831575.1 Fuerstiella sp. | reverse complement strand
GTTTCTTCGAGCTCGTGGATTTCCGTTTCCTGGTCTTCGTAACCATCTGAAAGTCTCCTGATTGAAGGGTGAGCAAATTCCTCCAATACAGACGCTGAGATGGTCCTCCTATTTCTTTTTAAGGATCCTGGGGACATACCAGGGAGCAGGTACCAAAAATGCGAAGCACCATTCGGGCCGTTCCGGTTTTTGGTACCTGACCCCCTTTTCCTGGTAACGTTTATCCGAGGTCCAGTTCTTCACGTGGCCCAACACCGACGGTGGTGCTCATGCGGATGGGGTACTGGCTAAGCAGCGTGTCGATGTCGGCCAGTGAAAGACCTCGCACAATCTTCAGGTCGTCGGTGACGGATTTGTATTCCTTGCGATACACCCAGTTGCCACCGAGCGAGCTAAGACGGCCCATCGGACGTTCGCCTCGCAGCACGATCCGGGACGCCACTTTGTTTTTTGCCTGTTCCAGCTCTTCCTGAAGAATGCCGTTGTCGTTTACGTCTTCAAACACGCGGGTCATGACCGCGATATTCTCTTCGACTCGATCCGGCTGGCAGCCAAGATAACTCATCCAGGTCCCGGCACCGTCGTATTCGTTGTACCCAACTTCCGCAGAATCCACATGCCCCGGATCGACCAGTTCCCAGAACAGCCGGCTTCCGGAATCGTCACCAACAACCACAGAAAGCAGCTCTGCAGCATACCGAAGTTCGTCTGTGCCTTTGGGAGCTGCTCCCATCTGCATGATATGCTGCTGAACACTGGATTCCTTGGTGACCAGCCGCAACGCCGGCTTGGGAATGGACTCCGGCAGATCCCGGTCGCACTGGCCCGCGGGAATACTGCCACAATGTTTTTCAACCAGGGCCAGCAGTGAATCGAAATCTGTATTGCCGGCGACCGCCAGGGTCATATTGCCGGCTTTGTATCGATTCGCGTGATAGGCCTGCATCTGTTCGGACGTGAGTGCCGCGATGCTCTCCTTGGTCCCCAGGATGCTCTGCCCCAGTGGATGGTCGGCAAAGTGTGTGGCCATAATGGTGTCGTAGGCGGTGAACGACGGATGATCGTCGTACATGCCGATCTCTTCCAGGATGACATTTTTCTCCATGTCAAAATCTTCCTGGCCAAGCGACGGTTGCATCAGTACCGACAGCAATTCCATGGTCGTGTCCAGGTATTCAGGAAGCACGGCGGCATAATACATCGTGACTTCTTCGCCGGTGGACGCGTTATAGTTGGCACCGACTTCATCGAAAATACGATTCACATCGTCCGCGGAAATCCTGTTGTCTCCTTTGAACGCCATGTGTTCCAGAAAGTGGCTGACGCCGGACACTCCGTCGGTTTCATCCCGGGCACCGGTGCGGACGAAGAATCCGGCCGCGACGCTGTGCACGGCCGGATTGAGTTCTGAGATGACCTGCAGACCATTGGAAAGTGTGTGTTGGTGAAACTGCATCAGTGGTGATCCAAAGTTGATGTGATGCGGGAAAGAAAAGCGTCGCCGACTGCGATCAGCGTTCGGCAGCGAGACCATTCGTGAGAAGAAGGTTTGTCACACGGCCGGGGCGGCGGCCTTCAGACAGCTGGCATCCAGTGCATCCGGCCCGATCGTGACAAGCACCATTGAATCCGGCGCGTATTCCAGGGCAAAGTCGCGGACCTGATCCACGGTCAGCGAGTCAATCCGTGAGCGAATTTCCTGCAGTCCGAGCACTCGACCAAGGTGCAGTATGTCGCGGGCCAGGGAACTGGACCGTGACATTGTCGATTCCTGCTGCATGATCAACGTGCTTTTCGCACGAGCTTTGCAGCGCTGCAGTTCGTCTTCGGTGATGCCTTCGTGAAGTCGTCGAATCTCAGCGACCATCACGTCCAGAGTTTCCTGAGCACGTTCGTTCGTTGTGCCTGCATATCCAAAGACACGAGCCTGGTCCTTCTGTGTGTTGATTGATGCTGAGATCGCATAACACAGACCGCGTTTCTCTCTGACTTCGGTGAACAGCCGGGAACTCATACCACCGCTGAGCAGACTGACAGCCGCCCACGCTTCGAAGTACCGTTCATGCCGGTAGGGCACAGTTTCCCACGCCAGGCCGATGTGTGTCTGAGCAGAATCGTGTTCGACGTGCTTCGGTGACGCTTCGACGTCACCTGTGTCGGGCACAGTAACTTCTTTGGAGGTCCAGCCTTCGAACGCAGTCGCCACCGCTTCCTGCAGTTCTGCAGCAATCACGTTTCCGGCAACACCGATCACTGCATGGTTCGGACAAATGAAGCTGGAGTAATGCTGCTGAACATCCTGCAACGTGATTTTCGGAACATCTGCCAGCGACCCTTCGGCCGGATTTCCCCAGGGATCGGAGTATGAACAGCGCCGCAGAAACTGACCGAGTCGCTGCCGGGGCTCGTCTTCAATCGCACTCAGAGCCTGCTGCACGAGTTCGCGGGACGGGCCGAACTGTTCCTCAACAAGATGTGGTGCGGTGATAATTGACGCGATCAGTGGAATTGCTTCGACAATTCGGTCGGCGGTTGTGGCCGCCGAAAACGTGATATAGCCGACACCCCCCGACACACTTCTCTGCAGGCCAAGATTGTCCATGGTGGCAGAGAGTTCCCGAGCGGAGAGCTGACCGGCACCACGCGGAAACATTTCTGAAAGAATCGCGGCCGTGCCGGACTTACCGGGACGGTCCAGAACACTGCCCGCAGGAATCATCAGCGTGACTGCGGCGGACTCGACCCCCGACATCGACTCCACAACAACCTGCAATCCGCTGGACAGCGAAAACGACTCGAACTTCTGACTGGTCATCTTTTCCTTTAAGTAAAATGAGAACAACGCTGAATCGGCGGGCGATTGAGGGTAATCCGCAGAACACTGATCTGTTTCTCGCGGACGCTTTGTCGCGACCGACGTGCACGGACCAGTGTTTTTCAGGCTTTCGCTTCTATTTGGCTCGAGGGCCATGCCCTCACCAGGACGATTGTCGATGGATTTCAGTTGGTGAAGCATGGATTGTCAATGCGACTCCCGACTTGCTTCCGCTAATCCGTCTGCCCCTTGAAATCTGCCTCGGACAAAATTGATTCCGGCCTGGGCATAGGTATCTACACAAATCCAAAAACAGATTTCACCCTCCTTCCGGGAGGGTCGAGCCTAAGCGAGGGGAGGGATTACTGGGCATTTTCGCCTGCGAGATTGCAGCAACTGCCTTCGCCGCTCGTTCCTCGCGACCCTCCCAGCGGTAGGGAAAGTTGTATAGATATCTATGGGCCTGGGCAGGTAAAACCTTGTTCTACCGCGTTAGCGGGTCAGAAACCTGCTGTCCGTTCAGGAACGCATTGGCAGAAAAACTGATGAACATGGCCAGATCCTGCTCCGCACTCTGCACAAACGTCGCCGTGCTTTCGGTTGGAAGGATGCTCTGACATCGCTGGGCGACTGTTTTGACGGCTGGAATTGCTGTCTTGGCCTTGTCGCCAAGCAACTCGATGGTCCGCACGGCGTGCAGCACGTTATTCAGATCCGCTTGACGGGTCGCCCTAATGAGAAGTGGCAGAGCTCCGGCAGGGGTTTCGTTTTCAATCAGAATACGTGCTGCTTCGATTCGAACAGCCCACGCCGGATCGGTCAGACTCGTCAGCAACGCTGGAACCATGTTCCAGGTCATTTTCATGCGGCCCAGCCCGATTATGGCCCAATACCTGACAGCAGCATGAGGGCTTTGTCGCAAATTCAGTAGTTCGAATTCCGTCAAAAACCCCGATTTCAACGCAGCGGAGGCGGCGACTTGAACCGCGTCCACATCGTCGTCAGACGCTTTGCGATGTGCCCTGGCTGCCACCGACTGCAGAAGTGATTCGGGAATGAATCCTCGGTCTCCGTATTGTTGGATCGAATCTGCCAGGACCGTACGCATGGACTCAAGCACACTCTGCTGAGCGGCTGAATCCGCCAGATTGTGCAGGTTCAGCGGATCCGCGTTGCAATCGTAGAGTTCTTCCAGCGGCCTGGACGGGCCGGCGAACTGCCACTGGGCAGCCGTCATCGTGTCGCGGTTCGTGAGTCGATAGATTTCCCCGCGAATGTCGCCCTGATCCGGCCAGTCCGTCGGCTGATTGTAACTCAGATGAGGCATGAAGTTGCGAATGTACAGGAAGTCTTTGCTGCGGACGGAGCGGGCACAATCAAAGGCCTCATCGACGCGATCGCGGTGACCGAAAACGAACTCGCGTTCAGCCGGCACGTCGTCGCCGAGAAAAGCCTGCCCCTGCATGTAGCCGGGAATGCTTCGACCACAGAGCTTCAGAACTGTTGGAGGAAAATCGACAAAGCTCACAAGTCGGTCCGTCACGCTTCCGGCGCCGGCAGGAGCAAGATGCTGATACTTCTGCGGAAAACGAATCAGCAGCGGCACATGCATCCCGGTGTCGAAGAGTGCTCGCTTATGACGAGGCATTCCAGAGCCATGGTCACTGAAGAAAAACACGACGGTATCGTCGGCCAGACCGTCGTCGGTGAGTTGCTGCAAAATCGCACCGACCTGTTGGTCCATGGCAGTCACGCAGTCGTGAAAGCGTGCCCAGTCACGGCGAATGATCGGTGTGTCAGGGTAGTACGGGGGCAACGGAACTGCAGCGGGATCGTGCACATCCGCAGACGAAAGCCGACTCTGCACTTCATCCTGAAACTTTTCGTACGGCCACACCATGGTTCGACTTTGGTGAGACGTCATCAGATTGAAAACGCTGAAGAACGGTGCCGCTTTGTCCTTGCGACTTCGCCAATGAGCCGTCGTGCTGCTTTCGTCCCAGGATTCGTCGATCAGACGTGCCGAGTCCGACGTGTTGTAATCTGTCTTCACATTGTTGGATGTAAAGTAGCCCGCGTCTTTCAGAAAGGTCGGAAAGCCGCGGACGGATGCGGGGAGCGAAAATGCGGATCTCATGTTGTGCGTCCCCAGCGATGTCGCGTAGCACCCTGTAATCAGACAGGATCGCACGGGAGAACACACAGGAGCAGTCGCAAAAGCACGCGTGTAACGCACGCTTTCTGTTGCCAATTGGTCGATGTTCGGCGTGGTTGCATAGCTGTTTCCGTAACAGCCAAGTGCCGGACTCATATCCTCGGCCGTAATCCACAGAATATTCGGCAGCGCTGCACCTGCTGACTGTGAGAAAACGGCGATCATGAGTACAGCTGCGACGCGTGGCTTCGTGAATAACGATACACGGTTTCGAGTAATGGTCTGTCGCGAACATCGGATGCAGACCAGCAGGCTTGAAGCAGTCACTTCAAATTGATGGCGGTCGTGCCGCACTGACGACTGGCACATGGGAAATCTACCTCTGGAATCTGGTGCGGAACACTCGACAACGTGACTTCGCAGAGTAACTGGAATTGAAGAAACGCCAAAGGGGTCGGGAGTCTTTTCTTTGAGAGGTGGGCGATGTCGACAGATCTACTCAAAGGACTGAGGTTGTCTTTGGTCCAATTTTGTTGAAGAGAAAAGACTCCCGTCCCCCTCGCGATCTCCGACCGGCCACATCGAATTGCTCGGCCGGTAGACACCTGCCCTTGAATGTTGAAGTGACTGCTGTTGAAGGGAGGCATTCGCTAGAATTGGCCAGGCGCAGTCGACCAGAATAACGTTTCAAGGCGGCTGAGAAACGCCAAAGGGGTCGGGAGTCTTTTCTTTGAGAGGTGGACGATGTCGACAGAATTACTCAAAGGACTGAGGTTGTCTTTGGTCCAATTTGTTGAAGAGAAAAGACTCCCGACCCCCTCGCGATCTCCGTCGATGAGATATTTCCGAAACGCTCTGGTGATCACCACATTCGTGTGCTGGGCATTTCTGCAGAACGCCGTTGTTGCGGGCAACTGGCTGTTCGTCTCACTGTTGCAGGAAAAAGCAATCGTCACCTTCGAACGTGACGTGGAGACCGGCAGGCTGATTCGCCGCGGACGTACGGCGTGCCCGGCCGAGCCCGCGATTCTGAGTGCTTCGAGCAATGGCGAATTGTTATTCGTTTCGCTGCGTTCAACAGGGCAATTGGCCAGCTACCGCATCGATTCGTCGACGGGCACACTGAAACTGTTGAGCACCGTCGACGGCGGAGACGATCCGGCTTACCTGCAAACCGATCGCACCGGGCAGTTTCTGTTTGCGGCGTATTATGCTGCTAATAAAGTCACGGTTCACAAAGTACTGCCCGACGGTCGGCTAAGTGATGCACCGTTACAGACTGTGCCAACGGCGGCCCGGGCTCATGGAATTGCCGTCGATACAAGAAACCACGCCGTGTTTGTGCCGCACACGGGGGCCAACAGGATCTATCAGTTTCAGTTCGATCCGAAACAGGGACAACTGCAGGCCGCCAAACCGCCGTATCTTACGACTCCGAATTCACATCACCCGCGACATTTGATGCTGCATCCATCCGACCGTTGGGCCTATACCAGTGATGAAGCGGGGGACAGCATCAGCGTTTATGAAGTCGACTCGAGGGAGGCAACGCTGAAACTGAAGCAAACCGTCAGCTCCATTCCGGCCGACTTCGACGGATCAAAGAACTCCACCGCCCGCTGCGAAATCACACCCAATGGACGGTTTATTTATGTCGCCAATCGTGGCCACGACAGCATCGCTGGTTTCGCAATTGACCAGAGCAGCGGCATGGTCAGGTCGCTGGGCCAGTTCCCTACCGAACCCACACCGCGTTCGTTCAGTATCTCGGCGGACGGTCGCCATCTTTATGCGGCCGGTCAGGCATCAGGCCGGCTGGTCGTCTACCGGATTGGTGAGACTGGAGTTTTGGAGGATATCGAACGTTTCGAATCCGGTCCGGTTTCCTGGTCAGCATTGTGTGTTGACACGGCCGATTAGGCATAGAGAATCCGCACTCCCATAACATCCCCACTTGTTTCGCCTGTCCAGTGTTTTTCCTGGCCCGCAGCGTAAGCGAGGCGATCGACTCAACTTGTCTCCTCGCTTACGCTTCGGGTTAAGATGAACAGGAAACCGGCGATGTCCAACCCGGGATTCACTGCACATCAGATTCATCGTCTTCCACCAGCATGCCGCGTCAAACACGCAAAAATGCTGGAATTCAATTACGAAGCGGTAGCTCCGAGCAAACCGCCAGGGCGGCTAACGGCTAATCATGAGTTCACTGTCGTACACGATCATTATCGGGCTTGAGGTCCATACCCAGCTGAAAACGAAGTCCAAACTCTTCTGCGGCTGCGCTAACGAGTTCAACCCGGACCATCCCAATACCCAGACCTGCCCGGTCTGCCTGGGACTGCCGGGCGCTCTGCCCGTCATGAATCGTCATGCCTTCGACCTGTCACTCAGAACCGCTTTGGCTCTGAACTGCAACATCCCGCTCTTCACCAAATGGGATCGCAAGCAGTATTACTATCCCGATCTGCCCAAGGCCTATCAGATCAGCCAGTTCGACCTGCCATTCAGCGAACATGGCTGGCTGGAAATCACAAATGACGAAGCAGGCGGCCCGATTCGTCGCATCAATATTACTCGTGCTCATCTTGAAGAAGACGCTGGCAAGAACGTGCACGATGACAGTGGACGAGGCGGAGACAGCTGCGTCGATCTGAATCGTACGGGCACTCCACTGCTGGAAATCGTCAGCGAACCGGACCTTCGATCGGCGTCGGAAGCACGTCGGTATCTGGAGGAAATGAAAACGCTGCTGCTGTTCATTGGCGTTTCTGACTGCAACATGCAGGAAGGCTCCCTGCGCTGCGACGCCAACATCAATCTTCACATCCACAACGACGATGGCAGCACGACGGCCACACCAATCGTCGAACTGAAGAATATGAACAGTTTTCGCAATGTCGAGATGGCGATCGACTACGAAGTGAAACGGCAGGACAAAGAATTCCGAATGACCGGCAAGACCATCGACGATGCTTCCAAGTTTACTCGAGGCTGGGACGCCGAACGAAATGTCACGTTTGCTCAGCGTGAAAAAGAAGATCTGTCCGATTATCGATTCTTCCCCGATCCCGACCTCGTGCCCGTCGTGCTGACGGAATCAGAAATTGAAGCCGTGCGTCAGGCGTTGCCGGAAACCCCGGCTGCCAGGCGAGATCGTTTTCAAACGGAACTTGGACTAACGGAATACGATGCCTCTGTGATCATTGGTCAGGGGCCGGACGTCACCGCTTACTTCGAGGCCGTTGCGTCCGCCTGTGGTGACGGAAAAACTGCGGCCAACTGGGTCACCCAGGACGTGCTGCGCGACCTGAATGCCAGTGAAACGGGTGTTGATGACTTTCCGATCACGTCAGACATTCTGGGCGCACTTCTAAATTGGATCACCGGCGATCGACTGACCAACAAAAGCGCACGCGAGGTATACGCATCGTTGAAACAGACGGCGGATTCGGGTGGTGCGATTTCAGTGACAGAGGTGGAAACGCTGGCGGCCGAGCGGGAAATCGTGCGAGACACCGGTGCTTTGGAATCCGCCATCACAGCGGCCATTGCCAGTCGACCGGATGCTGTTGATGATGTGAAGGCCGGAAAGCTTCAGGCGGTCGGACCGATGATGGGCATGGTCATGAAACAGGTGGGCGGGGCAGACCCAAAGGAAGTTCGTGAGATGTTGATCAAGATGATTCAGGATTCCTGATGCCGGAATGGCCCTCAACCTGGATTCGAACCTCCGCACGGAAGAGAAAACTCCGCTGCCTCGGGTCGCTGCACTACAGCGTTTCACGCTGACTCGTGGCCGCGAGAGACGCCTTCCAGCCTGAGAAAATTGCCTGCCCACGAGCCAAAACGATTCACGAGAATAAGTAAACTGCTCTAATGCACAATCTGGACAGTCGTGTTCGCGAAAGATATCAATGAGCCACCCCATTTTCATGCCGCGGGAAGAGTACATCGAACAGGAGTACTTCTTTCGCGTCTATCGCGAACGGCTGCAGGAAAACATCCCGTCTCAGGACATTCTGAAGACGGTTCACGAAGAGATCCTCAGCACCACTCGCCTGCCGATGGCGGTCGACTTTATGCGTGCCGAAATCCTGCACAGCGGTCGCACCTGTGACGCCATGATTCGGCTACCGCATTATTTCACTCCCTTTCAATGCTTCGTGATCGCCCGAGCTGAAGATGACACCTCACGCTTCGAACATATTACCGGTCTGCAGATACTGGAACGCGAAGCGAAATACCGGGCTGGTGAGGCAACGATGGCGGGAAGTTTCGTCTATCAATTTGAATGCATCGTCAGAAACCGACTGGGCTACAACGACGGACTACGGGCGATGGCCAACGATCCGTGCTTCGATGAAAACTGGAAGAAGTGGATCGTCGAACTCAATAACAAGCTGGGCGCCAACGAGCTGTCAGCGATCGTGTATCGGGCGTCGGAGCATTTTCTGACTCGTCAGAAATCCCGCCCGGGAGCGGAATCTGAAACAGAAGACACTTCTGTCGCGCTGTTTGGAGAGCAGGAAGGTCGCATTGCCCGAGCAAATATGGGCCGAGACCCGATGTACTTCTTCGCGGCACTGCAAAGACAGTTGAACTATCCTCAGGTGCCGTTATCCCGCAAAGTCGTTGATGAAAAACTATCGCCGTTTCTGGAATCGCGCCTGGTCAGAATTGAACAACGACTCAAGATCGTCGAACTGGAGCAAAAGGGGGGCATCGACCTGACGAAATTCTACAAGAAAGAGGACGAAATCGGGAACGGCAACGGCGCACTGGAGAATTGAACTCGTCAGGCCACAATATTTTTGGCGACGTCAGTCAGGCATCCGTGCCACTGCTTGCTCGCAAGCAGTGGAAAAGTGGATGCATCGTGTGACAAAACGAATTTGCTTGTCGTTCTTCAGTTGTTGGCTCAGCTGAACGATCGACGCCCTTTCCTCGGAAAGCACTGCTTGCTTGCAAGCAGTTTTCGCAGGCCGTTCGAAGTGCGCCACTGTGACTTCTCAGGTGGCGCGATATCGTGCACGATTCATCGACGCCGCGTTTCACGCGGCCTACTTTGGTGCAGTCGGACCGCGTGGCATACGCTTTGGGTTACGAACAACACTGGTCAGGCGAAGCAATTGGCGCTACCCTCCTAAGCCAGAATATCTTTAGCGACGTGTCCGGCGACGTCAGTCAGGCGGAAATCGCGACCGGCGTACCGGAATGTCAGGTGTTCGTGATTCAGGCCCAGCAAATGCAGCAGCGTGGCGTGCAGGTCGTGCACATGCATTTTGTTTTCGGCAGCGTAGTAGCCGTAGTCGTCGGTGGCACCGTACGCGTAGCCACCTTTGACTCCACCGCCAGCCAGCCACATCGTGAAACCATGAGGGTTGTGGTCGCGACCGTTGGTTCCCTGAGCCGTGGGTGTGCGGCCGAATTCTCCGCCCCACAGCACAAGCGTATCTTCCAGCAGCCCGCGTGCTTTCAGATCAGTCAGAAACCCGGCAATCGGCTTGTCGACTTCTGCAGCATTCTTGGTGTGACCGTGATACAGATTGGCATGCTGATCCCACTGCACCTCGCTGTCGCTGTGAGTCACCTGCACAAAACGCACGTCGCGTTCCAGAAAACGCCGAGCCATCAGGCACTGTCGACCAAAGTCTTCCGTAACAGCGTCGTCCAGTCCGTAGAGTTTCTGAGTGGCAACAGTCTCACTGGACAGATCCTGAATCTCAGGCATGGCCGACTGCATACGAAATGCCAGTTCGAACGAATTCAGTCGTCCTTCCAATGCCTGATTTCGTCCGGTGACTTCCAGATGATCCCGGTTCATGGCCTTAATCAGATCCAGTTGCCGTCGTTGGGCGTCGGATGAGATGCGACTGTTGCTGATATGCTTCACCCTGACGTTGGCCGCCGCCAGACTGGCATTGCCGATCGGCGTTCCCTGACAATGAGCAGGCAGGAATGCGGCACCCCAGTTGTTCACGCCACCGTGAGCAAGGGTCGGACAGATCGTTACGAAGGCAGGCAGGTTCTGGTTCTCAGTTCCCAGACCGTAGATCACCCACGAACCCATGCTGGGCCGTACAAACTGATCCGTCCCGGTGTGCAGCTTCAACAAGGCACCACCGTGAGCCGGGTTGGTTCCATGCACAGACCGCAATATACAAAGATCGTCGACGTGCTGAGCAACGTGAGGAAACAACTCGCTGACGGGCAGGCCACTTTCGCCGTAACGTTTAAACTTCCACGGAGACTTCAACAGGTTGCCCTGCGTGCCGAACGTGATTCGTGGCAGGTCGAAGGGCAATGGCTTTCCATTGTCCCGCGTCAGTAACGGTTTGGGATCGAACGTATCAACGTGTGATGGGCCACCCTTCATGAACAGAAAAACAACACGCTTTGCTGTCGCCATCAGATGAGGCAACTGCGAAGCCACGGACGTCGCGGCGACAGCCGGCGGTGTCTGGTCAGCCAGCGTCTCTTTGCCCAGCAAGGCAGACAATGCGACGTGACCAAAGCCCACGGCGGACGTCTTCAGAAGTTGGCGACGTGTTCGCAATTCAGGATCGACGAACATGATTACCTCACGTATATAAATTCATTGCTGGCAAACAGGCTCTGACAAAATGCGGCCCACGCCTGCTGTCGCCCAACCCCATCAACTCCCGTGGCCCCAATCGACTGTGACGTCAGTTCGCCGACAAAGGCAATCGCTCGTTGAATTTCTTCCGTTGACGGAGGACGTCCCACCGTCCGTTCGTACGCCATTTGCACGCGTTCAATATCGTCTGTGCCGCGGTCCAGCAATATCAACGCCATGCTGCTGGCGGAATCCATCACCAGCTCAGAGTTCATCATCAACAGTGCCTGGGGAGCGACGACGGTGGAATTGCGGTGTCCCGTGGGCATGGTGGGGTCGGGAAAGTCAAACTGCTCGAACAGCGAGTACAGGTTGTTGCGAATCACCGGCAGGTAAATGGCTCGCCGCAGGCTGTCGTATTTCGTGTGATCCTGTGACGTATGATTGAACACAAACTGACGATTTCGCAGCGGTAACGTCTTACCGCCGATCTTGGTGTCCAGCCTGTCAGAAACGGCCAGAACGGAATCGCGAATCTGTTCTGCTTCCAGTCGCTGCAGACGAAACTTCCACAGCAGCAGATTTTCCGGATCAACAGATGCAGGACGCGTCGCAGCAGCTGCGTCAGTTTTTTCCGCAGGATGCATCGACGCCATCTGATACGTGCTGGACGAAAGAATCAACCGATGCTGATCTTTCACAGACCAGCCGTAGGCCATAAACCGGTGGGCCAGCCAGTCCAGCAGTTCCGGGTGTGATGGAGGGTCACCAAGTCGGCCGAAGTTTTCCGTTGTCCCGACAATCCCGCGGCCGAAGTGCCAGCCCCAGACACGATTCACGAAGACTCGCGCCGCAAGTGGGTGCTGAGTGCTGGACATCCACCGCGCAAATTCCAGTCGACCACTTTGATTGGTCGGCAGCACGGGCCGCACTGTCGACGTCCGCATCACTTCGGGAAACTCACGAGCCACCGGCTGACCGAGATTCAGATGACTGCCGCGAATGTGGATCGGCAGACTGGTCAGGATTGTCTGTTCACCAACTCCCATCGTCGCCGGTTCGTCCGGTGCATTGCTTTCCAGAATTCGAGCCTCGTCTTCCAGCCGGTAGTATTCCGCCAGAGTTTCCGCGTCAAAGGCAAATTCCACTTTCGGCGGAACGGCCAAAAATCCCGACAGGTCATGCAAAGCTGCTCGCGCTGTTTTCAGCCGTGTGTCTGTCAACGTCTTCTGTGGAGGATCCAGTTTCTGAGCCGCCGCAAACGCCGCCTCCGCTTCCGTGAACACGCCACGAAAATGTTTGTCGATGCCGTCAACGTCGCCAGCCGCCGCAAGCTTGTGCCACTGACGGAAAAACGAATCGTCCTGGTTGTATTCCAGGTGCAGTCGCGTGTGATGCAGAATTCGGGGGTGCAGTCCGAGTGGTGCGGCAATCGCTTCGACCATGGCCAATGGAGCGGATGGTTCGAACTTCGTGGCGGCAACCAGATACTCCGTCGCTTTGGCCCGGGCTTCGCCCCGCAGCTTGACGATCGCTTTGGATTTGAAGGATGCCGCCGCACTTTTCTTCTTCGCGATCTGGGCGTCGATCTCTTTCAGCCGGGCCTTGTCCTCGTCCGTGGCAAACGAATGCTGATGCCAATGTTTGATGACTCCGGTCCTGGTTTCTGCGAACGTCCGGGTACTCTTGAAGATCGCTGCCAGAGCGTAATAGTCGGTCTGTTTGAAGGGGTCAAACTTATGGTCGTGACACCGAGCACACCCAAACGTCATACCCAGAAACGCCTTGCCTGTCGTGTCCAGCTGCTCGTCGATGGTGTCCATCACGAGCTTCTCCATGTCCGGTTCCGCCAGCACTTTCGCACCGAGGACCAAAAAGCTGGTGGCTGTCTTTGTTTCCTGATTCGCTTCGGGCAACAGGTCGCCGGCAATTTGCTCGACCACGAACCGGTTGAACGGTTTGTCGTTATTAAACGCGTCAACGACGTAATCGCGATAGCGCCACGCAAGACCGAAGGCGAGGTTCTCGTCCAGACCGTTGGAATCCGCGTAGCGCGCAACATCAAGCCAGTGTCGGCCCCAGCGGACGCCGTAGTGTGGCGACTGCAACAGTCGTTCCATTACTTTGTTGTAAGCGTCCTCGGATTCATCCGCCAGAAACGCGGCGACTTCCGCAGGCGTCGGCGGAAGCCCGATCAGGTTAAACGTGAGGCGACGAATCAGCGTGCGTTTGTCTGCGGCCGGCGCCGGACGCAGCCCTTTGGCTTCCAACTGAGCCAACACGAATGCGTCAACGGGATTCTTCACCCATGTTGCATCTTTGACGTCAGGAATCGCCGGATTGGCCACAGGTTTGAAGGACCAGAACTTTCGCCCGTCTTCAATACTCATGCCCGTCGGACCCGTTCCGGTGTTACTCACGGCTTCAATTCGCGGATCCGGAGCGCCCATGGCCACCCATTTCTCCAGCACAGCAACCTGAGCGGGCGACAGTGCGTTTTTAGGCGGCATCTGCAAATCACGGTTCCTGTAACGAACCGCTTCAATCAGCAGACTCTTTTCGGGATCACTGGCGACAAGCGCTGGCCCTGTGTCACCGCCCTGCATGACCCCAGCCCTGGAATCCAGCCTCAGACCACCGTTCACTTCGCCGGCAGAATGGCACTCGTAGCAATGTTCCACCAGAATCGGCCGGACACTCTTTTCAAAGAATTCGAGGGCGGCACCACCCGGTACAGCGTCATCTGCGCAGACCGACGTTGTCAGACACGCAAACAGAACAAGACCTGCAAGGCGGAATGTGATTCGAGTGGCGGGAGAAAAAGGCGGGCGTGGCATAGTAATACCTCCGCAAATTGTAAGCCCCGCTCGCCGCAAACGCGACTCTGAATGTCCAATCCCCGATGATGACGACCGAATGCTGACTTTTTTCCGCGGTGCAGCCCGCGCCGATGGCACATGCCGTTCGACCGGGCTTGCTGTGGGCGGGTTGTCGTTCGAAGACACGGAAGCTGACGCACCCGGCTGGTTTGTTTGGGTCCTGGCGACCTACGCTCACCGACCGCCTCTTTTTTGACATGATGTATATGATTAACAGGATTTTCTTTGTTGTTTATCCTGTCCATCCTGTCGAAGCTTCTGTTCTTTTGTTTGTCGTCTGCCCATGGCTGCGCGCAG
>JBDONA010000802.1:0-3285 GCA_039831575.1 Fuerstiella sp. | reverse complement strand
CCTGGGCCTACGTGCGCGACCTTCTCCTCCGCATCCACGCGGATGACCAGTGCCTTGAGGAGCTGCTCCCTGACCGCTGGGCCGCCGCACATCCCGAGGCGGTCCTCAACCACCGGCTGGAAGAATCACGAGCCAAGGCCATCCGCACCCGCGCTCGCCGGGCACATCGCCGCGCCCGCCGTAAATGACCTGGTCCCCTCCAGACCTGTACGGTCGCCAGTGGATCTGCTGCAGTTGAGCACCATGGGACAGAAATAACGCTTACTCTCCAGGTGACCTGCAAAGTTGTCCGTGGGTTGGATTTAACCCATGAACGTTCTTCGGCACTTTGCCGACGGAGTGCCTGCAGCGGTTTCTTAAACGCGTTCGGACACCCGGTACCACTTCGTCCCAGGTTGAAGTTGTCGCTGGGACAAGCCATTGATCGCCAGCAGGTAGAGCAGCGCATAAGAAGACCGCACGTGCTCAGTCGAGTCACGTGCGGTTTGGTTCCTACTGGAAGTTGAAATCGCCGTCGGGATTCCTAGGGCTGATCCTCTGTTCCAGTATCATCACCGTCCGCCATTAGATCGTCATCCGCGCTTAGATCGTCACCTATAGATTCGGCTGATGAGTCCGTTCCGCCCCCGCCAGAGCAACCGACAACGGGAAGAACCATTACGCTTAGCACAAATAAGCCGAGGAAAGTTGGAACAAACTTTTTCACGGACAAACCTTTCACATTGGAACAAGAAAAAGAAACCACATCCACAACAGTTCAGTTCTCACCGGTTTTGAAAGCGACAGGTGACTACGAACTGTGTGCATCACGACTGCATGGTGACACACAGCTCTTTAGCCGCCTCCCGAATCAAAACTCGCCGAGAACCTCACCGTCAGCAAGTCGAGTCAAAAGGGCATATGTACTCTTGTCCATATTCTCCGACAGGAACCTTACGCTACCGTCACCCATGGCCACATGAAGACCACCAGTGTGGATACTGGACGCTACGGCAGCGTGGACGCGTACATCATTGGTGTTTGAGCCAATCATTCCCGCAACGTGAACGGGGCCATTGATGTGATAACGCGCGTTGTTGATATGGTTTCGGCTATTCGGATGATTAACGGCAAATGTTCCTAAATGACGATGCCCACCCCAGATCGGAGTGTAGGCGTCGTGTCTGCGACCAAAGTTTGTCACTTTTGATGACACCTTGATAATTGACTCACAGATAGCGATCGTATTACTCGTGCCGTCGGTGACGTCTCTAATTCGGCAGGACTGATCATGTCCATACATGCCCTGGTAAGCAATTCGAGTGCGTCCGTCCGCGACGGCAGAGGACAAACCACGGAATCTGCCCCACGGACGACCAAGAGACCAGCCATTGCCGTGACCTCCTGCACAGAACAAATAGTTCGTTCGGGCGTGGTTAGCATGGTAGGCGGCAACATCGGTTCGCACTGACAACCCGTCCGACGCGTCGGACGGACACATGAACGAAGAAATCTTGGTCTTCACCAGTTCGGTGTTGTCATTGGGCCAACCACCACGAACCCCCGTCATGCCTTGGCGGTAAAAATTGTTGCTGGCCTGGTCGAAATTCCATTGGTTATACAACGGTGCCTGCTCAATGTACGGCAGCAGGAAAAGCCAGCCAGTATGATTCAATGCCAGGGTACCGTGCGGCGGCGCACCGTTACCCCATGGGGGATTGAAATCTCGAGCGCGATGACCGCCTGGTCCGACGGTCCCCGGTGGGAAACAATTGTAGACGTCGTGATAATTGTGCGTCGCCAGTCCGATGTTCTTCAGATTGTTCTTGCACTGAGTTCTGCGGGCCGCTTCACGAGCCTGCTGCACAGCTGGCAGCAGCAACGCGATCAGAATTGCAATGATCGCGATGACCACTAACAATTCGATCAAAGTAAAACCAGATTTTTTCCTCACCGAACGAATCATGTTGACATCCTTCAAAAAAAGAAAACAGAACAACCAGTCACACACATTCATGAGTGAACGGTCAAGGGGTGAAAGCACACACTCCAGTAACCAGTAACCAGTAACCAGTAAGAATACGAAAAAAAATCAACGGGTCCACTCAAATTGATATCTCAAAAAAAAAATGGAGAGTTTTCTGTAATTCGCACTCAAATCGAATTGACATGTTCTGTTAGCTGCCTATCGGCCGAATTTTCGTTCGAAAGAAGCCAAATCTGCAATCTGCGTGTTGCCTGACCTCTGAGTCCGGAATCGCCCTCGGGACGACCATGACGATATGGCGTACTTACTCATAATCGAGTTCCCCTGATCCTGCTGCCGGAACACGATTTGCCGGGACCATTCCGACGGAAGATCGAAAGGTCTATGCTGCAGTCGCTGTCAGTTGGAAAGTCATGCACGACATTCACCGGACTGTACGAAAGGGACTCACAAATGCGTGACTTAAGCATCGGTTTGGGCGTTCTGCTGGCCGTCGTCACCCCAACGTGCGAGGGACAGGATGCTGTCGTTCGGCTTGATCGGAACAACCTGTTGAAGTTCCGAGACAAAGCTGGTCACATTGTTCCAGTGACGAGTGCGACAGAGTGGCAGCGACGAAGAGCCGAAATCGTGCAGGCCATGCAGGTGGTCATGGGGCCGTTGCCCGGTGACGACCGACGAGTCGATCCGGACGTGCAGGTGCAGGAAGAGACAGACGTCGGTTCATACGTTCGACGGTTGATTACGTATCAGTCCGAACCCGGATCAAGAACACCCGCTTACCTGTGCATACCGAAGAATGTGCTGGCCGGCCAAAGGAAGGCTGCGGCAGTTCTGTGTCTGCATCCCACTGACAACACCGTCGGTCACAAAGTTGTCGTCGGACTTGGCGGGCGTGCGGGTCGGCAATATGCCGCCGAGTTGGCCGAACGTGGCTACGTGACTCTGTCCCCCGCTTATCCACACCTGGCGAATTACTGGCCCAACCTCGGGAAGCTGGGATATGTCAGCGGCACGATGAAAGCCATCTGGGACAATTCACGTGGACTGGACCTGTTGACGTCTCTGAACTTTGTGGACACGTCGCATGGATTCGGAGCCATTGGGCATTCGCTCGGTGGGCATAACGCAATCTACACAGCCGTCCTCGAGGAACGCATTACCGTGGTCGCCAGCAGTTGCGGTTTCGATTCCTATCTGGACTACATGGACGGCAATGAAAACGTGTGGTACTTCGACAAAGGCTGGTGTCAGATTCGGTACATGCCACGCATGTCAAATTTTCGAGGTCGTCTGGAAACGATCCCATTTGATTTTCA
>JBDONA010000966.1:1336-3287 GCA_039831575.1 Fuerstiella sp. | reverse complement strand
CCTCGAGCTATGTGCATGGTGCGGGCGGCACTATCCTCGCGCAGGCTGTCAATCCCCGCGCAACCAGCACTGCAAATCCGCAGGTCGACATCAAACTCGCTGCCGGGAGCCTGGTTCGGGCTGCCCGAGACATCGATATCACCGCGGTGTCGGCCGGCAACATGGCTGCCAGCACAGAAGCCTACGGCGGCGCGATCATTTCACAGGCGCGGGCGGATGCCACGAGCCAATCCGATCACTCTGCGATCGTCCAGCTATACGGAAATGTCCACGCCACCGAACACCTGACCGTAGAGTCCAAGATCAGCGATGCCGGGGAGGCTCATTCCGACACGAAAAGTTATGGAGCACTCACCGCAACAGCGAAATCAAACGCCTGGGTCCGTCAGGCTTTCACCTCTAAGATTGAGACGGACCAGGGGGCCCGGTTGTTTGCCGGAGACAGCATCGAGCTGAATGCCTACAGCTATCTCTCGGATCAGATGAGCTCGAGGACGCAGTCTGGCGCACTGTTTGGAGTTTCGAAAGCCAACCAGGGGGACGACAGCGGCATTGAGATCGAGGCCGGTGATGACACTAAGAACAAGAACACGACGGAAATCGTCATCGGTCAAGCCAGTCTGGTTGCCGATGAGGTTTACTTGACCGCCAAGGTGCTCGGGGTTGACACCGATCCTGACGATTCAACGGGCGAAGTGGTCGAAGCCTATGGTAATGGCATGCAGAATGCCAATCAGGCAACAGGACAGGTCACGTTCGTGGGGACTGCCGAGATCTCTCTTGAAGACAGGGCCAGAATCGTTGGTGACAAGATCGAGATCTTTGCGATCCTGGAGAACCTCGACCTTTATACCAAAGCCCACACGCGCCGAGGGCGTGCGGCCTCGAGGCCCAATGTCGAGGTGACCTACACCGGGACTTCGACGGTTACCAGTTCACCCGGAGCCACCGTGGTTACGGAAAACCTGCTTGTTCAGGCCGAACAGCTTATCAGTGATGACGACTTTCACGCGAAGATCAAGAGTGATAGAGGCGACAGCGATGAGGAGCCAGACAACAAGATATTTGACCTGACCGCGAACCGTGAGATTCAGTGGGACGCGACCGTGCTCGGCCGAGAAGAGGCCAGGCTGGAGGTTGACACGGACGGAACGATCCTGGTCGCGGAAGGTGTCCAACTTGACCGATACCAATATGTCAACACGAACTTCACCTACGAGCAGGCACAGGCGGACGCTCAGAGCCGAGGTGGCCGACTGGTGACCATCCGCTCTGAGCAAGAGCAACAACTCCTCAAGGACTTTATCGCCCCGCAGGCAGGGGTCGATAGTTTTTGGATAGGAGCCAGCGATGAGGGGCACGAAGGAGTGTGGAAGTGGCTGGAAGACGAAGAACAGGACGTCACTTTCTGGACACAGACCGGTGATGAGTTGTTCTGGACGGGCGGCGCTTTGGGGAACGCCGTGGACAACGCTTACACGAACTGGGCGCCAGTTGTTCAAGTGATCGATCAGTCCGCCGAGCTCGAGGACTTCGATGGCTTCATACCGAACCTGGGGCAGTCGTTCCAGCCCGGAGCTGGCAACGTCTCAGGGGCGAGCGTCAAGCTGTCCCTGCGCGTTGGAGGTCAGGCGGACGTCAGCGTCGAGCTCCACAGCGCCTCCCCCGCAACACCCGAGACCTTGCTTGCCAGTGCGACTGTCGATGGGGTTTCCACCGGAGACTGGGCCACCGTGTTTTTCGATGAGCCGGTCTCCGTTGACCCTGACTCCACCTACTACCTGATCTTCTCCGCCTCGAGAGGAAACTTCTACGGCTCCGAGCTGAACCCATATCCCCAGGGACAACTTCTTTTTACGAATGGCACCCCCTCACTGCCCGGTCGTGACCTAGCCTTTAGAACCTTCACCGAGTGGGAAGTCGGTGGGCCGGTAGGCATCGAAGAGGACTA
>JBDONA010000966.1:0-1236 GCA_039831575.1 Fuerstiella sp. | reverse complement strand
TGAACCCATATCCCCAGGGACAACTTCTTTTTACGAATGGCACCCCCTCACTGCCCGGTCGTGACCTAGCCTTTAGAACCTTCACCGAGTGGGAAGTCGGTGGGCCGGTAGGCATCGAAGAGGACTACGCAGCTCTGAAGATTTCGACGGACGCCAAAGGCAAGCTGAAATCGAGCTGGGTGACCGCCACGGGCGACGAACGACGTTATTACGTTCTAAAAACCCCTGGCGCGGATGGAGACGCGGTTCTCGAGCTGAGAAAGAGTCCGTTTGACACCTACGACACCTTTACCTGGCAGCAGGCTGTCGACGACGCGACCTTTCGGGGTGGCATGATCGCCGACGTCCAGTCTGCGGCGGACGAAGAAAAGCTGCGGGAGCTTTTCCATGAGGAGTTCTGTCAAAAAGCGAGCCCACGCGGGAACTGCCTGCCCAATCACGAATATGTCGGTCTCTGGATCAACGCCACCGATGCTGTCACCGAAGGCGACTGGCGACGGCCTGTCAACGGATTCGCGAACTGGAACTCTGGCGAACCGAACAATGCCTCTAACAACGAAAACTATGCAGAGATGCGACGGGCCGACGGCCTGTGGAACGACCTGCCGGGCACACAGCATCGTCCCTATGTCCTGGAATACGATCAGATCAATGTCACGGATGTGAACCCTGTCTCCGTCTCCGTCTTCGACCAGCTTTACGAGTTCAAGGTCCCGGATATTGATACGACGAATTGGGGCTCGCTCAAGACTTTGAACGGCACTCAGACGATCAAAGGCAATCCTCTCTTCTACGCTCGCACTCATGTCCACCTGGACAACCGTTCCAGCAGCGACCTTGTCGTGGGAGACGTCGATCTGGTGAGCTTCGGATACAGCCCGACCGTCACTGCCAGTCCGACAGCAGCGGCGACGGACTGGGGCTATACCACGGAGTTGCCGGCGGGCAAGACGATCGGGGGCCGATTCTTTGCTCACAACTCCTGGCTGGATGATTCGGTGGCGACGCCTTCGTTACAGATCAACGGTACGATCAACAATCCCGGAGGGGTCGTCGTGTTGCAGAATCAATCGGGTGACATCTGGGGCGGTAACGAGGGGAACGCCACTGAAGCACCGCTTGTTATCGACGGGCATGAGATCTACATAAGCGCACCCTCGGGCGCGATCGATAACGGCCAGTCGGGCAACAAGCTGCTCGTCCGCCTTCATCAATCCGGACTGCTGCCCCCCAACC
>JBDONA010001074.1:0-14745 GCA_039831575.1 Fuerstiella sp. | reverse complement strand
TCATGCCCTGAGATGCCATCGTGTCGAGCCGCGGTGTGCGAATGTCCGGCGATCCGAAGCAGCCTACGTCCTGGTAACCCTGATCGTCGGTAAAGATCACCACGAAGTTCGGTGGTGCAGTGGTGTTCGCTGCAGGGACGGCAGCGGCCGCTTTTGTGCTGCTCGAGCCGCAGAACAGTACGATGTTTATTGCGAGGATGAGAACAAGGTGTTTCATGGGTGCGGTCACCGATTGTGGTTTTCGGCCGTAGGATGGGACCATCGTCCCGTCCAGTAATTTGATTCAACTCGGGACAATGGTCCCAAGCTACATATCTGCCCAACTTCACTACGATTCATGACGACATCCCTGCTTCATGGGTGTCTCAGCCGGATTGATGCACTGCCGCACGAAGCTAACTATGGTGCATCGCGCGGCGTCAAAGCTTTCCAGACGCGAACATGGTCGTAGAAAATGGCGCCTCCACCGCGCGTCGGAAGATTGATTTGACCTTTGGGCATGTCAATGCGAGCGTGCCGAGCCCGCAGAACAGGGCCGCCGGAGACCTGTGCGACCATCTGATCGCCCACCACTTCCAGCATCATCCAATACCAGGTGTCCGGCTTTGGATTGAAATCGCTGGTGATCAGCGTTTCGTCCTTATCGCCTTTGAGCTTGGCATTTTTGTCCTTCTGCAGTGTCAGACCCTGGTTGGTCGTCGCGGTCAACCGACACACATGTCCTGTGCCTGACTTGAACGTGCCATCGTTGAAACCAAAGTGGGCTCCCTTGAGTCCGTCGCTAAGTTTGAATCGAAACAGCAGGATGCAGTCGTCCGATCGAACCATCAACCGACTGCTGGGAGTGCCGCCACTGTGGCGTTTGTTCCCCGTGGCGATCTGCGCCTGCTGATACTCTTTGGTCGACGGCTCGCCCCTTAATGCGCCGTCGACAATCGTCCAGCGAGTTCCGTGCAGCGGGACCCACTGCGAACGGATATCCGCCTTGTCGAAGTCGTCTTCAGAAATGAGGTCGCCAGGTCGGCTGATGACCGGAGCGACATCAGGCTTCGTTTCATCGGCGATGACAGCGGTGGCGCCCGGAAACAACAGCAGGCTGTACATCAGGAATGGAATCGTTTTTATCATGAGTTGCTTACGCGAAAACTTACGGGGTCTCTAGTAATAGCTGTTTGAGAATCTCGTTGATCGTCCCTTGGTTGTAAAGCGTGCCGGCATGGAAATGTTGAGTTAGAAGTCGTTGGCGTGGCTCCTCCCCCTAACCCCCTCCCCCGCATTGATCTGGCCACGCAGTGTCGACGTCCCCACGGGGGAGAGGGTTAGCAAAGTAGGGTGCGTGCTTGCACGCACCGATCGCGGGACGAGGCAGCATGTGCCGCAAGTCGGAGACTTAATCCAGTTGATCGCAGATACCGTCCGAAGGGGTAACGTCGGTCGGCTTCATCGATGTTACCTCGCACATTCGTGGTGTGTGCAAGCACACACCCTACTTGACTGCGTGGCCAGTTCAATGCGGGGGAGGGGGTTAGGGGGCTACGCCAGAATCTCCTCAATCACGCTGGCTTCTTCCACGCCGGTGAGCCGTTGGTTCAGACCACGGAATTTGAAGTTAAAGCGTTCGTGATCGATCCCCATTTGATGCAGCACGGTCGCATTTAAGTCGCGGATGTGGACGGGGTTCTCTACGATGTTGTAGGCGAAATCGTCGGTCCTTCCGTAATCAACACCACCCTTGATTCCTCCACCGGCCATCCATGTGGTGAAGCATCTTCCGTGGTGATCGCGGCCCGATGTTGGACTGTCCAGTGGACCCTGACTGTAGACCGTGCGTCCAAATTCGCCGCCCCAGATCACAAGTGTGTCTTTCAGCATTCCCAGCCGCTTCAGATCCTTGACCAGTGCCGCAGACGCCTGGTCGACGTCCTTACACTGTCGTGGCAGCTGGTTTCTGATGGAAATGTGTTGGTCCCAGCCGCGATGGAACAGTTGGATGAACCGCACGCCGCGTTCTGCCATCCGGCGTGCCAGCAGACAATTCGCGGCGAAGGTTCCCGGACGGCGTGAATCATCGCCGTACAATTCAAAAGTTGACTCAGGTTCATCCGAAACATCAGTCAACGCCGGAACAGAAGTCTGCATGCGGTACGCCATTTCGTACGCTTCAATCCGAGCCAGTGTCTCCGGGTCACCGGCGGCGACCGAGTGGATTTGATTGAGTTCGCCGAGTGTGTCGAGCAGTTTTCGGCGTGAGTCGCGGGTGACTCCCGGCGGGTTTTTCAGATACAGCACAGGGTTGGCACCGGGCCGCAACATGACGCCTTGATGGCTGGAGGGCAGATAGCCACTTCCCCAAAGACGTGAAAACAGAGGCTGCCCCGGGTTCTTTCCACTCCCCTGACTCAGCAGCACCATATACGCCGGAAAATCTTCGTTGGCCGTACCAAGTCCATAACTGAGCCAGGCGCCCATCGATGCGTGGCCCATCTGCTGTGACCCGGTGTTGATGAAGGTGACGGCCGGATCGTGATTGATCGCTTCGGTCCACATCGACCGGATGATGGTGATATCGTCGGCAATGGACTGAGTGTGCGGCAGCGTGTTGCCGATCCACGTACCGCGTTCGCCGCAGCGTTTACCGCCCCACAACGGTTTAACGACCGGGAAGTTTTGCTGCGAAGCGGTCATGCCCGTGAGCCTTTGACTGCCTCGAATCGATTCCGGAAGATCGGTTCCGTGCAGTTTTTCCAACTCGTCTTTGTGATCAAACAGATCGACGTGACTTGGCCCACCCGATTGAAACAGATAAATGACCCGCTTCGCTTTGGGAGCGAAATGAGGCAACCCGGGAAGCCCGTGCGCTCCCGGAGTGTCACCGCTGCCAGGTTTCGTTTCGGCCGCCAACAACCCTCCGAGCGCCATCGCCCCCATTCCGGCTGCCGGACCGCCGAACAGAGATCGCCGCGTCATGAATTGCGAGCGTCGCATGCCGATTTCGTCTGTTAATGATAGAGCCATGAGTCTTCTTTGCATGTCTGTAAGTGTTATCCGATTCGTTGTGAGCGGCACGGCGCTAGCCGCCGGTTGTTGGCAGTGTTTTCACCCGCGGCTAGCGCCTCGCGGCTCACATATACCTCGAACAATGCTTAGGTGCGTGTCAGTGTTTCGCTTAAATTCAGCAGCAGCGCAGCCACCTGCGTCCATGCCGCCTGCTCGACAGCATCAATGTCTTCTGATTGCGGCCACTCCCCGACCGACACCGCCTCAGCGGCGGCTTGAGGATGGCTGCGGTATCGTTTTCGTTCGGACTGCAGCAATGAGGCCACCGCATTCAGTTCCCGGTCACTCGGAATGCGACAGACAACTTTCTCGAACGCTCGTTTGATTCGAGACTGATCATCCGTGGCCGCTTCATCTGTCAGCAGCCACGCGGCGAACACGCGCGCGGCTTCGGCGAACTGAGGATCATTCAGTGTGACCAGTGCCTGGATCGGCGTATTGGTGACACCTCGATCAACCGTACACATTTCTCGGTTGGGGGCATCGAATGCCGCCATCGCGGGATGTGGGCTGGTGCGTTTGACAATTGTGTACAGACTGCGCCGATAGAGTTTTTCACCATGGTCCTGAACAAAGACCTGCTTGGTGGCTGGCGTACTGCCGAAATGACTAATCTCTTTCCACAATCCCGGCGGCTGATACGGATGCATACTTGGCCCACCGATTCGTCGTACCAGCAAGCCACTCACGGCAAGCGTCTGATCGCGAATCAGTTCGGCAGGCAGTCGGAACCGCGGCCCACGAGCCAGCAGACGGTTCCTGGGATCCAGCTCAATTTGGTTTGCGGTCGCGATGGACTGCTGCCGATACGTGGCACTGCTGACGATTTCGCGAATGAGACGTTTTTGATCCCAGCCACTCTGCACAAAATGAGTGGCCAGATAATCGAGCAACTCGGGGTGGCTTGGGTATTCGCCCTGCGATCCAAAATCGGCTGACGTGGCGACGATGCCAGTACCAAAAAAGATCTTCCAGATCCGATTGACTGCGACTCGTGAGGTGAGCGGGTGCCCGGGCGCCACAAGCCAGTTTGCCAGATCCAAACGGTTTAGTTCTGCCGCTTCCGTTTCGGAAGTGTTGTTGAAGATCACCGGCAAAACGCCTGGCGTCTGCGCCGAAACGCGTTCCGTGGGATCATCGTACTGACCTCGATTGAGCACGAACGTTTCGCGCGGTTTGGCAGCCGTGTTCATCACCAACGTCGAGTGCTTCGTCGTGAGAACGGTGCGGCGTTCTTCGAGGTTGTTGATCCGAACGCGCAGTGGCTCAAGGCTCACGGCCGTGCGTCGAAACGCTGCCAACACCTGTTCCCGAGTCTGGTCGTCCCAATCCACTGTGGGCCTGAGTATCGCGGACGCAACCGCTGCGCCCCACCGGCTATCGGTGTCCTGCCCTGCAAACGGACGGATCCGCCACTCAAACGGCAATGATTTCGACTGACCGAAAAACACGAGTACGCTCAGGTAAGGCGTTTCCTGCGGATCCAGGGGTTGCGAAAACGTCAACGTCAGATGCTGAGTCACATCACCGCGGGACGGCTGCCACCATTGCAAATTGCGTTCGTCGGAAAGCGACGTCGCCGGATGACCGTCGGCCTGACTACTGGCAGTGACTTTGGCAAACGAAACCTGCTGGTGGTAATCCACTTGATCCGCAGGCTGAGCTGTTCCGGAGACCAAAACCGTCGCCACCTTGGGAACACCATCCGCAAAGCGAGTCAACGCTGGTTTCGCTTCTTTGTCACTAGCCTTTGGCAGGAATTCAATCCGCAATCCGGACACCAGTTCCTGCTCGCTTCGCTCATCACTCGACACTCGTAGGGAATGGCTGAATCCATTCAGTCCCCCGGCGGGACGAGAGAGCGTGACGGTGCCATCCGGTTCGAACTGAAAGGGCCCTGGCCGATTAGGGGACGACACATCAAGCATCTGCGCGCTAATAAACCGGAAACCATCACCGAGGGAATCTTCTTCTGCGCGCTGTGCGGCCAGCCATGCGTCAAACCCATCGGTCGATTGCGAAAGACGATCACGCAACTGCTGCAGCTCTGTGTCGAGGCCGCTCAATTCCTCGGTTTGCAGCACAGTCACGGCGCTCATGGCTGGTGCGGCATTCTTGCCACCGTTGCCGGCGAGACCTTGATCTCCCAATTCATTAAAGAATGCGAAGAACTGATAGTATTCTTTTTGTGAAATCGGATCGTACTTGTGATCGTGGCATTGCGCACATCCCATCGTCAGTCCAAGAAACACCTCGGCCGTTGTTTTCACTCGGTCTGCGGCATAGTTCGTCAGGTTTTCCGCGGGGATCGTGCCGCCCTCGTGCGTAATCATGTGATTGCGGTTAAAACCGGTGGCGATGCGCTGAGCGTCCGTGGCATCAGACAGCAAATCGCCTGCCAGTTGCTCGGTTACGAACTGGTCAAACGGCTTGTTGTCGTTGTACGCCTGGATGACCCAATCTCGCCACAGCCACATGTCGCGACCGCCGTCGATCGAATACCCGTTCGTGTCCGCATAACGAGCCTGATCGAGCCACGGCAGGGCCATCCGTTCTCCAAAGTGTGGTGATTTCAACAGTCGCGCGACGGTGTCGTGATAAGCCGCTTCACCTCGCAATTCGTAATCGCTGATGAACGCAGCGGTCTGGTCAATCGTCGGCGGTAGTCCGGAAAGGTCGAGTGACAATCTGCGAATCAACGTTCTGGCGTCGGCTTCGATTGAGGGTGTCATCCCTGCTTCGACGAGTCGCTGGGCGACCAAAGAATCAATAGCGTTGCGAACCCATTTCGCCTGAGTTTTTTCGTCTGTGAAGTCGACCGTTGGCAACTCTGGCGTAGCGGGAGATGCAAACGCCCAGTGTCCCTCGTATTCGGCACCTTCCTCGATCCATCGCCGCAGCAGAGTCTTTTGCTCTTCGGTCAGGACCAAATGCGATTCGGGCGGGGGCATCAACAAGTCAGGATCATCGCTGCTGATGCGATTCCACGCTTCGCTGTTGGCCAGGTCACCGGGCGTGATCGGTTGGTACCCGCCAAGATCAGCGGTTGCGCCTTCGATCGTGTCGAATCGCAAATCTGCTCGACGACCATGTTCGTCGGGACCATGACAGTGAAAGCAGGTCTCCGAAAGGATGGGACGGATATCGCGGTTGAACTTGATCTTACGAGTCGAAGCCGAAGTGACTGCGGGAACCGATACCTCGGTGAGACCGGGATGGTTCATCGAACCGATCGAGTTAATGACTTTCCAGGGATTCCGATTTCGCCCCTGCGAAGGGGTGAGACTCTGACCGGAATGGCCAGTGCTCAAATCACGGTCGATACTCGCAACAACAGGCGTGCCGGAATCGGTTCTCTGTTGTTGCACGGCGACGCCAACAACCAGAATCATGCACACAGCCACGGCCACTGCGATTGACGATTGCCCGGGACTACTGTGCGTTCGCGTTCCTGTCAGTCGGGCAACTGCCGTCCGGCCAACGTCCGGCGATAGCGACATCAGCTGTTCGTCCAGCTCACACAAATCCAGGTAACGATCAAGCGCGCTGGAGTCTGATTTCAGTATCCCGCGCAGCTCGTCCACTTCGCTGGGACTGAGTTCGCCGGTCAGGTGTTTTTGCAGCAACAAATCGCAACGTTCAGTAACATTCATCTTGTTTCGGCACCTCGCGGAGAGTGTCCTTCTTCTGCTGTTGTTCCCGTCGAATTCTTTACGCACTGATTAAGGCAAGCCTTGCACGGTGCAATGTCTGCCCGACGGCATTCGAATTGCGGCCGGTCGATTCGGCCAATTCATTCAGGGATTGGCCGCCCAGATAAAACTGCTTCACAGTTTCCCGCTGGTGACCGGGCAATCGTTCCAGACAATCGCTCAGTCGACGCCAGTCCGTTTGTTCTCGTTCCTGCTCCAGCCGCTCTCGATGTCGTCGCTCAATTACTTCGCCCAAACTCTCATCGACCAGGGCTACCGAACCGGCAACCGCCTGCTTGCGGAGTTGATTGCGGTAGTGATTGACTGCGATCTGCCGCAACCACCCGACGAAATTCGTGCGCGTTGTAAAGGCACTTTGTTTTCCAATTGCTGTCACATTTGCAGCCTGCAGCAAATCCTGCGCATCGTGCACCGATCCCGTCAGCCTGATCATGTAACCAAGCACAGGACACTGAGCCTGCTGAAGCAGGTCATCAAACTCCGAAACCGAATTAGGCAAAAAGCTGAGTCTCCATACAGAGATGTGGCGAGCAGATCTGAATTTACTTGAATTCTGAGATCTTTTTCCAGGTTCATCGAGATACCTGTGGGCTCTTCTCAGAGAGAATTTTCTGAAGGGCGCTTCGGTGTTGGAAATGTCAGCGAATCATACCACGAGCTTCTAACCGTTGATCCAACATGCCGCAGTTTCATCAGGCGGGTTTCTACCGGCCGCGTCACCTAGGTCGGCAAGTGGGAACCGGCCCTACGGTAATCAGGTGTTGAATTTGTGGTGGCATGAAGTGACAGCGGCAGGAGTGCTCCTGATATCTTTGTTGCTCAGCCTCTTGATTCCCGGGCATGGCCGATCGATACGTCGGCCAATCTTCCATAGAATTCCCAGCTCGCGATGACTGAGAGAGTTTTTTGGAAGAGCAATCAGGATGAATGTAAACGAGTATTTTGACGGCAAAGTGAAATCCATCGGCTTTGAGAACGATGAGGGCCGAGCCACTGCAGGGGTGATGGCAACCGGAGAGTACGAATTCGGCACCAGCGAAAACGAACTCATGAAGATCGTGTCGGGTGAGCTCCAGGCAACTCTGCCCGGCAGTGATGCTCCCCAGACGTATCGCGCCGGCGATCAGTTTACGGTGGAGGCCAACCAGAAGTTCCAGGTCAAGGTTGTCCAGCCAACCGCATACCTGTGTTTTTATGGTTGAGGTATCGGGATGCTTCCACGGCCATATTCGTACGTTGGTGAAGCTAAGTAGGCCAGGACGGGTCCTGGCCTACGCGGAGAATCAATGGGGGCATTCGGGATCGCGCCGCTAAACCGGCTTATAGAACGAATCCGGAGAACAGGACGAACAGTGCCAGAATCATGACGATGAACAATCCCCACCAGGTCACAACACTTGTGTACCACCGGTCGCCGAGGCCATCGAAGATATTCATCTTGCGCCAGTTGAAAGTCAGTTGATCGGTCACCTGCTCAGCCCGGGGAGGCGACGTCAACAAACTCACCCCGATGCAGACCGCCAGGCAGAAGAACCAGTTGATCGATGCCTGGTTGGCGTATGGCACCAGCCATACGGGAGGCTCGGCGGCAACGTTCATGTAGAGCTTGATTGCGATACCGAGGGCGAATCCCGAGATGACCGCCGCCAGGGCGCCGGCGCCGTTGATCCGTCGCCAGAGGATGCCAAGCACAAAGACCGCGGCAAAAGGAGGCGCGAAAAAAGCGTAGAGCGATTGGATATATTCAAACAGGCTGCCGCCGAGCTGGCCGACGAATCCGCCCAGCACGATGGAAATGGCCAGGATGATCACCGACGAGATCACGCCGACTCTCACCAGCTGCCGTTCAGACGCCTCGGGACGGAACATCCGCTTGTAGATGTCGAGGGTCACGATCGTGGAGGTCGAGTTGAGCACCGAGTTGACGGTCGACTGAATCGCTCCGAAGAGCGCCGCCAGCAACAAACCACGCAGCCCGACCGGCACAAGCGACTGGATCATCTGCACGTAACCCTTGTCGGCTTCAGGCTTCACCTGCTCCCATGGCCCCAGCAAAAT
The DNA here is from genome assembly GCA_039831575.1 of Fuerstiella sp. Lineage (GTDB taxonomy): Bacteria > Planctomycetota > Planctomycetia > Planctomycetales > Planctomycetaceae > Fuerstiella. Next base: position 5,917 of record JBDONA010001074.1, on the reverse strand, counting down.
CTCCGGATGCAGCGCGAAGAGAATCATCCCCGGCAGAACGGTGATCAGTGGCAGGAAGACTTTGATCCACCCGGCAAACACAATCCCCATCCGAGCGTCGTATTCGCTCCTTGCGCCGAGCACGCGCTGGATCATGAATTGGTTCAGTATGTTGTACCAGATGCTCACCGAAAAGATGAAAGGCAGAAAACTGATCGCGGGCACGACCGGATGCGTCGCTCCCTGGAACAGAGAAAGGCGATCGTACGAATCGGCATCTCCGCCCGCGAGATTATTCGTGTTGACGTTCACTGCCTCAGCCCAGGCGCCCTGAGTCGCCTGGTTCCGCTCGATCATCGTGCGAAAACCATCGACCAGCGATCCGCCGTCGCCGGCCAGTTCGGAAAGACCAAGTACCGTAACGATCAGGCCTCCTATGATCATCACCACGACCGTCAATAGATCGGTCCACGCCACACTCGACAATCCTCCGTAGATCGCCCACATGCCGGCAACGATTCCCAAGGCGATGACGGCGAACCAGGGATCCCAGCCAAACAGGTTTTCAAGCGCCAGCCCGCCGCCGTACAGGACCGCCGCCAGGAAAGCGACCACGTTGCTGATGACCGTGACGATGGCAAAGATCTGTCGCATGGTGGGGTTGAAACGGAGTTCCAGATACTCCGGTGTCGTGAAGACTTTGGCCGACAGCAGAAAGGGAATGAAAAACCAGATCAGCAGCGTAAACGTAATGACGTTACCCCACTCCAGCATCGAGACGCAGACACCGAAGACGACCGCCGAACCGATCATTCCAATGAATTGCTCGCTGCTGATATTCGAGGCGATGAACGACCCGCCAACGACGTACCAGGGGAGTTTCTTTCCGGCCAGGAAATACTCGGTGCTGCCCGCCTGCTCTCCGCGTCCGGCCAGATAGCCCACGACCGACAGCATCGCGAAGAATCCGCCGATCGCCAGATAATCCAGCGGCGCCAGCGGAAATGAGTCGACTCCCATTACTCAATCCCTCTTTCGTCGTCCCGCTGGCTGAATGGGCTCCACGTTTCACGGAATGTCATCTTCGGGTTACCGGTTTCCGGATCCAGATGGAGCGGAAGAAAGAGATAGCGCGACTTATTGATGTCTGACTTATCAGGGATCCACCACTGGTCGCACAAAGCAACCACCGTGTCAGACTCTTTGAGATAGAACAGATCGGTGACCTGAGAGTTCCAAGTGCTGTTCTCGCTGATATTCTTCCGTTGGGTCCAGGTTCCGAGTGGCGATTCGGCCACGGCGCACACGGTCTCTGATCCAGCCCAGCCATGCACGCCGGAGCCGACGGCGATGTACTTGCCCTTGTACTTGGTCATGGCGGGTGCTTCGACACCCTTGGCAAACACCTCGACCCCGTCCTGGTTCGTATCCAGATAGTCGTCGCTCAGGCTGTCGATCCGGATCGTGTAGGTCGCGCTGCCGCCTTGGACCCCGTGCTCCCCGTGGTCGCAATAGATCACGTACGCCTTGCCATCATCGTCCTTAAAGATGTTCATATCCGATGCGAAGCCGTTGGACGTCCCCATCTCGCGCGGGCCCAGCACTGTAAACGGCCCTTCGGGGTGATCCGCCACGGCGACCATGAGAAAGGACGCGGGGACGTGCAGGTACCAGCGGTACCACATGACGTACTTCTTCGTCTTCTCGTTGTAGATCACGTGCGAACGACCTGTGGCACCCAACTCGCCCCAGCCATTCTTTGGGCGGGGCAACGCCACGCCCCTGTAAGTCCAGTTCACAAGGTCGGTAGACCGATAGACCTGCACACCGTTCCACACCGGACCGTCGGCGATGTCAAACTTTCCGCCTGGATTGTTGGCGTAGCTGCTGCCGTACCAGTAGAAAACCCCGTCGAAGCGTGCAAGATCGCCTTCATGGGCCTGAATCGGTCGACCTTCCACGTCCACCCAGTCCGCACCATTGACGATGGATACTTTCGTTGGATCGCCCGACGGCTCTTCCGCCTGCAGGGCCCCCAAGATCGCAATCATGCACAAGGCCGTAGCGGCTGATCTCATAATTGTTAGTGTGACACCGACCTTCACCCCGGGCCGAATCTCGGGGTGGGTGGCAGACCCGGCATAGCCTTTTTTACAATGCATACTGAGGTACCTCCATCCATTCGCCATCTTTGAGCGCAGACTTGTGCGCGATCACCCCGGCCAGGGTCATGTTCAGTGCATCACCCACATTGACGATGGGTTTCTTATCCAGCAGAATGGATTCGATGAAATTATTCGTCAGTTGCCCATGAGAGCCTCCATGACCACCGGCCCCGATGCTTGGTGGTAGTGCTGGACGATCCCCCTTGATCTTATTGTCGTGTGGCTTTTGCCCGTAGACGCGACCTTTTTCACCGTGGGCATTCTTCATGTCCCAACTGACTGCCATGCGTGACATGCCGCCTTCACTGGTCTTGAACATGGCGACTTCCGTGACATCGACATCATGGTGGACTGTCACGCGAGACCGTCGCCCGCGATGGTCCTGCAGTTCGTCAAAGCCCTTGATTCATACGGGCTGTATTTCTTTGAAGAACCCTGCTGGCCGGAAAGTATCGAAGGACTTGCCGCCATCAACGCAGCCGTCACGACACCGATCGCCATCGGAGAACGCATGACGCACCTCGCGGCATTTCGAGATCTCTTCGCGGCTCGTGGTTGCGAAATCTGTCAGCTTGATATCACTCACTGCGGCGGTTTTACAGAGGCCCGCCGCATCGCTGCCCTGGCTGACGCCTATCGAATCGCACTCGCCCCGCACAATCCGCAGGGACCGGTCAGCACTGCAGCGTCGCTGAAATTCGGGTTTTCTCAGCCGAGTTACATCATCTGCGAATCGGTGCACAATGACGTCCCGTGGCGGAATGATGTTGTGGAGGAAGGATTCATTGTCGATGAAACAACGCGAACCGTGACACCAAACGCGAAGCCGGGACTGGGAGTCACGATCAATGAAGACGAAATAAAAAAGCATCCTTTTGAACAGGAAGTTTCGCAACGCGTCTTCTATCAGGACGGCAGCGTGGGAGATTGGTAGTTGGTTTAAGGTGGCTTCGGGTTACCATTAATACACACACATAGCGCATAGGAATGATCATAACGATGACATCGAACATCGAAGGCATACTGCCGATTCTGCACACTCCGTTTGACGTCAACGACGAAATTGATCGTGACAGTCTTCAACGTGAAATTGACTGGGCGTTCGAACAGGGAAGCAACGGTGTTTGTTCGGCGATGGTTTCTGAAATCCTGCGGCTGACGTCGGAAGAACGCGTCGAACTGAACAGGCTGATTGTGGGAATGACGGCTGGTCGTGGAAATGACGTGGCCAGCGTTGGCGCGGAGAGTACAAGGCAGGCGGTCGACTTTGCGAAGGCAGCCGTTGATGCCGGATGCAGCGCCATCATGGCGATTCCTCCCATTTCAACAGCGTTGCCACTGACGGCACTTCAAGACTACTTCAGCACGTTGGCAGATGCCGTGCCGGTGCCGTTCATCGTTCAGGACGCGTCGTCTTACGTCGGCGCATCGATTCCAACGGACTTCTACGTACGCCTGCTGGATCAATCTGATATGCGGAGATCATCAAGGCTATATTGAACGATTTAGATTTTCCCCACCCACGAAATGATTTGAATCTTAAGACTCCCGTTGTCCCAGGCAGAAATCAATCAGAAGGGAAAAAACGTTTGATTCACGACCTTCTGAAATGGTATCGGGGTCACTGAAAATCGAATGGCGTTGGAGTCCGCCTGTTCTAATTGACATTCGCCGCCATCTACGCGCACAATGATGTTCAGTCGGTCCAGTTCCGGCCTGCGGCCGCTACTGGAATTACTATCAGATGGACAAAGCATGACCGCTGTGGCTGCTGCGACGATCAAGGTCGAACCATAAGAGCCACGAAAAGACTGAATGAGTGAGCCAATGCCATGAAGAAGTCGAAGAAGAAGAAGCAAAAAAGCAAGAAGGTGAGTCGTCGTGCCTTCGCTGTGACTTCCATGGCCGCCGCCGCAGTGCCTGGTCTGGTGGGCTGCAAGGGCAAGGATCCCAAGAGCGGCAAGACTTCAGCGAGCGACAAGACTTCAGCGGCTCCCCAGGCGTGGTCCGGGGCAGGAATGACGGGACATGCGCCCAGCGGTTGGAAAGAAGGGACTACGATTCCCGCCGAGTACTATCTCGACCCGAAGCATTTTCTCCGCGACGAGCGTTACCTTGCGGATAATCTCTGGTTAATGGTCGATCATCACAGCCGGATTCCCCAGGTGGGAGACTTCTTCACTTTCGAGTTTGGGCACAGCGAGAATGTCATCATCCTGCGCGACGAAAAGAAGAACGTAAGGGCCTTTCACAACGTGTGCCGTCACCGGGGATCGCGCCTCTGCCGGGATAGTGATGACCCCCGGCCGGAAGGTGATCGGCTCTCCGTCCTGCAGTTGAGCTCCAGCGGCAATACGCCGCTGTTTCGATGTCCTTACCACGGCTGGACCTACGACCTGCAGGGAAATCTCACCAAGGCACACATGATGCCGCCGAACTTCGACCTGTCCCAAAACGGCTTGCGTCCCTGCCATGTTCGGGTCGAGGGAGGCCATATCTTTCTCAGCCTGTCACGGGAAAACAGGCCGCCCCCCTTTGGCGGCGAAGATTTTCGAGGTTTCGCGAATCATTACGGGCTTGCAGATCTGAAGGTCGGTGTGCGCGGGTCCTATTCCATCAAGGCCAACTGGAAACTGCTTATCGAAAACTTCGTTGAGTGTTACCACTGCGGGCCTTCGCACCAGAGTCTGGTGACCACACACAACTGGGATTATCGACTCACCGACGAAGAGCGAGCCTTTCGGCTCAAGGAGTTGAAGGCCTGGGTAGGTGGACCTGTCAGGGATAGCTGGTGGGCCTATGAGGGGGCGCTGAATCCAGGCTTCGTCACCGGATCCCTCGATGGAAAACCCGTTGCACCGCTGCTGCCGAACCGCAAGGAATGGAGTCACCAGTCCGGTGACTTTGCCTACGGGTTTTCAACCGCATACTGGCAAGGGTACGATGATTATGTCGTGGCGGCTCGGTTTACGCCTCGTAACGAAATGCTGATCGATTGCGAGATATTCTGGTTGGTTCACCCCGACGCTGTCGAAGGGAAGGACTTCAAGGCCGATAACCTGAAGGCACTCTGGGACACGACCTTCCGAGAGGACATCTGGCTCTGCGAGAACCAGCACCTTGGCATCACATCGGGCAGCTACAGCCCAGGGCAGTACTTCGGTTGTGAAGCCAACGTAGCCAGCATCGCCAGTTGGTACATGACCCAGGTCGTTCAGGGGTGAGTAGCTTCGGACCGACAAGCGTCACCACAGGCCATGCCCCGTGATCAGGAAAGTGACCAAACGACCGCGCATGCAATGCGCGATGATCGCCCTGGCGATCATCGGCTGCGACCCTGGTGACCCTCCACAGCCCGTCCCAACCACCGTTGTGCCGAACGCGGAAATCCCCGCTGTGCCGAACATGGCAACCCCCGTTGCAGCAAACATGACAAGTCGGACCATCTGGGATGGAGTATACACGGAGGAACAACGCCGCCGCGGCGAAGCCGTTTACACCGCCTCATGCGTCCGCTGCCATGGCGAGGAACTGGAGAAAGATGATGTCGTGCCCGAGCTGGTTGGCGAAATCTTCCTCAACCGCTGGAGCCGAAAGAGAGCCGGAAATCTATTCGCATTCATGAAGGCGGAGATGCCGCCGAAGGCCAGAGACAGATTGACTCCCCCTGAGTACGCTGACGTCCTCGCCTACCTCCTCAGCAGGAACCAAGCGCCTGTCGGCGAGGAAGAACTAGCCAGCAACTTCGAGGCGTTACAGGCCATCCGAATGAC
>JBDONA010000826.1:0-3294 GCA_039831575.1 Fuerstiella sp. | reverse complement strand
TATTATCTTCGCTGGAAACTGAGATGTCCGTGTAGGCGTCCAGATTACTGTCTGTGACTTTGGCGATCACATTACTCTGCGATGTGCTGACCGTGTCACTGAGAATCACGGCTCCGGCAAAAGCGATTGGGACGCCGCCGTCTTCCGGCACGGCGAATGCCATCGAAACGCCGACGCTGTGAGTGTCGGCGTAGATATTCGTCAACGGCGGCGGACTATAGCGACTGTAGTTCGGATCGGGATCCGGCAGGTCGATAGGCAGCAGGTTCGCCAGCACTTCGATTGAACCACTGGAAGCCGTCACCTTTGAGCCGTCTCCAATGGTTGCCTGAACGTCCTCCTTTAGTGTATTGACCGCCTTCGATTCTCCGTAGAGAGCCGCCACCGCCGCCGTTGTTCCACCGGCGACCTGGACATCGACATCCCAGATCTTTGTATACAACGATGGCTTTGCCTCGGCCTTCACTGTGACAGCAGCAGCTTCGAGAAACGTGTTGTCAATCGAAGCGTATGTCCGCGGATAATGCTCGTCAGCGATGTCCACACTGTTATGCACGACCGATGTGGCGGCCGACAGATTGATGGTCATCCCCTCGGTTGAGATGCCAACACCCACGCTGGTGGTTTCCATGTGCGCCTGGACAGCTTGTTGTTTGGTGGCCGTAACAGACAATGCCCCGTCCGCTGTGATTGCGGACCCGCCAATCGGATCCCCAGGCGAGTTGGTAATCAGGGCGGACAAATCGGTGGCCACTTCGTTGGTCGCAAATTGCGTGATGGCCCCCACGTCGAGAGACAGGGCTTTGCCTTCCGCTTTGCCTTCCGTAAGGTTGACCGAAAACCCGACCTGGTTTCCGAAACTCCTGGACTCGATCGCCGCTTCGTCGTCGGCACTGACGACAAAGCTTCCGCCGGCCTCCACCGAACTGTTCTCGATACTGGAAGCGACAGTGTTGCTCACCGTGTTCGTCGCAAACGTGCCGATGTAGCTCACCGAGATCGAAACCGGTGTCTCATTTAACTTGTTTTCGCTATCAAGGAACTGGATATCGACGTTCGCATTTCCGACTTCCGTAAAGAGTTTTGGTTTTGAGTCTGCCTGAACGCTGACGTCCCCACCCGCTGTGGTGACAGTGGAGTTGACGATTTCCGCGGCTAACGTGGAGCCGTATTCGTTTTCGCCGTAATTAATACCAACGTTAAGATCAAACAGATCAGCCGAAAAGGTCAGACCGGCAGCCCAAATGGTCGCATGAAATTCCGACTCGTCATCTGCACACACATTGACTGAGTCATGGGCATCAACCACCGAGTTCTGGATGCCGGCCGTCACATTGCCGGAATCCGAGCCGTCAATCTGATTCTTCGATATCGCCCCGGTAATATTTGCGTCAACGTCACCTCCCTTGCTGTCCAACACCCCCAACTGGATGACATAGGTTTTTATCGACGGTGCGGAGGAGGCTTGAACCTCGACCGTGCCAGCTTTTGCCACATCCAACCCCACGGTGAAACCGACGATCTTTGCAAGCACCTGGCATTCTTCATCCAGCCAGTTATGGCTCCAGGCAAAACCTGCCTGTCCTGTGAATGCGCCTTTGGGTGACTTGTTTATCGAGATTGCGATGCCCCCGCTGACAGCAAGGATTGTCGATTCGTCCTTAGCAACGACTTTCACATCACCATTCACCGCCAAAGTACCGGCACTGCCTCGGACTCCAGTTTGCTTGTCCTCATCACCGATTCGAGCCATCACCTTGCGATTGATCTCGTTCACTGATCCGGATTCAGACCCGTTGATTGACACTTCCGCGTTCGCCGCAGAGACGCTTCCCGAAACGGTGACGGCGCGAATATTGGGATTCGCGTAAGCGTTGACTGTCAGCAATTCACTGGTGATAGCGGTGTTATTGTCCACCAGCGCATCGACAGTCAGTTTTTCGATCTTATTGATGGAATTTGAGCCACCGACAGCCACTGAGCCACCAGCAGCGTCGGCGTCGGGCTCTGGATTCAGTTTTCCCGCCTTCTTCAAGGAAACATCGAAGGCTCCGCCATCGGCATTCATGGAACGATGGTTCTGGGCGTCGATGGTAATCGATCCGGCAGTCAATCCCACGTTGCCGATCGATGCCCTGGTTGTTTCCGTCGTCACCAGATTGATCGACATGTTGAGCGCTGCGGCCGTCGACCAGTGTTTGTTGTCCGCCGAAGAAACCCCCAGCGAACCAGAGATGGCCCAGACGCCAAAGGCATCTTCCGCGACAGTCGAGTGAGCTGCCTCCGCAGTCACCAATACGTCGCCAGACACGTTCACTGGCACTAATGAAACCCGCGTCGGCGTGGACGTGTCCCGCAAGTGAGCTTCGGTATACACATCAAGGCTATTGACGGCAAAGGAACCCGCGAATGCGACTGCCGTGCCTTCAGATGCACCAGCATAGGCCCCGGCTCCGCTGAAAGCCCAATGAAGCGTGTCGTCGGTCGCCGTAACCTCAAGATCGCCCATTCCGCCAGAACCGACATCAACCTGCATGAATCCGGCAACATCGACTTGAGCATCGGCGATATCGCTGACCAGATTCACCGCCGCGTCACCAGCGAAGGCAAATGCAGATTTTGAGTCGTCGCCGAGCAAGATTGCATCATTCTTGTCGCCGTCTTCAATGTTGTTCCGGGCTTCCTCCTGAATTTTGTTTTGGCCGTCCTCCATCCCCTGAACAACATCTTCCACTTTATTGCCGTTCTCCAGACCACCCATTTCAGCCGCGGGACTCTTGGCTTTGCGCCCTTTGGAACCTGCGCCGACAATGGAGAAATTGCCTGTGACTCCCTTATTCTCAGCGGCGACGTCCAGAGCGGCTACCGTCAGCGTGCCGAGTGCGGCGGGTAGGTCAACGCCGGCAGCACTGCCGTAAAGCAATTCATCGGTGTATTCATCCGACCACTTCCGCCGCCCCACAAATGCTCCCGTGTGGCGCTTCACATTAATGACACCGCCACTCATCCCGATACCAATTGGGCCCCAGGAAAAACCTCCGGTGACGGCTTCCGTAATAACGTCGCTGGATGATGTTATGTTGAGCGCACCGCCGTCGATGGTCACGCCCGCATCAACCTGCGCGACCGTCGTGCTTTCATGTCCGGCATAGACGGCACTGGCGGCCACGGCGCCTTTGTCCGAATCGGAACCCGACTGAGCAATCTGAGTCGAGTGAACCGTTTCGGTGGCCTTAACGGTCAAACCGCTGCCTGACGTATCGGTGTGGATGGAAACACCCTCTTCCACCACGG
>JBDONA010000448.1:0-3296 GCA_039831575.1 Fuerstiella sp. | reverse complement strand
GCCTTAAGTCCACGCCATTCGGGACGAGCCCGGTGGCGGTAAGTTTTCATCTGCCGCTACAGCGAATTTCGCTGACTCATGGCCGCGGTTGACGTGTTTCAATAGCAGAACGGCTGCCCCCACGAGCCAGAACTGGTTCCGTCAATTTGTAAACTGATCTACAGCTGCGAATGAATAACGATCGTTTTCATCTCCGTCATTTCTTCGATGGCGTATTTTGGACCTTCCTTGCCCAGGCCGCTGTCTTTGAGACCACCATACGGCATCAGGTCGGTGCGCCACATGGGGCCCCAGTTGATGTGGATGTTGCCGCTGTGGACTTGACGAGCAAACTTCATGGCCGCATCGATGTCCTGAGTGAACACGCCGGCACTCAGGCCGAAGTTCGTGTCGTTGGCCATACGGATGGCGTCGTTGATGTCGGTGGCTCGCAGGACCGCCACTGCCGGGCCGAACACTTCTTCGCGGACGACTTTCATGTCGGCGGTGGCCCCATCCAGCAGCGCAGGTTGCACGACGGCACCGTTTCGTTCTCCACCGCACACCAGTTCTGCACCCTGGCTGACAGCTTCGTTAATCCAGTCGTGAACGCGTTGTGCATCCTGAGTGCGCACCATGGGTCCTACCTGAGTGTTGTCGTCGAGTTGATCGCCCGTTGCAATCGCTTCGACTTCCGGTCGCAGTGAGGCGATCAGTTCGTCGTGAACCTCGTCCAGCACAATCAGGCGCTGGGCCGAGATGCAGACCTGTCCGGCGTTGGCATAGCCGCAGGCCAGCGTCGCCTTTGTCACCATGTCCATATTCGCATCGGGCATGACGATGAGCGGACTGTTGGAACCCAGTTCCATCGTGACGCGTTTCAGTCCGGCAACTTTGCAGATCTGTTCGCCGACTTCCTGGCTGCCTGTAAAGCTGATCTTGCGTACTCGACGATCAGTGCAAATTGCGTTGCCAACGGTGGAACCACTGCCGGTGATGCATGTGATTGCCAGCGGTGGTACGCCGGATTCCAGCAGAATCTCGACCAGCTTCAGCGCCACCAGCGGCGTATCACTGGCTGGCTTCAGAACAACGGAATTACCAGCCGCCAATGCCGGGCCCACTTTGTGACACACCAGATTCAAAGGGAAGTTGAACGGTGTAATGGCGGCGATGACACCACAGGGCACTCGCATCGTAAAGCCCAGCTTGCCTTCCGTGCCTTTGCCGCCGTCGAGGGGCAGGAACTCACCGCCCAGACGTTTGGCTTCTTCGCTGCTCAGGTCAATCGTTTGAGCAGAACGTTCGACCTCACCCAGTGCTTCGCGGAGCGTCTTGCCTTCTTCCATGCTGATCGTCCGTGCCAGATCGTCGGCGCGATCTCGCATGAGATCCGCGGTCTTGCGCAGTATCACGTACCGGTCATAGGCGTGCACGGCCGCCATGACAGCGGCGCCGTCAACCGCCGAGGCAAGGGCTGCTGCGACGTCTTCGGCAGACGCGGCGGGGACGGTGTCGATGACGTCTCCGTTGAACGGATTCGTGACTTCGATCACCGCTTCTCGATCCTGCCATTCTGCTGCCAGAAAAAATTTCATCGCGATCTCCCGAACCTGTTGAGTCTGTTTCAGCAGAATTAAACGACAACTGCCCGCGTTTCGCAATCAAGCACAGGGATAACGCGTCACCGGGGTGGATCGAATATTTTCGGGCTGAGGCATGATGGCCGCCGGGATCCGGTGTAGACTGACGGGTCGGGTTTGCAGCGTCCGTGAATCAATTGTCCGCGTATCGAGGCTTGGTTTTATGCGTGTTCTGCTTTGTGTGGTGTTCTCAACGGTTTCCGTTTCACAGCTCGAACAGACAACGGCACAGCAGCCGCAGAAGGGTGAACCTGTCACCCAGGCAGCTGTTCAGCTGCCCAACGGAGCGAAAGCGTTTCCGGAACTACAACTGGATTCCGGCACGGCGTACCAACTCGGGACTTCCATGATCATCGTGCTGGACGAAGTGCCCGACGGCAAGCAGCTAATCATCCCACGGATGGCGAACGTGGTGGAACGCATTGGCTGGGTCGGCGGCGACGCGACGGCGACCATGACGCTGAAGCCGGAAATCAATCACTGGGTTGTCAGACTTTCCACACCACCAGCCGGTGAGAAGAAGCTTCTGGTCCTGGATCTTGATGCTGCCCCCCGGGCGTTCAACGACAAAGTTGTTGCTGTGCAGGACGAAGACGGCGTGATTTCTCTGCCGGCAAAGTTTGCCACCGTGTATGGTGAAAAACTTCGCTTTGAACCTCAACCGCACAAGAACACGGTTGGTTACTGGGCCGTCGAAAAAGATTTCGCTGAATGGCACTGCAACGTTGACCAGGCTGGCCGATTTGATGTGGAGATTCTTCAGGGGTGCGGCAAAGGTCACGGGGGCAGCGCTGTTGAGCTGCGGGTGGCCGATCAGCGGCTGTCGTTCAAGGTTCAGGAGACAGGACATTTCCAGAATTTTCGCTGGCGGCATTTGGGTCAGGTCCAGCTGCAGGCCGCAGACGACGTTCTGTTGCAGTTGATCCCGCAGAAAAAAGTCGCCGGAGCAGTGATGGACTGCCGTGAGATTCGTCTGGTACCCGCAAAAAAGAACGACGTGTCTTTGCGCCGTACGGGTCTGAATGTCGATGGAAGGCGCGCTGATGGCAGGGTCGTGCAGAACTCGCGGCCCAACGTTCTGCTGATTCTGACCGACGACCAGGGCACGCTGGATGCCGGTTGTTACGGATCTCGTGACCTGTTTACTCCACGAATGGATGGACTTGCCAACGCCGGTGTGCGGTTTACTCAGGCGTATGCGCACATGGTTTGCTGTCCCGCTCGAGCGATGTTGATGACCGGTCGACATCCTCAACGATCGGGCGTCATTAACTGGACTCAGGGAGACTTCAAGGCCGAACGTGGAATCAACATGGCGTCTGATGAACTAACAATCGCCGAAGTGCTGAAGGGGGCCGGATATCGCACGGCCCTGTTCGGCAAATGGCATCTGGGGGCCGCCGCTGACGCGGGCCCGACGACTCAGGGCTTCGACGAATTCTTCGGTCATCGCGGGGGATTTATCGACAACTACAACCACTACTTTCTGCACGGCGGCGGATTTCACGACCTGTATCGTGGTACCACAGAGGTGACGAAACGTGGTCAGTATTTTCCGGACATGGCGGTCGCGGAAAGCAATCGATTTCTAAGTGAACACATCCGTGATCACGCCGACGCGCCGTTCTTTCTGTATGCCGCATTTAATATTCCGCATTATCCCGAACAGGGAGA
>JBDONA010000309.1:0-3296 GCA_039831575.1 Fuerstiella sp. | reverse complement strand
GGTTACAATGGGTTTTGGCAACGATGGTGGCCTTGTCATCGGGACGGAGACAGGAATCGTCTCTGCGGCAGACCTCCGTAGGTAAATTCACAAGTCGACCCCCGCCGAAGGCACCCGTAGCAACGGACCCGTCTTCGGAGCATCGTTTCACCTCTGGAGTCCACGTCGATGAAGGTAGTGTTGGAGTTGCAGGATCAGCCGTCCAACATAAAAAAAGTCACCATTCGCCATGACATCGTGATCGGACGCGGTGCGGAGTGCAATCTGCGACTGTCTGCTCCACAGGTCAGCCGGCGACACTGTTTCCTGCGTATTGGCACGGACGGAGCATACGTCTCTGACCTGGAAAGTAGCAATGGTACGTATCTGGGCGGCAAGCGGCTGAGTTCTGGAAAGCGCTACACACTGACTGACGGTGCGATTCTTGCCGTGGGCCCCGTCAGGTTTATCGCAAGTGTTCAATCAGAGGTTGTCGCGGACGAAGTGTTGAAAGTCCATGTTGCAGACAACCGGATCGAAGTCGAACCTGGCCTGGCCGTCGATGATTCCGCAGACGATGTCAATTTTGTGGCGACGCTCCCGGATCACCACAGTGACGATCCTGATGACGGCGGCAGTGCGCTGAATTTTGCGATCGAACACGCGGGACAGGCAGCGGACGAAGACGAACCGACAACAGACTACGTGTCCACAGACGGCCTTGACGCTGCCATCAAGGAGTCAAGCGACGAGCTGTTGAAAGGACTGTCCGATCTGAATCACGACGGCGAACCGGATACGGTGGCTGCCGTCAGCGGGATTCTGGACAACGCAGGCGAAGATGTTTCTGACGATATCGAAGTCATTGACGACGACATGGTGGTCGATGCCGAGGATGCCAGCGAAGAGACAGAAATCGATGGTGTCGGCGACAGTGGACTCGGCGACGAAGAATCTGACCTGAAGAATTTTCTGCAGGGACTGGACTGACTGCACCACGGCTGCGACCAAAGTCGAACCGACTGCAACGGTCTGTTCAGGCGGCAGCACTCTGGCCGTTCGCCCGCTCCTGCTGGTCGCCACAAACGTGCTTCGTGGCCTTTCCAAATGACTCTGATTGCGACATCGCTGCAGCGATCGTAATCCGTAGCGCAATCTGCATGGTTGCTTCGCTCCCGGCGCGGACACCTCCCCAGACCCCCCAGACCACCGAGGCATCACCTCAGTGTTAGGGCTGAATCGACTGTTTTGATAATGCCGATGTTGTTCGCGTGGATACACGCCGCCATTGACAACGATGGTGCTGCCAAAGCCGGTCAGAAAACGCAGAGAACAACTCATGGAAAATCAGCAGACGGATTCCGAACAGCCACGCTTGAAACGCCGCCTCGGTCGCGGGCTGAACGCGCTGCTGGGTAGTGGCCCAACGGATCTGCCCGATGCAACTCCAGCGATCAAACTGCACGCTCCGGAACAGGATGAGGTCAGTGTTGAACTGATCGAACGGAATCCGTTTCAGCCACGTCGCGAATTCGAGCAGTCAGCGATCGATGAACTGGCAGAAAGCATTCGCAAACATGGAGTGCTGCAGCCTTTGCTGGTACGTGCCACAGGCGACGGTTATCAGCTGATCGCCGGCGAACGACGCTGGCGCGCCTGTCAGCAGGTGGGCATGGAGACCGTTCCCTGTCGCGTTGTCGAACTGAAAGACCAGCAGGTCCTGGAAGCCGCGATTGAAGAAAATCTAAAGCGGCAGGACCTGAACGTTGTCGAAAAAGCATCTGCGTTTAAGGATTACCTTGCAGCGTTCGGTGGTACGATTGAAGACCTGGCTCGTCAGTTGAGCATGAATCGATCCACCATCAGCAACATGCTGAGACTGCTGGAACTGCCGGACGTTGTACAGATCGCGATTCGCAGGAATCAGATTTCCGGTGGCCACGCACGAGCCCTGTTGCCGTTGTCTGCGGACGCTCAGGTGGAACTGGCCAGGCAGGTTGAAGAACAGCAACTGTCTGTGCGCAAGACAGAAGAGGCCGTGCGGGCCATGCTGCAGACCCCTGCACCAGGTGGTGAATCTGCAGCACACGTTGCGGCTTCGACAAAGCCGAAAATGACGGCTCATGTCCTGTCACTACAGGATCATCTGCGCGAGCATCTGGCAGCAAAGATCGACATTAAGCTGAAGAAAAAGGACGCAGGTCAGATTGTGATTCACTTTGGTTCCAACGATGACTTCGAACGAATCGTCGGCAGACTACGCCAGGCAGGGTAGAGCACTCTTCCAAAGAACGTACCGACTCTCGGTCGCGGGAGTAAGTGTTTTTCACATCAGCATGCGTTGGTCACGTGCACCTCCGAACAAATTCCGCTCCACAGCGGAATACGCGGACTCGCGGAGCGACAGACGCATTCCAGCCTGAGAAAACGGCCTGCCCACGCAGCCGGAAAATAAATCGCCTGGCTGAAAGACTGAACAGACTTTATCCGGTGTGGTGTCGTGAAGCACAACATCCGTCCCGTCAGCAAAGGTTCGCAGTCTCTCTGAGTGGATTCTTCCGTAGGTCCTCGGATGTCGCTGAACGAAGTTAACGATGGTGAGGCCAGGCCCCCTTCAGCACGTTCGGTCTCCGTCTGTGGAACTGCTGTTGCGCCGCTTCATGCAGTACTTCGCAAAGTCCAGGAGGCCGGCGAACCGATAATTACCGTCCACGTAGTGTTCGATAACGTAGAACGCAAAGTAGTAGCAGCGACAGAAGCACCAGACGGTCATGCTCAACAGGACAACGTTTCGCCAGCCTGGCATTGTCAGTATCAACAACGATGCCGACATCAGGCCACACAGCAGAAACAGGAACCCCTTGGCATAGATCAGCCGTGGGTTGGTGAGGTCAACCATGTCGCTCTCCAGGTGCTGCCGATTTCATGAGACTGTGTTCGCTGCAGGATACGCGCATTACGGTTCCTCGTTTTCACGAAAGATCCAAACCCGCTACGAAGCAGGAGTAGCCGGGGCAGCGGATTTGTCTGGCTGATCGACAGCCAGCTTGGGTTGTTCGACCGCATGTGTCCCAAACAAACTGGCGTAGACCAGATAAAAGGTTGGCACCAGGACCAGGACCAGCAGCGTTGACAGCAGCAGACCAAAGCACAGGCTGGTTGCCATGGGAATCACAAGCTGAGCCTGAAACGACTTTTCGTTCAGAATCGGCAGCAACCCGGCAACGGTTGTCATGGATGTCAGAAGGACCGGACGGAAGCGTCTCTGCCCTGCCTCCAGAACGGCTTCTTTAAGTGGTGTGCCGCTGCGGATTCTG
>JBDONA010000426.1:0-3297 GCA_039831575.1 Fuerstiella sp. | reverse complement strand
GTCTCTTTGACTGAGAATGCCATGGCGGTAGACTCTCGCCGCCCCGCGAAATCCTGTGCTTTTAGCAAGTTGGGAAAGCGGTCGCGAGGACTTTCGGAGTTGCTCACATGGTTGAAGACTCTGCCTCCCGACGTCGCCGACGCACCGCAGCTATGGCTCAGGCCTATCGCGATTCTCATGAGATCATGTCGGCCGCAATGTCGATCGCGATCTTCGCGGGAGGTGGGTACTGGTTGGATGCGAGGTACGGTTGGAAACCGGTTCTGACAATTTGTGGCGCCTGTCTTGGTTGTGTCATGGCAGTGTTCTCACTTCGCAGATTGTTGGTGCGACTGGATAAGCAGTCCAGGCGTGATCGGGATCAGCAAGCCGACAACAGGGAAACTCATCAGGAGTGACCGAACAACAGAAAGGAAGTGCTCTTCCGTCTGCCATTCTGCTGACAGTGGTGATTGCCGCTGGATGGGGAATGTGTTTTTGGCCGGCCAGGGCTCTTCGAAGTGACGGCGTTCAGTGGATGTCGATCGCTGCGATCTGTTGTCTTATCCCCGGTTGGATTGTTGTGTTTCTGTCAGGCCTCGCTATCTTCTCGAACGAGTTGGCAGTGATGCTGGTTCAGACGATGGTACGGTTGATGTCAGTGTCAGTCGTTGCGATCGTGGTTAGAAAGACTCGACCTGAACTGGGGTTCGCCGGGTTCTTTGGCTGGCTGGTTGGATTTTACCTGCTGGCTCTTGTTGTGGAAGTGTGGCTGATGTTTCGTTATCGAAGCAGCGGTCAGTCGGCAGTGTCCACGTCGGATGCTGAGACAGGTCACGGCCTGGAATAGGCCGTCATCAGGAAGTGGATCGCGTTTCAATGAGCGCTGAACACGAAGTTGATCATTTTCACCACGTGCGTGATGCACCGGGTTTCGACATTCCAGGAGGGATGGCGGACGCTCACGGTCACGGCACGCTGGATATTCACCTGCCTGAAATCCTTGGCGTTCCCCTCACCAAGTTCATGCTGCTGCAGGTTGTTGCTGCGGTCTTTGTGTTTGTGGTGTTTCGCGGATTGGCTAAACGGATTCAGAATGGTGAGCCTGCAAAGGGGCGATTCTGGAATTTCTGGGAAGCCATTGCTCTGTTTATTCGCGACGAGGTTGTTCGGCCCACGATTGGCGATCACCACCATGACGGCGACGGCGATCACGGTCATCAGCACGGTGGTCACCCTGCTGATCAGTACCTGCCGTTCATCTGGAGTTGTTTCTTTTACATTCTGATCTGCAATCTATTGGGTGCCGTTCCGTGGCTGGGGTCGGCGACGGGCAATATTAACGTCACCGGCGTGTTGGCGATCTCCGCATTTGTGGCCACTGTCTTTTATGGCTTTACGGCCATGGGGCCAGCGGGGTTCTTTGGGAATATGAAACCGGATACCGGCGTTCCCGGGGCTTTCGGCTCGATGCTTTCCTATGGGATCTTCGGAATTGAAATCTTCGGGTTCTTTATCAAGCACAGCGTGCTGGCGGTTCGGTTGTTTGCAAATATTATGGGTGGCCACACTGTTGTTGCGGTGATCCTTGGTTTCATCGCAGCGACAGCTCACGGCAGTGGTTTGCTGTGGGGGGCTGTGACTATGGGCAGCGTGCTTGGTCAGGTGCTCATTGGTCTGTTGGAATTGTTTGTCGCATTTCTGCAGGCATATGTGTTCGTGTTTCTGGCGACTATCTTTATTGCAGGGGCGGTGCACGAGCATTAGTCCCCGCATTTGCCACAGTACGTGAACATCGTTATGAAATTGGCTGACTGTTCGGTCAGGTCAGTAGAGTTAAAAACCGTTTCCTGAAGAAACATTGTTCGAAGAGGAGTTTCTCGTGAGTCAATCTGTAAAGAACTTTTGCCTGGGAATTGCAGCGTTCGTAGCGCTGTCCGTTCCTGCCATGGCAGCGGATGATACCGAACCTTTAATTCCTGCAGCCGTCGGTGCTGGAATTGTTTTGCTTGGTGCCGGTCTGGGCATCGGCAAAATTGGAGCTGCAGCTGTTGAAAGCATGGCTCGTCAGCCGGAAGTTGCCGGCGACATTCGTGGTGCCATGATCGTTGCGGCAGCGTTGATCGAAGGTGCGACGTTCTTCGCACTTATCGTCTGCATGATCTGAAGTTGGTTGTGTCTGGTAGGCATACGGCTGCTGTGTGGTCGAAGGTCTGTCTGTTTCCCTGTTTTTCGCTGGCGTGGTTTCATGATGTTGCGACAGTTCGTTTTTGGATTATCGCGGGCATTCGTCCTGGCGAGCGTGGTTTTCTGTTCGGCAGTGATGTGCCCTGAGGCGTCAGCTGCTGATCCGGTGCCCGCTGAAGCGGACGATGCTGGTGATCAAGTTGATGACGACGGTCCCGACACGGACGTTCCGATCGACTTCAAGCTGGATCTGGCACTCTGGTCGTTGATTGTGTTCCTGATCTTTCTCTTCGTTTTGAAGAAAACGGCTTGGGGACCGATGATCGACGGGCTGGACAAACGAGAAGCGGGCATTCGTGCGACGATCGCGGAAGCAGAAGAAAGTCAACGTAAGGCGCAGGCACTGCTTGCGGATTATGAAGACAAACTTCGGGGAGCTGAACAGACCGTCGCCGATATGGTGGCGGAAGCCAAACGCGATGCCGAACGGACCAGTCAGGACATCGTTGCCAAAGCTCAGTCAGAAGTTGAGTCCATGCGTGACCGTGCGAAGGAAGATATTGGTCGAGCCAAAGATGCGGCTCTGGCTGAAGTCTTCAGCACGATCAACGGCCAGGTGGCACTGGCGACGGAACACGTTCTGGGACGGGCTTTGAATGATGGTGATCAGGAACGACTGATTCAGGAAGCTCTGGCGGAGATTTCCGGCTGACTTCTGTGTGAATCAGGACTGAATGCCTCCATTGTGCGGGGCGTTCGGAACGCGGCTGACACTGGCCTCCATCATGTGGGTGGCCGAATGTGTACATGTTGAGGTAGTTATGTCTGAGCAAATAAAAACTCGACCCGACCACGTGCTGGAAGATCCCGGTGCGCAGGCCGTGGCGAGTCTTTATGCTCGTTCGTATCTTAGCGCGGCAAAGGAAAACGGTGTCAGTGATGCTGACGAAGAACTGACTTCCTTTGTGGACGACGTGTTGGCTCAGAATGCTGACTTTCGCAGTGTTCTGGTTTCCGATTCCGTCAGCCGGGACGACAAGCTTGGTCTGATTGAGCGAAGTCTGGCACCTCACTGTTCAGAGTTCTTTGCGAATTTCCTGAAGGTGCTGGTGCGGCATGGTCGTATTGGCC
>JBDONA010000956.1:0-14785 GCA_039831575.1 Fuerstiella sp. | reverse complement strand
CGTCGACCGCCTCGTCGAGTCGTTCGGGAAACAGAACCTGTTGATCACGCGCCTGTTTGACTTTGGCAAAATTCATCAAAAACCTCCTGAGACCCCGATCCTCCCAAAAAAACAAACCTCACGCCAGGCCTGATTGCCCATTAAATCGACAGGCCGTGACGCCGTGGGTCACGGAATGTTTACGTGAATTGAACCACGCAGCGGCTAAGACGGATCGTGGTAACCACGATCCGTGGGCTCACACCCACGGCTATGTGCTTTCGTCGCTTCGCGACTATGTACTTGTGGGTAAGCGCAAGTTTGTTGAAAGGGGGCAATCTTCCAGGCGTCACGATCCCATATGGACGACGGTTGGCTGCCCGGTTCTCAAAGAACTCGAGTTACATGGGTTTTCAACTCGCACGGGCAATCACGTCACTGTGATCACGATTGGAATCAAACTGATCACGGATCTGGAACGCCGATTGTGTTCCATGGTTCGACATAAGACGCGTCTCAGTATCTGTTTAAGTGATGATCGGGAGTTTTGGCGCGGTGGGTGCGTTCATGTAGAGCCAGTGAACCACAGACGGCTCAACCTAAACCAGGAGATCACCATGAAACACCTCGCAATCACACTTCTGGCCGTCGGCGTGCTGGCGGTCTTCAACTCAGATTCAACATCTGCCAGTGACCGTCACCGCCGGGTTTTGCATCGCAATGTGCACCGAAATGTGCATCACGATTTGCATCACGATTTGCAGTACAACAGACAGGTGCGTAAGCAGGTCCACCACGACGCTCATCACACTCCCATGACTGGCTATCAGCACCGAACGCTGCATCAGGATCTGCGACACGATGCGTCCCATGACCGGCTGAACCATCAAAGCTACCATCGTCAGCCACGATACGTTCCCAGCTACAGTGGCTTCTCAATCCATAGAGGTGGAATCAGCTACCAGACTTCTGGTTTCAGCTTTTCGTTTCACCGCTAAGTGAGGACTATCGCGCCACACGCTGCATAAAGCCTGTCGGTAATCCCGGCAGGCTCTTTCCATTGCCGTTGCAATCAACTGGCCACGAGCCGCAGAAATTGGACGTGGATCTGAGCTGGCAGTTGAAGTCTCAGCCTCAATCAGGCATGCTTAGGCCGATGGGAAGATTTCGGTTTTCAATTGGGAAGGGCTCAATAATGCGAAGATTCATGGCTGGGGTTATTGGCTTGGCGCTTCTCCCGCTGATAGGTTGCGCTGAATCGTCAACCGATTCTGCAATCTCGAGCACTCCATCCGTCCAGCCGACTGAATTGCCGGATCAGACCAGTATTGCAGTCACAGCCACAACCGAGGAGGACGGTCACCATCAGCACGAAGGTTCGGGGCACTCGCACCAGGAATCACATGCTGAGAATTCACACCAGTCTCACGGACAACGACACGCACATGAACATGGTCAGCATTCCGAGGGGCATGTTACGACCGGGATCGCGATCGGAGACGTTGTGCCCAACTTTGAAGTGACGATCAATGGGACGCTGCGAACGCTTAGCGAATTGCGGAGGGACGCGACGTTGACAGAAGATGGAACACTGGTGTTCACGTTCTGGTGTTCTTTCTGTCACAGTTGCCGCCACGTCGAGGGAGATCTGGATAAGCTGGCGACTAAATACAAAGGCCAGGTGGCGGTCATCGCACTGGACGCCAGCGCCGGCGAAACGACTGAAACAGTCACGGAATTCGCTGCCAGGAAAGGGCTTTCGATGCCGATCGCTCTGAGCGTGGGCGGGGCTGCGGCGGAGCTGTTTGGAATCAGGAAGACGACCACGACTGTTGTCATCGATTCCAAAGGCGTCCTGCGATACCGAGGCCGATTTAACGATAACCAGCATGCCTACGCGGAAAACGCAATCATTGCGGTCCTTGCTGGCAACGATGTTGTCGTGCGGGAGACCGCTCACCGCGGCTGACCCATCGAACTTAAGTAGCCTCCGTGTGAGGTTCCAGATAATAACAGTTGCCACCCATCATTCAGTGGTCATCCGGGAGAATTGGAGAGGCCGTGATTGTCACCGCCCGTGCGCTGTATATCTCTGCTGACTCTTGCTTTTCTGTTCATCCGATTGCCACAGCGGTGTCGTTCCGTTCCTGGATCCGGCCTGCATGATTCCGTGGACCGGCAGACGCGGGGGCGATGCCCTCGCCGTTAAACGAATTGTCAGACGACTTGGCCGATGCGGATTGTTTTAAGCGCGTACCACAATCGTGACGTGGTCCTTCACGACGCGTTTTCGCGGGGCAGGCGAATACAGAACAAGGCACCGGAACTGTTGTGACCCTGCAGTTCGATCGTTCCGCCGTGGCCTTCAACGATTTGACGACAGATCGCCAGTCCCAGACCGGTGCCCTTGGCTTTGGTCGTGAAGAGCGGTTCGAACAGTTGTGCATGGTGCTCTGCATCGATACCTGGCCCGCTATCCTGCACGAACAGCAAATCATGCCTGCCGTCTTCACGCAATTCCACGCGAACTTCTCCGTTCCCGTCCATCGCCTGTATCGAGTTGGAAAGAAGATTGCCGATGACCTGGCGCATTTGATTTCTGTCGGCAAAGATCATATTCCGTTCTGCGGGGCAGTCAAATTCCAGCTGCGCAGATGTGTTCACGGCGGCTCGATCGAACACCTCCCGCACAACAGATGGCAGGTCGAACGACGTCTTGGCCGGTTTTTTGGAGCGAGCCATTTCCAGCATGTCGCGGATGACGCGGTTAGCCTCGTTGACCTCGCTATCGATGATGTCCAGGTACACAGCCTGTTTAGCATCGCCCGTCGATAGTTTTTTCTTCAGCAGGAATGTGGCGTTTCGCACGGCTCCTAACGGGTTGCCGATTTCATGAGCGATGCTGGCCGTCATTTGTCCGATGGTCGCCAGTCGCGTCTTCCAGACCAGTTGTTTGCTCAGATCGTCGAGCTTGGCTTCGACGATTTCCGTTTCACGGTGATGGCGGTCGAGAAGCTTCTCCTGAGCCAGACGTGTGGCCTCCTCGGTTTGGATACGCTCGGTGATTTCGCCCTGCAGGAGGCTGTTTCGTTCTTTCCAGACGCTGACTCGCATTCGGTGTGCGGCAACGACGACGAGCAGCAGCGCCAGCATGCCGGCACTCCGAAACCACCAGGTGGTCCAGAATGGCGGGTGAATGACGAACGCAAAGACAGCGGACTTCTCACTCCACACGCCATCGCCACTGCGAGCTTTGACTTCGAATCGATATGGACCGGGCGGCAGGAAGGGATAGGCAGCGGAACGTTGGGAAGTCTCAGTCCATTTTTTGTCCACACCTTCCATTCGGTGTCGATAGCGGACATCCTCGGGAGATGTATAGCTGAGTCCCATGAACTCAAACTTGATATTGTTGTCGTCGTAGGAAAGCTCGACCTGATCGTTGGCGCTGAGTTGTTTGTTGCGTAATGCGATTCGTGAAATATGAATGAGTGGTGTGGTCTCATTCGATCTAGCCAATGAAGGTCGCAGGCACGACAGGCCCTTCGCCGTGCCGATCCATATGTTGCTCTGACGGTCTATGGAGAGCCCCCTTCTACTGATCATAGAACCTGCCAGCCCGTCCCTGGTGGTATCGACCTTGACTTGCATTGTTTTCAGGTCCAGTCGGTTCAGGCCATTGGGCATGCCGATATAAAGATAGGACCCCTCGCGCAACAGCGTCTGGCACACCTTGCTGGAAAAATGATCGAACGGGATCACTTCGGTGAATTGACCGTCGGAAAAACGGCGCAGTCCATTGCTGGTGCCTACCCACAGAAAGCCATCGTCGTCCTCCAGCAGACAGGTAACTTCGTTTCCATTCTGGCTGTCCGGCAACGTGTAGTGAATAAACTCACCGTGAGCATATTCTGAAATGCCCGTACGTGTCACGATCCAGATGGTGTTCTGACGATCCTTCAGGATAACGGTTGACCGATAATTTTCCGCCGGCACGTTTTCGTTCTGTTCGAATGTTGTCAGTTCGCCATCATGGTAGCGGTAAAGGTCTGTTTCGGAGCTGATCCAGAGCCCGCCCTCGTGATCCTCAAACATGTCCACAACAATGCCACCAGGGGTTTGCCCGTCGTGCCAGTCAAAGGGTTTCAACTGCCCCTCCGAGAATTCGAAGATACCCGCTCCGAACGTTGCAAACAGGACAGCGCCGGATTGTGTCTCAAGGATACGAGTGAACATGAGATTTTGCCGCCCCTCGCCGATCTTGAAAACGGAACTGGCAACAGCGGAAATCCTATGAACGCCGTCTCGAACTGCGACCCAGATTTCTCCGTTGTCGCGTGCCATGACGACGTCAATGAGCCGGGAGGACAGCGGTGAATCCGTCGGAAATGATATGACCGCTTCGCTCGCCAACATGGCGACCGAACTCCGCGAACAAAACCACAGGTTGGCCTCCCGGTCTTCGAATATTCCTGCGATGTATCCACCCGGGCCGCCTCTGTCCTCTCCGTAGCTGACGAATGCATCACCGTCGCGTTTGAACGACCCACCTCGTGTGCCAACCCACAGATCTCCCCGACTGTCAGTCAATAAGTTCAGGATCCTTGACCTGTCTGGCTGACTGCTTAGCGGCACCTTCTTGAATCCCTGATCGCTGGAACGGTACAAGCCTCTCTTGTCCGTTCCGACCCACAGTGTCCCGTTGTGGTCTTCCGCAATCCCCACAAAGGAGCGCATGCGATGTTGATGTCGTTTCGGAAGAACAGCGGCAACATCTCCATTCATCACAACCTGCTGTTCAGCAGCCGCAACCGGCACCCGATGCTGGGCGGCGGCGGTATCGAGGAATGCAATAAGGACGCCATAACAGACTTTCGCAACAACGTTCTCTACAACTGGACGGGGTCCACAAATATCGGCGTTGGAAAGTTCAACCTCATCAACAATTATTATCGTCCGGGCCCGAACACGGACACCGACGATCACCTCTATCCTGTACGGCCGAAGGTGAAGGAGGATGACGTTACCGTGGGCTACATGAGCGGCACGGTCTTCGAATGGAAAGACGCGTGGAGCAGGGACAACCACTTGGCCATGCAGTGGGGCGTGAGGGCCGAAGGTTACCCCGGCAATGTTTCAAAAAAGGAAGTTCCTCCTGCCGGCAGAGCCCGTTGCGGAAGTGGACCGGCCAGCCACGCACTCGGCCACAGAAGCCTACGAACTGGTACAGCAGAAGGCCGGCGCCTCGCTGACACGTGATGCCGCTGACAGTCGAGTCGTGCAGGGCATTCGAGACCGAACACACCGTCTGATTGACAGTCAGAAGGACGTCGGCGGTTGGCCGACGAACTGACGATCCCTGTGGCCGGTGGCGAGCAGGAATTCAGCATGCGACGTTTTCGGTGGGCGATTCAGAATCGGGGCGTGGATGTCGTGCAGTCTGATCTGCATTACTTTGGAGCATTCATTCGCAGCACACGCGTGGCTCGCATGGCCGCGGTTGCCGGAATGCCGTGCACGGTTCACATGTCAGGCGCCGGGCTGGGATATCGTTATGGTTTGCACTTTGCTTCCTACGTGCCAAATGCCGGCGAACACCAGGAATTCAAAGGGACCAGCAGCATTCCGTTGGAATGTTCCACTTCCGACCTCAAGTGTCGTGCTGGCATCATGCGAGTTCCGTCAGGACCTGGTTTCGGCATTACGATTGACGCGGATTACTTGCGGCGAGCCAGGACAATGGAACTATGAAGCAACGCGGCAGCGATTCTTCCGAATGGCGAACTTCAAAGCCGTTGGGGGAAATGACCGTTCAAATCGAACGTGGATGAATCTCATTCGCCGCTCAGACTGTCCCGACAACATGCAATGTGCACAATATGTGTACAAGTACGTTTCGTGGAATCCACATTGAGTTCAGTTTACAATCGGCCGTCGCGGCATTTCCACAAGAGAAAACTGCTGGTCCGACTCGTTATCCAACCCGGAGAAACAATATGTTCAAGGTCAACCACCGCATCGTCCTGGGCGCCGCATTCGGTGTCGCCCTGTCGATGCTTCCGAACGCCAGCGCCACGGAGTTTTCGATTGATCGAGAAGATTCCGGTGACATCGCCATTCACATCGACGGCGAGCTGTTCACACGCTATGTGACGACCGACAAAGTGACAAATAAGTGTTATTTCTGGCCTGTGATCGGACCGGGTGGTGCTCTGATGACGCGTGCCTATCCGATGCAGGACGTCGCAGGCGAGAAACAGGATCATCCGCACCATCGCTCCGTTTGCTTTGGCCTGCAGGAAGCCGGCGGCTTTAATACCTGGCACGAGCGGCTGACGTTCACGAAGAACGGAAAAGTGGATAAGAAGAAGGAAGCGACACTGGGCCGCCAGATTCACACGAAGGTGGTCAAGGCCGAAGCATCGGGTGATTCGGCAACCCTTGTCGTCGAGTGCGATAACGTCACTCCCGACGGTGACGTCTACATGCGACAGACCCGCACCGTGAATTTCCACGTAGCCGATAACGGCTCACGCGTCATGGATGTCGAGATCGTCTTTATGGGCGTGCAGGAGAGCATTACAGTGATCGGGAAGAAGGATTCCGGCCTGAGCGTCCGTGTTGCTCACAGTATGTGTGTCGATGCTGAACTCGGCGGACGCATCGTTAACAGCAACGGAGACGTGGACGGAGCAGCCTGGGGCAAACGCGTTCCGTGGGTCGATTTCAACGGTCCGGTCGACGGCAGGACGATGGGCGTGGCGATGTTGAATCACCCCGACAGTTTCCGTCACCCGACCCCGTGGCACGTTCGCAGTTACGGCCTGTTCACTGCCAATCCGTTCGCCTTAAAGGAAGTGGCGGGCGAGGAAGACCACGGCGACTTTGAACTCGCAAAGGGACAAAGCTTCGTCCTTAAACACCGGCTTATATTCCACGATGGCGATGAGAAGAAAGCGCAGATCGCGGAAGCCTGGAAAGCGTATTCGAAATAACGCTCAAACGCACTGCTGACACGGTATCTGATGGGAAGACACTTGACAGCAGTATTCAGGACGACGAAGGCACAGAAGGTCGCCTTTTGCTCCGCAAAAGAGCGCAGGGTGAGGCGTAACGCTATTTCGCGGAGCGAAAGGCGACTGTGTTTTTTTGTAAACTGCTCTAACGAAGCCAGGCTATGACTGAAGGATTTATGACAATGAGTCTCACACGCACCCTGCACCGTTGTTGTCTTCAAATGAGGGCGATTTCGGGCTGCCTGTTGATCATGACATGTGCAGTCCTGGGCTGGGCAGAAAACGGATGGGCGGAGGACCCGGCATTCGAATTGAAGGTCCAGCAGGTCACATCCGGTACGAAGCATCATTTCTTCGGGTATATCGGTCAGTGTCGGACGATTCCGTGGAACGCCAGTGACCGGTACATCCTGGGCATGGAGATCGAACACATCGATCGCATGCCCAAACCCGACGAGGCGGCCGTCATCATTCTGGTCGATACGCATCAGAACAACAAAATCATTCGGCTCGACAAAACACACGCCTGGAATCCCCAGCAGGGGACGATGTTTTACTGGAATCCGCTGACCGCGGAAACGCAGTTCATCTTCAACG
This sequence comes from Fuerstiella sp., assembly GCA_039831575.1. GTDB lineage: Bacteria > Planctomycetota > Planctomycetia > Planctomycetales > Planctomycetaceae > Fuerstiella. The sequence goes on along the minus strand of JBDONA010000956.1, from coordinate 7,193 downwards.
ATCGCGATGTGAAGACCGGCAAGGTCTTTGCCGTGCTGTACGACATCGAAAAGAGAAAACGCATCAGGGAGTTTCGCGACGATCAGGCCCCCATCGGTAATGGCGGGATGGCGCAAAAAGGCGGCGCGTTCCTGGGGATCAACTACGGCCGGCTGGCTCGGCTGCGTGCGGTCACGGGGTACCCGGAGACGCTCGACTGGTCAAAGCAGGACAACGCACCAAAGAATGATGGCATTTTTGTGGTCGACATCAAGACCGGCGGAAGGCGATTGCTCGTCTCCTACCGCCAGCTTGCGGATAAGCTCAGGAAGGACTACCCCGATATCGAAGACACCGCTTTGTTCATTAACCACACACTCTGGAACCGCACCGGCGATCGAGTCTACTTCTTTGCCCGGGGCAACTGGGATAAAAGAAGCAAGGGGCGAACGAAGATTAACAAGCCTTTCTCGATCCACATCGATGGGACCGGGTTGACCATGCACGACAGGCATATCGGCGGGCACCCCGAATGGGCCGAGGGCCATCTGTTGATCGGCCGGTCGAAGGATGACCAGATCCTCTATGATGTCGACACGCAGCAGATCGTCGGGCAACTGGGCACACCCGATATCTTTCCCAGGCCGGAAGGAGACATTTCGCTTTCACCTGACGGCAAGTTATTCGCTAACGGATACAAGAAGGGTACCGAGAACTATTTCGTGGTGTACCGCCGCAGCGATGGTGCCTGGGTTCGCAGCAAAGGCCTGGACAAGGGCGACTACTCCGGCGATATTCGAATCGATCCTGCTCCACGCTGGAACCGAGCCAACAACGCGATCCTCGTGCCCGGGCTCGCCGAGAACAAGACCCGGCAGATGTTTTTGATTCGAATCGTCGCTCGTGATGGCGATCGATAGACCGTCAGTTGTCCTGAGCCACTTCAGGGACTGTTCTTAGTTCGATGTTTTCGGATCAACTCAATAAACGTGTCGACGTCTGGCATGGTTTTGTCTGTTGGTGTCAGAGTTTGTATCTCTTTGCCGGCGTTACGTTTTCTGTGCGGCAAACTCGCTTTCTGCGCTGACGACAAGCATTTCCCAAAGTCCGAGCAGAGCCAGAATTGCGAGATTTGCAAACAGAAGGGGAGCGAAAACGGGGGCTCCGTAAATGAAGTTGTCACGAATGGAGTCGGCGGGACCATGTATGTCCGCCGTGGCGTGCAGCACGAATCCCAATACTCCGACCAACATCTGCAGTCCCATCACAAGCACGCACGCACAATGCAGTCGGCGATCAAGTTGGCGCACAATGGCAACCAACAGAAAGCTGACGGCGAAGGCGGCCGCGATCACCGAGATCCACTCAGTCTTCTCGAAGAAACCATTCTGAGCATGATCGCACAGTGATAACGCCAGGTTGCCCACGAATCCACACATGGCCAGAAATGTGACCCACGGTCCCCACGCGGGTGAACCATCAGGTTCCATGCGATTCAACAGCAGCAGCAACCCGACGCCTGTGTAAGACAGCGGTGCAGCAAAGGGAGCAGTGTAGACGAGGGTTTTCAGCGTCTGGGCGTGAAAAAAACTGCCGTCCAGATGCAGCAGGAATCCAGCCAAACCGACCAGGATGGACGAAATGCCGACGGCCAGGCCAGCTTTGCGCGACAGCCGATCGTTGTGCTGTCGTTTAAAGATGCCCGGAATCAGAAGCAGCGGAACGGTTGCTGAAAAGTAGACCGGTATCCACTCGGCCGGATGAGCAAAGTCGTTCACTCTGTGAGCCAGATAAATGTCGACGGCCAGAAATGACAGGTTGCCGAAGGCAAAAATCTCAACCAGCCAGACACGCAGTGGCGATCGCGAACGGATGCCGCTATTCATCGGACTGTGCCTTGTCTGCGCGAAGTTCTTTGGCCATCGCCTTCATCTCCTGCAGGACCTTCAGCAGCTCATAATTGCCGTGCCACTGGACGAAGTCGGCTCCTCCCATGAATGCTCCGTGTTTGGCCGTCCGACCATAATAGTGCCAGTAGTCGAAATGCAGAAACTCGATCGGCTCATCGAACGGTTCCGGCGTCAGCAGGCCCTCTTCACGAAGATCCGCGATCAGCTGATTGGCTTCTTCGACCTTCTGGTTGGTCGCATGCACGACGGATTCCGCTTCTGCATAGAATTTATCGATCGGGCCCCGGGTGTGGCACTTCAGGCACGTTTCTTTCATTTCTGTCTGGCCACGCTCGTAGTGTGGCCGCTTTTCGGACGTCCCCGCGAATAGAAACCACGACAGTCGCTCGGTCGTATCGTGCGTGACCTTCAGGCCTTCCAGCCCGCTCATGTGACACGTCGCGCATGTCGGTACCGACATATGTGCTGTCGACAGCTTCTTTGGATCAGCCGTCAGGTCAAAGTGCTTCTTCTGCGCGTTGAACAGGATCCCGTGTTTCGATTCGTGATAGATTTCCAGCTGCGAATGATCTGGTCCCATGTGACATTGACCACACGTTTCCGGCTGACGTGCCAGCGCGATCGAAGTCGAGTGCCGGGCATGACAGTCAGTGCAGGTACCGATTGAACCGTCCATGTTCGGGCGACCGACGTCGTGACAGTTCAGGCAGCCTGCTTTGATGGCTGCTGATCCTTCCAGCAGGGCCAGTGCGTTGGGCGGCCGCTTGATGGCACCCTTGTGATGTTTCTCGGCGAATGCAATTTGTTCTTCTGTGAAGTCGCCATCTCCCGCCACAGCCGCCCACGCCGGAGCCGCATGTCGACTGCGCAGAAACTGGTCGTATTCGGTCCTGTGACATTCAGCACAATTCTTCGACGTCAGGTGCGTCGCGATTTCAAAGCCCTTGTGGTCAAGCTTTTGCTGACCCTCGACGGGCTTGTGACAGTCCAGACAGTTCACGTTTTTTGTCGCGTGTGCGCTCATTTCGTACTGATGTACGACGGACGAGGTCTCTCGACGATGGCATTCCGCACACTTGCCGGTCGCTTTCACAAGGCTTGCCGCCGGTCGGTCGACCTCTGCAGAGGGGCGTTTTCCGTTCAACAGAAGGCTGGCCACAACCAATGCCGTGCCCAAAAAAACGGCAACGAAGACGGAGGTGAAGTTTGCGTATCTTATGTGAGAGGATGCTCCGTGTTAAGCCTGTTCACAGTCGCGACCGTCATTCTACCGCTGGCCGAAATGAAAACCACCTTCCTGCGGGTGGCCGCGGCTGGACTGAGCGTGCGAAGGAAGCCCCGGGGTTTCACTCGTATCTCGCTCCAACTCCGGTCACGCTCTCCAACTTTAAAATCATTCATTACTGCGCCCATTCGAACTCGATCCGACAGTCTCTCGCGAAGACTGCGAATTTGAAATTTACAACGTGGCTGAACAAAGGGCCGAAGTCGCTGAAGGCCCGTTCGCCTGTTTCAAAAAGAATGGCAGAACGAGCGTGATTCCCGGATGCCGACCGGGCATCCCCATTGTGACGAATGGCAGAGTCAGATGCTTGCTTCGCAACAGGAATCCAAGAAGATGTAGCGCTTGAAATCACAATTCCCACCATGGTTCTCGCCACGACGTGGGTAACGCGAACCCGGAAACGAATCAACATGAAACATTTGATACCACTTCTACTGCTGTTACCGGCATCCTTCGCATCAGCAGCCGACCGACCCAACATCCTGTGGCTGACCTGCGAAGATAATAACGTCAACTGGGTCGGCTGTTACGGAAACCCGTACGCTGACACTCCGAATATCGACGCACTGGCGGCCGAGGGATTTCAGTACATGCACTGCTACGCGAACGCACCCGTGTGTGCGCCTTCGCGAAGCACATGGATTACCGGTGTGCATGCCGTGTCAATGGGAACTCATCCGATGCGCAGCCGATATCCCATTCCGCACGACACCATCAAATACTATCCGGACCTGATGAAGGACGCTGGCTACTACGTCGGAAACGCAGGCAAGACCGACTACAACATTGGCGACCGGGAAGATCGCAGTCCGTGGGATACAGCTAAGGTCGACTGGTCGGAACTAAAGAAACAGCAGCCATTTTTTATGGTTATCAACAGCACCAAGTCTCATGAATCGAAGGCCTTTGGCGACGTTACGAAATCCATTCACAGCCCGTCCGATGTTCGACTGGCCGAGTATCATCCGGACATCCCTGATATCCGTCGGAACTACGCCCACTACCATGATCAGGTGAAAAAGATGGACGCCGATATCGGCAAGGCACTGGCAGATCTGGAAGCCAGCGGCATGGCTGAGAACACGATCGTCGTGCACAACTCGGACCACGGCGGCGTTATTGCTCGCAGCAAACGATTTCTGTTTAACAGTGGAACTCACTGTCCGTTAATCATCAGGATTCCGGAGAAGTTTGCCCATCTGCGTCCGGCCGAACCCGGCAGCAAGATCGATACGCTGGTCAGCTTCATCGACATGACGAAGACCTGGCTGAATCTTTGCGGTGCCGAAACACCGGACTACCTGCAGGGAAAGGTGTTTCTGGGGCCGGACGTCGAATCACGGGATTACCACGTCAGTTTCCGATCACGCATGGATGAACGCTGCGACAACGTTCGAGCAATCCGCGATCGAAAGTTTCTGTACATTCGCAACTACATGCCCTATGCGCCGTGGGGGCAGCATTTGAACTATCTGTGGACGATGAAAGCTACTCAGGCATGGGAGCAGCATCACAAGGAAGGCAAGACGAACGCGATCACTGGCAGATTCTTCGGGACGAAGCCAATGGAGGAACTCTACGACACGTCCGTCGACCCCGACAACGTTCACAACCTGATCGATGACCCAAAGTACGCGACAGACATCGCTCGACTCAGTCAAGCCATGGACCAATGGCAGCTTGAACACCACGATTCTGCACTGCTGCCCGAGAGTGAAATCGTCAAACGTTCGGAAGAAGCGGGAAAGACGATCTATGAGCTTGTTCGTGATCTGTCGCTATACGACCTGACGGCATATCAGCAGGCGGCATCGCTGGCGTTGGAACAGGATGCTGCCAATGTGCCCGCTTTCTACAAGGATCTGAACGCCACCGACGCAGGAGTTCGCTACTGGGCCATCGTCGGCTGCTTCAACGTGCAGGAAACTTCGTCTTTGAATCTGGACATCATTAAGAAGAGCCTTGACGATGAATGTCACCACGTCCGGATCATGGCGGCATGGATTCTGTATCGAGGCGGTGACAAAGAATCGGCGCAGGCCTGCTGGAACGAGTTGCTGAGTGAAAGTTCCTACGCCTCGCTGAAGATCTTTAACATTATCGATTGGATTGGCGATGGCCACGAACCGTACATCGCAGCGATGACAGCCTGCAGTTTCAGCCACGGCGGATACGTGGCCCGCATGCAACAGTACATGGGCGTCGCAGAGGAGCCGGAAAAGAAGAAACGCAAACGGAAAAAATAACTCACGGTCGCCCGTAGAAAACAAAGCCAAACTGTAAAAGCAGAAATGCCAATGAAGTGTCTGTTTAAGAAAGTCAGCACGACGCGACGTTGGTCGCTGGCGGTTGTGACAGTCGTTGCGTGCCTGGCATTGTCCACGTTTACGCAGGCGGCACCACCAAATATTGTGTTGTGCATGGCGGACGATCAGGGCTGGGGCGATACGGCGTACAACGGCCATCCTTTGTTGAAGACGCCGCACCTGGATGCAATGGCGGCCGCCGGTCTGCGATTTGATCACTTCTACGCCGCAGCTCCGGTTTGTTCACCGACTCGCGGAAGCGTCATGACGGGCCGGCATCCGAATCGCTTTGGATGTTTCTCATGGGGCCGACCGCTGCGGCCGCAGGAAGTCACCATCGCCGAGCGTCTGCAGGCGGCAGGCTATGTCACCGGTCACTTCGGCAAATGGCATTTGGGATCCGTGTTAAAGGGCAGCCCCGTCAATCCAGGCAACAGTGGTTTCGACCACTGGCTGTCCGGCTTCAATTTCTACGACAACGATCCCGTGCTCAGTCGCGAAGGCACTGCCGTCGAAGTGCAGGGCGAAAGTTCCATCGTCGCGGCCGACGCAGCCATAGAATTCATCCAGGCACAGGTCAAAGAATCAAAACCCTTCCTGGCAGTTGTCTGGTTTGGTTCTCCGCATAGTCCTCACCGTGCCGCTGCTGAGGACCTGGCCCATTACCGCGGACAGAAGAACGGAGACTGGCTGGGAGAGATCACGGGACTGGATCGCGCCGTCGGCAAACTTCGCACCGCTCTGAAGGATGCCGGCGTCAGCGACAATACTCTGTTCTGGTATACGTCGGACAACGGCGGACTGAAAACAGACAGCAGCGGTGGTCGCGGAAAGAAGGGAGCCATCTACGAAGGTGGGCTCCGCGTGCCGGCCATCATTGAATGGCCCGCACGCATAAAGAATCCTCGCATCACACAGATACCGGGAAACACGACCGACATCTATCCCACACTCCTGGAACTGACTGGCATCAAGCCCGCACACCAACCGGTCCTGGATGGCGTCAGTCTGGTCTCCGTCATCGACGGCAAGTCCGACGTGCGGTCGACCCCCATGGGCTTCTGGAAGATGAATCAAGGGGGCATCTCCACGCCCAGCGACAAATGGATACGTGAAGAACTCGCCGCTCAACAGGCTGGCAAGGATTATCACGACGAGTCCCGGCTGGTGTCTGATGCCGCCGTGATCAAAACCCGGTTTCCTCACGACGAGCAAGCCGGACATTCAGCGTGGCTGGCGTGGCCGTGGAAACTGCACCACATCGCCGGCGGAAAGAAACAGGCCGGCAAAGCGACGACCGAACTGTACAACCTCAAAACCGACCCCATGGAAGCAACGAATCTGGCCGCAAGTCAGTCGGAGCGCGTTCTGTCGATGCAGAACGAACTCAGCGCATGGCGGGAATCCGTGATCAACAGTCTGAATGGTGGCGACTATCAGTAAGCGTTTGTGTGAGAACTGTTGGCACCGCGAGTCGTTGTCGGCTCGAATTCGAGGAGAGTAAGAAAGGGGTCCGCTTGACGAATGGCACTGAAACTGTCGTAAGTCTTTTGATCCCGTAGTGATATGGACTCAGAGGGGCCTCTCTGCGAGAAATGCACGAAGGATAAAGAACCGTACTTTCAGGCAAGGAGGCCGTGAGATGGATCTTCGTTTTCGTGCGGCGGTTGAGCAAGCTCGCAAGAGTCACGCGTTGTACTTTTCGGGCCTGAT
>JBDONA010001075.1:0-3300 GCA_039831575.1 Fuerstiella sp. | reverse complement strand
CGACTGCTGCAGTTCGTCCAGCAGATCTTCCAGGCGATCAAGCTGCGCTTCGTCTCGCGATGACAGAATCAATTCGTCACCGAAAACGATGATGTCCACAGATCCAAAGCTGATTTCCTGGCGGCCCTGCCGCTGGCCGCCGGGTGAGGTTTGTGATTCATCAGACTGAGTGGGGGATGGTGACCTGACAGGGATGAATCGTTCTGCCGGGTGGGTGGAAAACTCTGATTCAGGACGGCTGAATGCGGTGGCAGATGGCCGCGCCCCGCGCCAGCGGCTGTCCGAAATCATGTTCCGCGGCGACGGAATTGCTCGCTGTGACAGCGGGGCATCGGCAGGCTCGTTCCGTCGTCTTCGAGCTTCCGGAGGTGGCTCCGGCTCCACACCGAATTCTCCCGTGGTGGTCCGCCGACTGCGAATCGGTCCCTGGTTTTCGGGAACAACGATGTTGATCTTCGTGCCTTCCTGAGCCTCCCATGCCTGCTGCAGAATCTTGAGGAAGTCGTCCGGATTGCGGCCCTGCATAGAGAAGCGTCGCACGGTTCCGCCATCACTTCGCTGTCGTATGCCCGTACCATCTTCGCCCAGATCCGCCAGCACCTGCTTGATCTGCGTAATATGTTCAATGCTGCCGCGGATGATCAATCGTCGACCGTACAGATCCGTTTCAATCGTCGGGGCGTCAGCACCGTCAGCCACGAACAGAGCACGCAGCGTTGCGGCCGCGGAAAGCGGATCCATCTGGGCCAACGGGATCACGGCCACAGAACCACTGTTGCCACCACCATCCAGTTGACGAATCAAAGAGGCCACTTCCTGATGGTGACGTTCGGTGGCCATGATGTGGATTCGTCCGGTGCGACGGTCTTCGTTGACCACCTGCACACCGGGGATGTTCATCGCTGTCAGTGTTTTTGTGACTTCACCGGCATCGGCGGACTTCACCTGATAAACCTCAAGGTATGTGCCCTTTCGTCCTCGCGACAACGGATCGCCCCACGGTGTTTCATTAACATCCAGCGTTTCGATGATCGTCGCCACCAGTTCATGCTGCTTCGCCGTGCCCGTCACCAGCAGGCTGTTCAATCTCAGGTCCGCCGCAACCTGAAGCTCCGGCTCGTCCGTTGCGGCCGGCGCAGGAGTCCGGCTGCGATTAAAGGCCTGACTGCGTGCCTGTGCCCGAGATCGCTCTTCTGCACTGACGCTGACGTTGGCCACGTTCTGTCGCATGCCAAACTGAGTCATCACCGCGATCTCCGCCTCCTCAGCATCCATATTCCTGAGGTGGTAGGCCGTAAAAATCAGAGCGTTCGGCTTTTGCTTCAACATTGCCGTCGTCAGCAATCCGTGAATCCGCCGCAGGTTGGCTCCGATGTCTGTGACGATCATGATCTTGGATTCGGTGAGGGCAATCAGACTGCCGTGCGGCCCCAACAGGGCTTCGACTTCCTGAGCAGCGCGACCGGCGTCCAGCCCATCCACCGGAATGGTGACATTGACCAGTTCATTGTCGCCCACGACCAGTTCATCACCGATCTTCAACAGGTCCTCAGCACTAACATCGGGAATCAGACTGGGATAAATATCGTTGTCCGTATTGAGCACGATCAGAAAGTTGTCCTTCTGAACCATGGCATATCCCTTGCGCAGCAGATAACCATTCATCACATCCAGAGCCTGCTTGGCGTTATAGGTGTTGTCGTCAATATGACTGAATGTGCCGGGTGGAATCTGATTCAAATCCAGCGTCAGGTCGGCTCCGTCGGCAAACATCTGCAGCACTTGATCCCACGGTGCATAGCGGAAGTTGAATGTGAATTCTTCAACCAACTGCCTCTCGCCGGGGACGACACTACCCCCAAAACTGGCGACGGATTCCACTCCGGGTGGAGGCTGATTCATGGGCCCGCGCGGCGTGTCACCCTGTGGTGCATCACCCTGCGTCGTATTTCCGCCTGCCGGATCGGTTCGTTCAGCGACCGCTTCTTCCTGCGGTTTTGGTGCCTGAGCCAATTCCTTTTCAAACCGAGACTTCTGATCCGCCGTCAGTACAGACGTGTACTTCGCCCGCCACTGCGTGTTGAACGTGTCCCGTTCTTCTTCGGATGCATCAAAGCCCAGTGCACGTGAGGCTGTGCGCTGAGCACTGCTGAGTTCGCCAATCTTTTTGACTTGCTCTTCGTCCAGACCGTATTCTTTGGCCAGAGTTTCGTTGGTCAGACCGCGTGGACCCGCATTTGTGAGATACAAACCTCGCAGTGACTTACGCTGAGAATCCTGCAGAATCGTCAGGGCATTGTCCTGAAAGACAGTTCTGGCCTTGATGATTGCCTGGCCGAACTCTTCGCGAATCTTCGTCTTTTCCTCGTCTGTTTCCGCCGCTTCCAGCTTTTTTCGGTTCTCTTCAAACTGCTCGCGAGTCGTCTGCGACGATGCCTGCAGTTCCTGCAGTTTCTTCGACTGTTCTTCAGACAGTCCCAGCTCCTGGTGAACTTCCTGACGCCGAAGAAGGTCAGTTTCTGAACCGCCACGACTACGCTGTGCCGATGCTTCCGAACTAAATGAAAGAACCAGGCCCAGAATCATCAGGGGGCGGGTGGTTTTGAGATCAAACATAGCCATCAAGTAGACCTTGAGGTTGTGGCAGGCTTGTGAAGTCGAGGAAGAGTATCCAACAGGCGGAACCCCGTGGAAACGCACAAAGAGTCTGTATAGTTTACAGAATCGACCCGGATTCAGAGTATTCTTCGGCAGGAGTAGGGTGATGCAAGCGAATTGGGCAACCTGCGTGGAAGTTGCCGATTGTGACAGTTGGCGGGCATAAGAATCTACCATCACGCGACCGTGTGTAGTTCTTAAAATCCCCCTCGTCCCTGTGTTTGCTGCCAAAATTCTTGCTGTTTTCCCCAGACAGTCCGATACTCCAAATCATGGTTAGTGTTTATTAACCGTAGTCAGCATTTGCTGAATTGCGAGCAATTGAGGCCGATGTGCCCTTGTTTGCTTTGTGTGTGTTTTACGTAAGTGATTTCAGGTAAATGGCTTATACGTTCTGTATTGGTTTTCTTTGGGCAGCCACATGAAACGATCATTCGCATTTGTCGCCGCAACATTAGTGGTAATTCTGCTGGCACCAGCCGCTCCCTCACAGGATCGACGTGATTTTGGTGGGCGAGGTCGTGGCGATGATAGCGGCGGTCGAGGTCGTGGCGGTGATCGTGGGCAGGGTGGCGGCGAACGCGGTCGTCCTTCTGGTGGTGCCACTCGAGGCGGCTTCGGCGGCGATCGCACCCGAGGCGG
>JBDONA010000967.1:0-3300 GCA_039831575.1 Fuerstiella sp. | reverse complement strand
CGGATCGTGGTGGCACTGTTATCCGGCCACCTACATTCTTATTGGCCTGTGTGTATTGGTGTCGCTCGTCTGCACGGACTGGGAGGCAATGAAGATGGGTCCGCTGGGTCCGCAGTTATGTAACAAGAGGGAATCAGATTTGCTTTTGAAACTGGGAGTTCAAACGCCCGTGGTATTTGAACAGAACGGCGTCAAGGTTCTCGGCTATCCGGTGATTCCCGAATTCCCCTGGGAGAATCTAAACTTCAATGTGGTCATGGGCGCGCTTGTCGCCAAGACACAAGCCACAGTTGTTGCCCTGGAAATTACGGTGAGAAGTGGTCAGCTGTGGCGACCGATTACGCCAATCTTCATCCACTACGGGCTTCTTCACATCCTGTTTAACATGATGTGGCTGCGCGGGATGGGCATGGGCATTGAATTTGTAAGAGGAACACCTCGGTTTATCGCACTCTGTTTGATCCTGGCAGTGACCTCAAATATTTCCCAGCTGTTCTGGAGCGGTCCACACTTTGGGGGCATGTCCGGAGTCGTTTTCGGACTCATCGGATACGTCTGGATGAAAGGAAAGACAGAGCCGAAACTGGGTATCGGATTACCGCAGCAGACGATCGTTTATTGTTTTTTATGGCTGGTGCTGTGCATGACCGGAGTTCTCGGACCAGTCGCGAATGCGGCACATCTTATCGGATTCATAGTGGGGATTCTGATCGGTGTCCGACAGGCGATCTGGAAGAGGCTTCCGTTCACCGCGTGACGGTCGTAAGCAAACACACAGATTTTCGATTCACTTCAGCCGGGTAGCAATTATAATCAGCGGGCGAATTGTCGAACCGACGTGCAGCGATCACAGCGATTGACGTTCAAATGATTCTCGACCGGAAATCAAAATGACCGAACATAATCCTTCCGATGAAGTACCGGACAGTCACGACGCGCCTGCGGCGACCAGTGAGTTCGAGCAACTCGGCGACGACCAGCAGATGAGTCTGCCGGCCGAGTTCTGGCTGTTCATTAAAGAAGAAAAGAAGTGGTGGCTGACACCGATCATTCTGGTGCTGCTTGGTGTTGGTGCGCTTGTGGCCCTCACATCAACGGGCGCCGCACCGTTTATCTACACGCTGTTTTAAGACCGCAGGCACACAGCGCGATCCGGTGTGTTACGCATGCGTACCGATTGGCATCTACATATTCTTACCCTCCCGTTGTTACGGGAGGGTCGGACGCGGCAGCGGCCGGGGAGGGCAATTAAGAATCGCGGTGCGAATGTATGATTGCGGCAATCACACCCTCTCCGGGTCTGAGAGCCCGACTCTCCCGCAGGCGGGAGAGTAAACACGTGAACCGATCTGCTGGTCGACGCTTCGGTCATGGTTTTCAGATTTGTGCAGGTACCGATGAGCGTACCGGACTCACTCACTGGCTTGCGCGTCGAGCTTGTAGTACCGGCCTGTGCTGACCTAACGTTGCCCGCCGCCGGTCGACAGCAACTCCAGAGCATCCAGGCCATCCAGTTCCTTGAATGGCCGCACACTGGCATACCAACCGTGCCACGCCCTGTAAGCCTTCGTTCTCCAGGCGTTGGCTCTCACAACTTTCTGCGCCTCGGAAGACGTCGCTGGGCCATCGAGTGGGTTCGCCTTCAGTCCGAATCCACGAGGTTTTCGGGAGATATACCTCAGCGCCTGCAGTGCTTCGCTGTTCACGTCGACATTCGGATCTCGCAGGCCCTTTAATATCAGAGGGATCAGCGAAAAGTCACCGGTGCGGCCGAGTGCAAAAAAAGCGGCCTGACGGTTCGTGGCGTCCGGGTGTTGCAGAAGTCTCTTCAGCAGGTCGACTTGTCCGATCAGGTCCTCTTTCGAACCGAACTGTATTTTCTCAATAAGGTCGTCGGCGTTGACGTCCAGGCTGTCCAGGTCGGCATTTTCCATCGCGGCCAGCAGTTCATCCAACGGCCCAATGTCCTTCTTTTTCTTTTTGTCGCCGAACAACGTTGACGCGTCACGGCCACCCATCATCACACCTCCCGAGTACTGCTTGTCCAGGATCTGTTTGGTGGACCTGACAAAATACAGTATTGCGAACGAGGTGCCGACGATGTCGCCCGCATTGGTTTTGAAGCTCCCATCATCCGTTTGCAGCTTCAACAGGACATCTCCGTAGGATGTGTACCAGCCTTCCTTCAGGTCAGCTAGTGCGGAGGCCCGTTCGAGGCAATAGTAAAAATACAGTTTGTGCACAGACGCAATGTACGGTCTGCTGTTATTCCAGGAAATCCCACCATCCACGGCGCTGTCCAGGTTTCCAGCAGAATTCCTTGCATTGTAGTTTGGATACACCGACCCGTTCCTGCCGACGTTTGGATCCTCCGTTTTTGCTTTTGTGAGCACGCCGAATTTCTTGGGGTCTTCCGTTGCCGATTTGGACCTGTAACCCTTGGGCCCATGCAGCATTGTCCGGCAAACAGCGACGCTACCGGCACCTGCCAGCGACATGTTGTGAGTGGAATTTCCTCCTCCAAGCCCCTTTGTCGTTCCCGGCCGGTATCCCCAACCGCGGTCGCCGTTGCGGCCACCAAGAAAATACGCTGCAGCGCGGTCGAATGAGTCGGGCGAAACATCGCACCCAACACGTTTTGCCGCCCATAATGCAAGAACTCCGTACTGGCTCATGCTGATATCGCCCGTCCCCTGAGGCCCATCGCTCCAGGAGCCATCTGATCGTTGAACAGATTCAACGTATCTGGCGATGTTCTGTATGCCCACAAAGTAGGCTTCATGGTCGCCGGAGTCCGCCAGCAGCATCGCGTCTACTCCTGCGAGATAAATGTGGTCATACCCGCTGTAGCTGCCGGCTTCGGCACGTTCATTGGCAACCTTAATGCCCTCCGCGACGACGGGGTCCGTAGCCTTGACACCGGCCTTTAATAAGGCGTAGGCTGCCAACGTGGACGTGCGCTCGGTGATCTTGGAAGCGTTGCCCTGCATGAAGGCAACACCTTTGGCAACGGCGACGTCATATCGAGGCACATTCGTCGATTTGAGTTTTCCGTCGGCATCAGGCGCGGCAGCAAACGCTGCGATACAAATGATGCTGATTGAACAGGCAAAACGCATGAGCACGGCTTTCAGACAGGAACGATTAGATATGCGTGGATTTCTCCACGATCATTGATGGTATCCTCGGTATCGGAGGCGGTCAAAGTCAAAACGCTACTGTCTATGTCCGACTCCGTAATTGAACCTCTGCGAAGCACTGCTGGTTCCTGATTTTCCATCCCAGGCACTTCGTCTTCAA
>JBDONA010000057.1:0-3304 GCA_039831575.1 Fuerstiella sp. | reverse complement strand
GCGATGGATACGCCTGCATCCGCTGCAGCTCCCTGTCGAACCGCTCACGGCCCGTCGTGCAGCTGCTGATGAAATCCCCGAGAGACTTTCGCTCGACGCAGACGAGACCGGAGAACTCACCAGCGAGACCGTAATCGCCCGTGGACAATGTGCCGACTTCGGCGGTCAGTGGTGCCAGCGTGTACGGCAACTGCTCACGGGAATCGATGACCGCTCGGCATAGGCTGTGGTTGGGTTTGGCGGGGAGTTTCATCGCAACACCCCATCAACCCAGCCGATATCAACATCGGGCGGTTCAGGAGATGCAGGCGATTCAGAGTGTTCAAGTACGTCGGGATGTGTTTCGTCAGGGTCGGGTACGGACACCAAAGACATCACGGACATCTGTTTGTGGTTGCCTGCCACGTCAGGAGCAATAAAAGGCTGGGGTTCTTGTTGGGCTATATCGTCATTGATAACCCCAATGTTTTTTTTGTTCTCGTACGCGGAACAACCGTCAAGTGATGTCTTTGGTGTCTTTGGTGTCCGAGTTTCAACTGCCTTCAGAATCCAACATCGCTTACCATTGAGTTTAACACTCTTCAATTTGTAGCCTTGGGACACCTTTGATTTGAGTTTGCCCAGAATGGCACCAACGTCCCGAGTCCCAATTCTCGGGACGGGCTTATCCGTAAGATGCTCAAATGCGGCCACGAATTCGTCCTTGCCCGACGTGTAGCTTTCAGTCTTCAGGATGCCAGCAATCTGTTTTGCCGTGACGCCCTCAAAATCTGGGTCGAGCATCAGAAACGCCGCAATCATGGATTCCATACCCTGGGCAAGTCCGTCGTCGATTGTGTCGCCCGAGACCATGCACTCTCCAATGTCGGGGAGACCTGCCCACACGATGGCTGACCGCACGACACCAGACCACCGTTCAAAACTGCCCCACGCCGTTAGGGTCTGCTTTGGTTTCCCTGCGGCGAAATACCCTCTGAGAATCGTCAAAGCGGCACACAGTAACTCTGGGCGATTTTCAGAGACGTGTCCTGCAAGGTCGCTGTATTTCCATCCGTCACGCCGCTCAGGCTGCTCACAATTTGCTTCCAGGCGGCAGTGCATGATTCGCCGTCGCGTGTCTTCGTTGACTACAACATTGTTTCCCGTCGCCCAGAACTGGGCGATCACGGGCACCCTGACCGTTTTCGATTCCTTCAGTATCCTGTCCGAATAGACTAGGTCGGTGATAACCTTGTTGATGGTGGCCCCGCCCAGCGGAATATCGACGTTGTCAAAAAATATGACCTGAGGCCGTTGCATGAGTTCAGCCAGCATAGCCTTTGAACGTTCCGCCTCGTTTTGCTTCCAAGTATTCGACGCGGGACATTGACCTAACGCAATAATCCCAGCCAACGTGACAAGCAGACCTTTCCCCGAGCCAGGGTCTGGCGCGTCGAACAGAATCATCGGCCCCGTGATTCCGTCGTAGGTATGCCGCGCCAGTGGAGTCAGGACAGCGGCCAGCCATGCCGCCCTGTGAGCGTCATTGACAAACGGGAATTCCGCCACGATATCGAACAGCAGCGCGACAGAATCAGCCACTTGCTCTGTCGTCGGGTTGTCTGGAACGACGGGGAATGTTTCTCGCAGGTCAACGTAAAGTTTTGAGGCAGCGTCATATCCAGCAGTTTGGACAATCGTGCCGTCAGGTCTCAGTACGGGACTCGCTACGACACCAGTGAGCGGCGGCACCTGTGGCCACCGACCGTTCTCTACGATGGTTTCCGGGCATTTATAAGGAATCGGCCTTTCGACTTTGTTTCCCTTGCTGTCGTATCCGTAGAACTTACAGCGATGGGAGATTACCTCCCGCAGCAATAACGCGGTCAGAGGCTTCGGCACCAGCACTTTTGAAACGTAGCCGCCGTCTGGCTCAGGTTGAATCAACCGCGTGAGTTGCCCACCCATCTTGTAGAGGTTTTCGACACCGCCCAGCGCGTCAGCCACGTCGTTGTTGGTCAGACTCTCATCGTCGTTAACGTGAACCCTGACGTATTCATGGCTAGCAACCGCCAAAGCGGAATTTGTGGCGGATAATGCAGCGTCTCGATACTCATCAACGTGATTAGATAGAGCCTCCAACTTTAATCGCAACGGCTCAGGCGTGCCGTCTTCGTGTTCAACCCAGTCGTGAGCATCACCAGTCGCTGGCAGTTTCTCCCAATCGTCCCAGAGATGCACGACCTCAACGGTGGCGTCAGGTGCCTGCCATCTCAACAATTCAACGACGTTGTGAGCGTATTTCCCCCCTGGTTCATCGTAATCTGGAATGACCACAATTCGTTTTTTATCCAATGGCGTCCAATTCGTTTTTGTTGGTTGCCCACTGCCACCCATTGATGTTGTGGCGGCCAAACCAATCGAGCGGATAGCGTCCGTTGCCTTTTCGCCCTCGCACACATACACAGTGTCAGCAGCCGCGAGTTCATGCAGTTGATACAGCGGACGGTCTTTCTTAATCCCTCTGCTGACCCAGCCGTCGCCATGCTTACTCAGTTGTCGGGCTTCTTTGTTTCCGTCCGCAAGGTCCCAGAGAACTATAGTTGCGACCAACTCGCCCGCCGCATCTTGGTATCGATGAACGCGATCGGGTGCCCGTTCAGACCCGCCGCGTTTCTGGAAGACGGACCACGTCAAACCATCGATTGCACTTTGTTCGGTCTCGTGCAGCGTGACCTGTTTGCCATCAATCGTGACTTTAGGTTTATGGCCGCCTTCCCGCTGGCCAGAAAGGCCGAGTGCCTTCAGGACGGTGCCGGTGTTTACTTCGCACTTGTGACAATAGATTTCGCCAGCGTCAGACACGGCCAGAGCGTCGAAAGAATCGCCGTCGTGGCATGGGCATTTCGCCCGGTAGCCGTTTCCGTCTGGTGTTGGATCGCAGCCGCGAGTTCTGAGTGCTGAAACAATATCGTCCGTTTGAACAATGCCGTTCACGCTGAATCCTCGCCGTCCGTGCCAGAGGCTTCGCACAGCTCAGCCCCGCCGTCCCACCGTGGGAACAGATTCAGCACAGGTTCCAGAATGCCAAACTCGACATTATCCGTATCCCACTGGGCCTTCTCTCGGCGTAGCTGGCTATATGGGACGACGCCGACGGGCTTCACGCCGCAAAAATCACAGAAGCTGGAAACCAGTTGTTCCCAGGCTCTGGCGAATTGCTCGCACGGACGCCGCCAATACCGCCCCTTGAGTTTTGCAACTCGCTGCTGCGCGAGTGCTTCACCAGTCAATTTGGTCTGACGAATCAATCGGTCGAGACCCT
>JBDONA010000708.1:0-3307 GCA_039831575.1 Fuerstiella sp. | reverse complement strand
TTTTTTTTGTTACGAGGCGGTACAAACGGAATCGCCGAATTGTACGCTGGACGATCATCACCCGGCGGCATCCACTTGCCATAAACATCGTGCGGGCCGAGGCATCGTTTCTCGCTTACGCATGGTGTCTAAATGAACAAAATGTGGCGTCGTCCAACTAAGCGGGCGGAGGATCATTGGTCGGCTCGCGTTGTTCGGACGAGACGGGGGTGTTGATGTCACGAAGATTCTGCCTGATCGCGCCGGTCAGCAGTGAAGTGGTCGTGCCAATCCACAGAAACGTGAAACCTTGCGCTCGCAGTGCCGCAGCGTCAGTGCCGGCCCACACTTTCTTGCCTGCACCGTCCGCGGCCGCTTTGACCCGCTGCAGCGCGGACAGATACTTTTCGTTGTCCGGTTCCCAGCAACAACCCAGATCGGCGGAAAGGTCGTATGGACCAAGCCCGAGCGCAGTCACGAACGGATGAGCGGCCAGCGACGCGGCATTGTTCACACCGACTAGTGATTCGATCTGTGGAATCACGATGAAGTGTTCTTCGAATTCTGACTTCCACGTTTCGTACTGGTAATCGTGGATCCAGTAGTTGCCCATGCCTCCTGGCCGGCGTCTGCCGCGAGGGGGCATCAGTGCAGCCTGCTGAACCTGATCGATTTGATCTGTCGATTCCACGCATGGCAGCAGCAATCCGCACGGCCCCATGTCCATCGCCCGCCGTATGACTGACGCTTCGCATGAAACCGTACGCATCAGGACGGGAAAGTTGGCAAGACGACCCACCTGGCAGATTTGGCTCACGAGTTCGTCTGAAAAATGGCCGTGCTCTCGATCAATGATGAGGTAATCCAGGCCACTGCTCTGGCAGATTTCCACCAGCAACGGCCATGCCTGGTCCGTCGCCATCAACCCCACAACAGGTTCGTCAGTGGCCAGCCTGGCCTTCAATTCGGCTGCGGGTTTTAACATGCGGTAAATGACCTTTGAATTTTTTGCCTGAACTGTTGCGTGGCAGACATGGGAGTGAAGATGGCCCGATAAGCACGCAAATTCACCAGGTGAGCCGTGAATCGATGTAGACAACCGATAAAGCTCACCAGGACGGGCTCGAATTTACTTGAACGTCACCGTGTAGCGATACACATTCGCGGTGTAGAGTTCGTCTGCGTTTTCGTGTAGCCGTGTCAGATAGATCTCCAGATTCTTCTCTTCCTTGCTTTCGTTGACCCAGAAGTTCGAGAGCTGCAGCCGCTCGCCTTCACCGCTGTGACGTGTGTCGATTTCCGTTACGGTTTCTCTTTTCAGCCCGAGTGTCTGTTCGTCGATTTCGGCAATAATCAGTGGATAGCGTGGGTGCCCCGGAATCGTGGTGTGCTTGGGAATAATGTTGCCGATCCAATACAGCTTGTCCGTTTTGCTGCTGCGATAGAGCCGGTGGAAGGTACTACTGGAAAAGAAGTGTTTGCCGTCGCTGTAACGGAACACTTCCGGTTTTGAAAACGTCAGCCCGCCGTCGTCAGAAACAGCGAAGTACTTATAGGCTGGCTTTTCTTTCCCGTTCTTTGTCACTCGCCACACGATCAGTACGCGGCCATCGCCGAGCTCGGCAACGTCGGCTTCCAGCAGGCCGTTGAACGCATCGTCCCGTGAAAGCCAGACTGACGTGCCGGCTTTCCAGTTGTAGGCTTCGGTTTTTTCATTCCATCGCCCAACGTAGCAAAGGCTCCCGATTCCGCCCTTCTCGGGCCACACCGTTCTGCCGACGGGTTCGTCCTCAACGTCAGCCGGGATCTTTGCGTTGGTGACAGGAATGATCAGGCTGCCGTTGCTGTGCCGAAAAATGGACTGACCGGGATAGCCGATGTTGTTTTTCAGAAACTCTGGTTGCAGAAGTGTTTCCGGGCTGAGATCTTCGCCCTTTTCGTAGCGCAGCATTTCCGGCGGTCCGAACGTGTTCCCACCATCGGCTGAAAGCCGAATCAACGCATGATTGTAGATTCGTCGAGGCGGCCCCTGTCGCATGTCCCGCACATGATGAATCGACAGAGCGACATGGCGTTGCGACGCCGGATCATAGATACCGCAAAATTTCCAATCGATGATTGAGACCTTTTCCTGCATGGTCAGAAGTGGCGGCAGCGGAGTCAGCTCGCTCCACGTTCTCCCGTCGTCGTGAGAAATCCGTCGGTGCGGTTTCGTCGGAGAATCGCCGTAACCTCGCACCTGATCATCGTGTGACCAGGTCGTGTGAATTTCCTCGCGGTAGCCCGGCTGGCCGGCGTAGGTCCAAACCCATGGCGCTTGGTTGCGAACTGTATTTTTTACGTAGACCTCCCGTGTGACTGTTCCGATGGGGCCTTCCGTCGTTTCCTGAGAAAAAAGGGGCGCGGCGAAGAATACCAACGTGCCCATGCAGCCCACGACAAATCGTACAACCATCTCTTTACTCCGGTGCCTTGGATTCTTCGATTCCACCACGATGTCGGTGATCCGGCCAGCACTCGATCGGGGGACGATTTCGCCAATCCGGACCGATTGCATAACATGTCATAACACGATATGCTGATTGCTGTCAAGTTGCCGCCCGCGTGATCTTACTGCCACTCAACTGTTTGCTCCGGGCAATCTACTCGCAGGCTGCGTCGTGACCCGGCGATTTTCTTTCTCTGCAGATTTCCGGGTCTCGCCCCAGCCTGCATGATGCTCTGCACTGCGCACATGAAATACTGAGAAGCCGTCCTCGTGATCTGACAGACCACTCGAAACACGCTGCCAATCAGGCCCAATACAGCACCATGCCTACGACACAAACCCAAACTGAAAAGTCTTACGCTCGGCTACGCGAAAAACTTGCCGCCGGTCAGCTGGCACCTGGTCAGCGGCTGGTGAACCGTTCATTAGCTGACGAATTTGGAGTCAGCGTGATTCCGCTGCGAGAAGCCATCAACCGGCTGGCCAGCGAAGGGATCGTCAAACAGATTCCCGGTTCCGGCGCATTCGTGCATTCGCCGGATGAACGTGAGTTGCAGGAGTTGCTGATCTTCCGTGAGAGCATCGAAAGCACAGCAGCGGCGGAAGCAGCGCGGCACATCTCCGATCGGGAACTTGACGCTCTACAGGCGGTGCTTGACGACTGGATAACCATCGCGAAGTTGATCGAGGATCGACCGGATGGTCGCGCAACAAAGGCTCAACTGGCGCGATGGATTGAGAACGAAGAGCATTTTCATCATTTGATCGTCGAAGCATCCCGCAATCGTTTTCTGGCCCGATCGATTCAGGGACACCGGGTCCTGGAGCGCCTGTACGGAC
>JBDONA010000075.1:0-3311 GCA_039831575.1 Fuerstiella sp. | reverse complement strand
GGAAATCCCCCCGGCAGCCTGCAGATCGCTGTTCTCCACTTTGGCGATCACGTTGCTCTGCGATGTGCTGACCGTGTCACTGAGAATCACGGCTCCGGCAAAAGCGATTGGATTTTTACTGATGGCCGACGCCACAGCGACCCCGACACTGTGGGTATCAGCGTAGATGTTTGTCTGCGGTGGTGGTCTATAGCGACTGTAATTCGGATCGGGATCCGGCAGGTCGGTAGGCAGCAGGTTCGCCAGCACTTCGATTGAACCACTGGAAGCCGTCACATTTGAGCCTTCTGCAATGGTCGCCTGAACATCCTCCTTTAGTGTATTGACCGCCTTCGATTCTCCGTAGAGAGCCGCCACCGCCGCCGTTTCCCCAACGGCGACCTGGACATCGACATCCCAGATCTTTGTATACAACGATGGCTTTGCCTCGGCGCTCACTACGACAGCAGCAGCTTCGAGAAACGTGTTGTCAATTGCCGCGTATGTCCGCGGCTGATGTTCGCCAACGGTGTCCACGCTGTTGTGCACAACCGACGTGGCGGCCGACAGATTGATGGCCATCCCCTTGGTTGAGACACCGACTCCCACGCTGGTGGTTTCCATATAGGCTTGAATCGTCTGTTCCTTGCTGGCCGTTACGGACAGTGCTCCGAATACGTCAATCATGGAACCAGCAGTTGGATCTGCGGGAGAATCCGTCAGCAGGGCAGACAGATCGGTGGCTACTTCGTTGGTGGCAAATTGGGTGAGTGCAGCCACATCGACAGACAGCTTTTTGTTTTCTCCCGTGAGCGCCAGCGACAACACGAACTGATTCCCATAAGCCCTGGAATCGGCTGTCGCCTTGTCGTCGGCGAGCAGGGTCAGCGTCCCGGCTGTGACCGCCAGCGAAGAACTGTCGATGCGGGCGGCAACGGTGTTGTGGACGGTATTCGTAGCGAACGTGCCGGTGTAGTCCAGCGAAATCGACAGCGGATTTTCTTCCAACTTACGATCTTTATCCTGCCACTGAATACCAACGTTGGCGTTGCCGACTTCGGT
This sequence comes from Fuerstiella sp., assembly GCA_039831575.1. Lineage (GTDB taxonomy): Bacteria > Planctomycetota > Planctomycetia > Planctomycetales > Planctomycetaceae > Fuerstiella. Next base: position 2,270 of record JBDONA010000075.1, on the reverse strand, counting down.
AAACAAGTCGGGGGTCGAGAGAGCCCGAACACTGACGTCTCCGGTCGCTGCGGTGACAGTGGAGTTGACGATTTCCGCGGCTAACGTGGAGCCGTACTCGTTCTCCCCGTAACTTATGCCCACACTCGTATTGACCACGTCAGCAGCTAGGCTAAGTTCCGCACTCCAGACGGCAGCGTGTATGTTGGCACTGTCCTTTGCAGTCACATCGACTGAACCATTGACAATGGAGTCCTCGATGCGGGCTACGACATTGTCGGCGTCGGCGTCGTCAGAACCATCAATCTGGTTCTTCGAAATGGCACCGGTGATGTTGGCCTCGGCAGTCCCCTGGCCACTGTAGAGTACTCCCAACTGCACCACGTACGTGGCGATCGACGCCGCAGCAGTGGCTTCCACGACGACGCTCGCATCCGCAGCCTGGCTCTCTGTGTGAACCGTAAAACCGACAATCTCGGCCCGCACCTGGGACTCGCCGCGCAGCCAGTTATGGCTCCAGGCAAAACCGACCTGGCCGGCAAAAGTCGTACCGCCGGATTTCTCCGGGTTGGCATTAATCAGGCCCTTGCGGAGAACCGAAAATGCAATTCCGCCGCTGATCGCCAAAATCTCTGCTTCGTCTGTGGCGCTGACGTTGACAGAGCCATCGACGGTAATCGTGCCTTCACTGGACGCATCACCGATATGGGCCAGTATCTTCCGCTGGATCTCATTCACGGACCCGGATTCGGAACCATTCAAGGACACCGTTTGTGATCCCGACGAGCCTTCAATGCTACCTGAAACGGTGACCGAGCGAATTGTCGGGTTGGCGCAAGCGTTAACCGTCAAGGAATCACTGGTAACCATCGTGTTGTTGTCGACCAGCGCTTCGACCGTCAAGTCTTCGATCTTATTGATGGAATTGGAACCACCGACGGCTACCGAACTGCCGGCGCCCTGTTGGTTCTCTCCCACCTCTCGCTGGGACTTGTGCAGAGATAAATCGAAGGCTCCACCATCGGCATTCATGGAGCGGTGGTTCTGCGCAGCGACGAGGACTTCCCCGGTGTCCCAGCCAGCGTCATTACTACCCAAATTAACATTGCCGATGGTTGCCCTGGTCGTTTCCTGATTGACCAGGTTGATGGACATGTTGAGTGCGGCGGCGGTTGACCAGTGCTTTCCGTCCGCGGCAGATACGCCTAATGACGCCGAGATGGCCCAGACGCCGAAGGCATTTTCGGCCGCATCTGAGGCGTCCGCGGTCGCCTGCACAGTCACATCGCCGGCAACCCCGACTTTCTGCGGCGCCCCGGAGCTCTGAGAACTGTCGGTCAAGTGAGCTTCGGTGTGGATGTCGAGGCGGTTGACGGCAAAGGAACCGGTGAACGCGACCGCCGTACCAGAGGATGCTCCCGCGTAGGCGCCGGCCCCGCTGAAAGCCCAGTGCAGGGTGTCGTCCGTCGCGGTGATGGCAAGATCGCCCACCCCGTCGAAACCGACATCAACCTGCATGAATCCGGCAACATCGACTTGAGCATCGGCGATATCGCTGACCAGATTCACCGCCGCGTCACCAGCGAAGGCAAATGCAGATTTTGAGTCGTCGCCTGCGCCCAGTAATGCGTCGCCTTCAAGTCCTTGGGGCCGTCGAGGTAATAGCGAATCGTCGATCGAATTGGCTGCATCGTTCTGTAAATTATTGCGGTTTTCACCAACGTTATCTACGAGGTCGACATCTGGAAATTCGTCGAGGTCGATCGGATTCGGTGATTCTCTTCCGATCGCTCCCGCCCCTACAATGGAGAAATTGCCTGTAACCCCGTCGTTTGCAGCAGTCACTGCCAGCGAACGGACATCGACACTGCCGCCAGGACTGGCTGTCGTCGTGCCGTCTGCATGGCCACCGTACATCAGATCATCATCTTGCCCATCCGACCACGTCCGTCTCCCCAAAAAAGCGCCCGTACGGCGCTTCACGTCGATGACACCGCCACTCATCCCGATACCAATTGGGCCCCAGGAAAAACCTCCGGTGACGGCTTCCGTAATAACATCGCTGGATGATGTTATGTTGAGCGCACCGCCGTCGATGGTCACGCCCGCATCAACCTGCGAGACCGTCGTGCTTTCATGTCCGGCATAGACGGCACTGGCGGCGACGGCGCCTTTGTCCGAATCGGAACCCGACTGAGCAATCTGAGTCGAGTGAACCGTTTCGGTGGCCTTAACGGTCAAACCGCTGCCTGACGTATCGGTGTGGATGGAAACACCCTCTTCCACCACGG
>JBDONA010000529.1:0-3313 GCA_039831575.1 Fuerstiella sp. | reverse complement strand
TCCAACGCGGGGAAAACGACGGGGATTTCTGCAGCCAAACTTCGCCATTTTGACATCTGTGAATTCAAAATACCATTCGACTGTCAACGCGTCGGTTCATAAAACGCCGGCCGCCGTGCGATTCCCGTAGGGTCAAAAAACTACGCCGAACTCAAAACGCTTTAAACCACACGATTTAAGGCCCGCCAGATTGTCGTAAGTCACAAAACTGAACGCACTTCGAGTACGGCACAGTTTTTTGACCATACGGGTTTACGGGGTGGGAACGCCGTCCACAGGCAGACCACTAGGCACTGTCAACGGAAGCGTCGCGTCCAAACGGTTCTGGATGTCCGGCGCTGTCAGTGTCTTAAGAAATCTGACGAGGTTCCGAACCTTCTTCTTCGACAGACGTCTCGGTAGCTTGGAAGATTCAATCGTCCATGCCATCGACAGTTGATTGAACAGTGAGTACGTGTCGCGAAGCTCAACCTGGCCGAGCTGCTCATCGGGATCGTAAGTCAGCAGAGAAACCAATGGCGACGCGTGATGCCGGACGACATCCTCAAGGTTGTTATAGGCACCGTTGTGCATATACGGCCCCGTGACTTCACAGTTCCGCAGTGGTGGCGTGCGGAATCGAAACAGGTCCAAAGGATCTCCGGTCTCGCGACCACGGCCATGATCCAGCGGCGCCTCTGCACCTTTGCCTGGTCCGAACTGCGGCACGCCGATGTTGTGGTGATCCTGGTCCGTCAACAGCGACCCCGAATGGCAGTTCGCACACTTCGCCTTTCCAAAGAACAATAGTGCACCGCGTTTCTCGGCAGCAGATAACGCCTGATTGTCGCCGGCCACGTAATTGTCCCACGGACTGTCCAGGAAAGTGTAGGCTTCTGCTTCGAAAGCCGCGATCGCGATTGCCGCATGTTGGAAACCTAACGTTTCCCCGGGAAATGCAGCCGCAAACAGAGTCTCGTATTTCGGTATGCTTAACAGACGCACCATCAACGCGTCCCAGATCCCCTGCAGGTCGTTGTCGGCCAGCTCTCCGAGTTCATTGGTACCTCCGTTGATGTCGACATCACCATCACGACCGCGCATTTCGTCTCGCGACGTGACGGGGAACATGGCCTGTACAGCCAGCACATTCGGCAGTCCCCCCGGAAGTGCAGTGCCTGCCGGACTGATGAAACCGGCGCCCGTATCGGCGACGCGACTGTCCCAAAACTGTGAAAACCAATCACTTGAACCGCGATTGAAGATTTCCGGAGCATTACGCGGAATGAACTCACGACCTGCGCCGATTTGACGCAATGGGCCCAGCATACCCTCGACGACGGCGGCCGTGCCGATGGGCAGTGACAGACCGTCGCCCGTACCAAGAAACGGGTGATGACACGTGGCACACGCGATGTCGCGGTTTCCACTCAGTTCCCAATCAAAGAACAATGCCTGTCCAAGATCCACTTGCGCCGGATTCTGCGCTGGACCGGGGTCGAGTGCGCCGACTCCCTGCTGCACCAACAATTCCCGCAATTGCTGATCCACAGACTTTTCTCCATCATCATCTCCATCATCATCATCTCCATCATCATCATCATCATCATCATCATCATCAGTCATCAGTCACACAAACGTCGTCATCATCGTCATCCGCATAAACAGAAACCACAGGACCGCTCAACAACATAACGGTCAGCGCGAATACCAGAGCGAGCAACCTGATGCTCGCACAAAAAACGTGTAGTTCGAAAAACCTAATTAGCATGTTGAAGCTCCGTAAGTTTTAGTGGGCGCGGGTAACGGTTGTGGGTTACTGTAGAAAGTTGTGTTTGCTGAGAGGTTGAAAGAGGCGGCGTATTTCGAGATGAATTGATCAAAGCCAAAGATCACAACTCATTTCGAAAGGGACGCCACCAGTGATGAAGAGTATCAATTCCGTCAACGAAGACACACCGGCAGTATCGGATTCCGTTGACATTACAGCACGTGACGCATTGACCGAGATCCTTCGAGCGGGGGCTCAGAAAATGTTGAAAGCGGCCATTGAAAAGGAAGTGTCGGATTACGTGAACGAGCGAACCGACATCGTTGATAAGGATGGGCGACAGCTTGTCGTTCGCAACGGATCGTTGCCGGAACGAGTGATCCTGACAGGAATCGGTCCGGTCACTGTCCGGCAACCTCGCGTGCGTGACAAGCGACAACCTGTTGATCGTGAAATCTTTACTCCTGGTATTCTTCCCCGATACCTTCGCAAGACGAAATCCATCGAAGAACTGATTCCGTGGCTGTATCTGAAAGGCATCAGCACGAACGACTTCCCGGAGGCTCTACAGTCGCTTTTGGGAGTTGATGCGAAGGGGCTGTCGGCCTCGACGGTGACTCGACTGAAGGCTGTCTGGGAAGACGAATATGCCGAATGGTCGAAGCGTTCTCTGGCCGGAAAACGGTACGTCTACATGTGGGCCGACGGCATTCACAGCAACATTCGTTTCAACAACAACGAAGGACGCACAAGAGACGAAAATCGCCAGTGCCTGCTGGTTTTAATGGGAGCAACGGCCGATGGCACAAAGGAACTTATCGCTGTTGTCGACGGCCGCCGCGAGAGCGAATTGTCGTGGAAGGAAGTGTTGCTTAGCCTCCAGGCACGAGGCCTGACCTACGCTCCGGAATTGGCGATCGGTGATGGTGCACTTGGCTTCTGGAAGGCATTGGGACAAGTCTATCCGGGCACTCGAGTTCAGCGTTGTACGGTTCACAAGACAGCCAATGTACTGAATAAACTGCCGAAGAGCATTCAGCCTCAGGCGAAAAGAATGCTGCACGAAATCTGGCGAGCGGCCACAAAAGACGACGCGAAGAACGCGATGGATCTGTTCGAGAAGACTTTCGATGCCAAGTATGAAGGTGCGGTGAAGTGCCTTGTCAAAGATCGGGATGTCCTGCTGACGTTCTTCGATTTCCCGGCCGAGAACTGGTGTCACATTCGCACCACAAACCCGATCGAAAGCACGTTCGCCACGATCCGTCTGAGACATCGAAAAACGAAAGGTTGCGGCAGTGCCAAAGCCAGCCTGGCCATGATGTTCAAGCTGGCCCAGAGTGCTTCCAAGGGATGGAGAAAACTTCGCGGACATCACCACATCCCGGACCTCATACGGGGAGTCAAGTTCATCGACGGAGTCAATGAGCATCAACTCAAGGAGGAAGCCACGAAACCTTCACAGATCCGAACAATTCAAACCGAAATCGTCGCCTGAACGGATTTCTCTAAACACAACATTTGACAGTAACCCCGCGTAAACAAAAGAAACAATAACCGTCT
>JBDONA010000276.1:0-3315 GCA_039831575.1 Fuerstiella sp. | reverse complement strand
GCGGCAGCGCTGATCACAACCATCCGTCTTTCACGCCTGCTCCACCGATCGGATTTGAGCGACTGATCCCCCAGTACTCTCAACGCGGTGGGCTTCGTCAGCTTCATTCGGTCTCTTGATTTACTGCCCAGAATAACCAGCACCTCCGATTCCTCGCGATTATCGCTAACGGAGTAAATCTCACTTTTCTGTACGGTCGTGGACGCGACCACGGGGAAGGGCACCCTGTTTGATCGGTGGCCCTTGGCGAAACCAACTGCGACCTCTTCATCGGTTGTCCAGCTCAGCCCATCAATCCGGTCCAGGTTACACCCGCGATAAATTGTGACGGTATCCGGCAACGACTCGTAGAACTGCGTGGCCGCGTCATCAAGGTGATCGACCCCTCGCCCATGCGCTAGCAACAGACGCCGCAGTTCCTCCTGAGCGTGCCACGTTAAATCACAGCTCGACCAGTACCTGTTAACGATTGGCCAGAACATTTGATTGTCGTACTGGGCCACCGCGTCCATGATGGCATCGATACGATTTGTTGAGTCGACTCCGACCCCATAGATTACATCATCTAAGTGGTCCAATGCTGCTTCTTGATTAATCACTTGGTTCCCCTTATTTCTGTTTTTATTCTTCACGGTCTTGCAGCCAGCCAACACGACCGGCCGCCTTCTTGGCTCAAACCTAGAGATCGCTAGCCGCCAATAGAGCGAACGAATCTCGGGAAGACGACTTCCCTGTCGTCATCTGATGTCAGCTCGCGTAGACGGCGGACCTGATGGCTTGTCGCGTGCAACAGCAGTTCGGGGGGCATTCAGGGCGGCACTCATGAAACATTCCGGCGGAAAGATTGAAATCCGCTCAGGGAAGTGCCTTTGGCAGCCTGTGTGTATTGGCTCAGGTATGAAGCCCCTGAGCAGGCATAAAGTCAGAAACGGTGACCACCTTCATCATCAGAATGTTCCCACCATCTATTCCTGATACTCCCGTTGAATATCGTCCTGAATTTCGCGGTACCGAAGCAGTGACAGGAGAACAGGCTGAGCGGCGATTGATTGATTCTGGCTCAGCCTGTTCTTTTTACCGTCAGCTCGCGGACTTCGCCGGAAGGGCTGGCGGCGGTGGGATCGGCAAGGTCTCAGGAAAGTTGGAACGTCCAGTTTCAGTCTTCTCGGATGGAGAGTCGTTCGTCGGCAATGTCAACGACTTCAGATTCCTCAACGCCGCTAGGCACAGGGCACCGGCGAATGTCTTGACTATGCTGCCTACTTTGTCGCCCATGTCGAGGTCTGCAAAATCACAAACGGTCCCGCAGGAATCGACAATCTGATCCCAGGGTTCGGGTGTGTCATGATCATCCCACGGTGGCACGAGTTCCTCCAGGGAACGCATGTCGTCGTAACAAAAGCACTCAGAGTCGCCAGCGTAGTTCCCAAGGACAGTCAGGCAGCGGGAGGCATCGCCGCCATTCTTGATAAAAAGGCTCAGGTGCCACGCGGAGACATGTTCGGTTCCTTGGACTTCTTCTTCAGATAGTTCAACAGCGTCGCGTATGTTCATTTTCAAATTCCTTTGGGAGGGACAGGGGATTGTGTTTGCGACGCAGTTTGTGCCGCCTTCTTTGCCTGGGCTTCGACCTTCACCCATTCATGGTGCGGGGTTGGGGCACCGGCATGGAGCATGAGTCCCCGGAGGCACAGGCAACGTCGAAGATACCGAGCGTGTTTCGTATGATCTGGTTCATGCCCATCCCAGTCCTTCACGGACTTCCTTACAGATTTTGGGAACAACGTCTTTGACCGTCGACACCATTCCGCTTGAATGCGTCGCACTTCTGCAAAGAACACTGCCGACGGTTCGAAACAGGAAATCACTGCAATCGGGTTGATGTAGATCCACTGATGTTGCTGCGGTGATTTGATTGCCGCCTCGCACGCGGTGTTGAGGCGTTTGAACATTTCTTCCGCAAAGTCATCGATTGGCGGTGGCTTTGAATAGGTCATGCGGACACTTGCCAGGATCAGGCGACGCCGACGGGCCGCTGCCTGATGATCTTTGACTTTCGGTGATGTCATTTGTTTTCCTTTGATGTTAGGTGTTTTTGGCGCCGGTGGCCGGGGCCGAAGGATTGGCAAATACATTGACTTGCCCGTGACGAACCCCATCCGCGAAGCGGTCAGGGAAGTCGGTCGGCTTGTCCAGGTTCCGCCCGTGTCTCAGGGCCGTGCTGTCCCGAAGTTTGAGCTGCCTCCGCCAGGAGACGAGCCATGAACTCCGGGAATCGCATTGCCCGGAGCAGTGCCGTGGCCGGTGCCGGGGCTGTAGAAGTGGCGAACACCCGGACCTGCCCGTGACGAACCCAAACCGCGAAGCGGTCAGGGAAGTCGGTCGGCTTGTCCAGGTGAAGCCTGAAGCTCATGGCCGTGCTGTCCCGGAATCGGTCCAGCGTCCCGGAGGAGACGGGCGACATATTCGGGGAACCGCACGGCCTGGAGCAGTGCCGCGGCCTTCGCCAGGCGGAACACGTCCTCCCGGATCGGGATGTGGAGCACGCGACAGCCCGGGGGCGTCAGCCCGTTTGGCAATCGCTTGGGAGATAGTTCTGAGTCGGTTTCGTTGATGATTGAGTTCATTTGATTTTCCTTGTTGTTGTGGTCAAGGGAGCGGTCAACGCCGGGGTCAGGCGTCTGCCAAAAGGCATCAGCCGTCACCCAGCGTCGACCATCCCATCGGACCACCACGGTAAATTTAATTTATTGTGAATTGTCAAAGATCGATCGAGGCCTCCTGCAGCCAAGACTGCCTGCAGGATTCATCACTTCCGTTGCGGTTTATTCTGGACTCCGCGTCTCCGTTGATGTTGTTTTCGAGACGCCTTGGTATACGCCCTCTATTCTGTCTTTGGTTTGCTGGGTGCCTTTTGATTACACCGTCTTGTTGTTTTTGGTTTGCTCGATGCCTGTTGACACATCTTTCTTTTGTTTTTTTGTGTTATGTTCTTTAGGTTCTTCTTCTACATCTTTTTCATCACTAGGTTGGTGTGGGTCTGTCCCATTCACGCAGCTCGGCAGAGCCGAACGCACCTGTTCGGATTCCTTTCCCCGTCAGGTAACGGTGATACAGCACAATCAGGTACTGCTCGTATTCATCAGGCAACAAATGAAACATCAAATTTAGTTGAAGCTCATGCCTCGGTTGAGTCCCTGACAGGTTTCCGCGAAGAGACCGCTGATCAGGTTCGCAGCAAACTGCACGTTGACGGCGACACGATGACTTCCGTCGTCAACAGGAAGACGATGGCCTGCGGTCACTTGGAAACTC
>JBDONA010000381.1:0-3320 GCA_039831575.1 Fuerstiella sp. | reverse complement strand
CTGTCACGCTTCACTGCGGGACAGCTGATGGCAGCGGCCAGCCGCGACGTAGAAGGTGATGCATGAGCGCCTCCTGTAATGCTGGCATATTGCCGGCACGGCAGCTGACACTGTCGTGGCAAGATGACGGCGAGGTGCCTGAATGACCCTCACCGCAAAAGACGACCTAGCCCGACTTTTGGAAATCGGCCCTCCGGTGAACATGCACATCACTGACCTGATCCCCACCGCGATCAACGACGAAGTCTATCGGCCGGTGACTGAAGATGATCCCGCAGTCCTGCAACTGGCTGCAGATGTTGATCGGCACGGACTACTGGATCCAATTATCGTGACCACGGATAACGTGATTGTGAGCGGGCATCGTCGTCGAATGGCGTGTCTGATTGCAGGGCTTGATACTGTGCCAGTCCGACGAGCCAATATCCACAGCAATGCCCCTCAATTCATCGACCTGCTTGTCAGCTACAACTTACAGCGTGAAAAGACGCATGAGTCGGGCCGTGAAAACCTGATTGTGATTGTCGTTTCTGACTTCGATCCGGAAGGCGAAGACATCCCTGAAAGTTTCGCTCGCTCCATGAGGGACGACTTTGGTATCCCGTCCGTAAAATGCGTCAAGGCCGCACTGACGCACGATCAGGTACAGTCACATGATCTGCCGTCCAGCCTGGAAGCAAAGAAGTCGAGCAGCCGCTACAGACGATTTGCTGACCAGTACGGCACACGGGCTGTGGAGCTGGAAGCGTTGCCGCCTGAGACCCTTCAGGAGCTTACAAATGACGCCATCGACTCCGTTCTCGACATCGCGGCATTCAACGCCGAGTTGCGGGCTGAAAAGCAGGACGCCGCGTTTCTTCAGGACACTCGCATCAAGTTCAAACAACGATTGATGGCGGGAATGTGATGATCATATACATCGACGGAGTTTTGTCCGCTGAATGAATAACGACCGCCCCGGTTCGTAGCCAAGGCGGTCGTCGAGAATCTCATCAGTGATTGAGCGGAAGCATAAGCCCAGTTCACCTAACAGGAATCCTAACAGAATGGCACAACAGGACAAGTACTTTCAATTCCCAATCTCAATGCTGCAGAGCCAGTGGGCCAGCAGTAAAGACGTTTGCCACGCAATTGTCGAAGTTGGCATCATGCACCTGGTTCAGCACGTCCCGGATGAGATGTCTGCAGAGTCGATACCGTACCTGGCAGAACGATACGCGGACAGTCACGAGCTGGAGCCAGACTGGGAACCCGAATCCGAAACCGAAAAGATCATGGCGATCGGGGAGTTCCTGGAGGTGACCATCGGGGCTAAGGGAGTTATTGGCGGAATCTCCAGCATGAAACGCACTGCGACTCTATTTCCGTCCACAGGGACATTGTGTCGCCTCAGAACGGACATTCTTCGGAGCATGAGAGAATGGCCGATTGCAAAAGCCAAAGTGTTGATTGCAGTCTATGCCGGGATTGGACAGGACCAGTCGAAATGGATTGCTCATTCTCGGATCAGGGCATTATTCGCGGGTTACACCGGGGTGGCTGAAGCGAAGTCACACGGTAATCAGCGGCTTCCGACACAAAAGACCGTTATTTATTGGCTCGAAAAACTCTGGAGGCAGAATCTATTTCAGATGGTTGTGGTGAACAGAAATCGAAGAATTTACAGCCTTCGGTGCGAAGACGACGCCACACTCGAAAAGCACATACGTGAAATGTCAAAACCCAAAAAGCGAGTTAGGCACGTAACAATTTGACCGCAGAAAACATTACCAAAGTTTGGGCACCTCTTAGGTCAGGGGTGGGGCATCTGTTGGGGCACGCAGCTGGGCATCATTGAGGGCAACACTTATAGAAGCTGTGTATAGAACCATTCACATAGAAACGTCTCATAGAAACATTTTCATAGAAACACTCAGATAGAAGCAATTAATAACAGCTTTTCAGCTGGAGAGTGTTTTGGGAACTCAAAGAGACTCAGTGAAGATAAACGGGAGCGAGCAATCTTGTAGAGCAGTGTCGGGCGGAGTACCAATAATCAAGACATGTCACCTTGACATCGTTCATGCCGCCGATACAGTTATGTCGAAACGACATAAACGCAACAAGAGATACGAAGAACAAAGTGATGGCCAGGAGAAAAATAAAGCTGACAATGAGTGAATCCATCCGGCAGGCGCTGGTCGACAGCGAGTATTCACTCAGTGCCATCGCTGGCGAAACGGGCGTCAGTCAGCCCCAGTTGAGCCGTTTCGTGAATGGTGAACGTGGCCTTTCCGTGGGATCGCTTGATACTTTGTGCGAGTTTCTGCATTTGGAGCTGAGGCCGGCGGAGAAAAGGAAATAGAACTGACAAATCGCTGAAGTGGCCACAGGATAATGACGGAGTGAGTCGGAACGAAATTTCAGGAGATGAGGAACAATGGCGAGCGTAAACAAAGATTCCAAAGGCTGGCGGGTACTGTTCGTCGATCCCAACGGCGACAGAAAGACGCTTCGTCCCGGCAAGGGCACGAACAAAGCAACTGCCGAGCAGATCGGGCGGTATGTCGACGTACTGGTTGCCCATGTTTGCTCGAAGGGAATTCTGGACCGTCAGGCCGCAATCTGGTTGGGTGACATCGGCGACAAGCTCCACGCGAAGCTGGTACGGGCCGGACTGACGGAACCTCGCGTTGTGGCTGAAGCGGAGCCAGAGCCGGAAGCGGACGTGTCGATTACGCTTGCGGCGTTTCTAGATGATTTCGTTGACGCGGGCGTGACCCTTAAGGGAAATGCGGCTAGCGTGCAGACTCGGAACAAGTGGAGAGGGACGCGGGGTCTACTGCTGGAGTGCTTCGACGGTACCAAGCCACTCAACAGTATGTCGTTGGCCGACGCCAAGGGTTTTCGGAAGTGGATGGAGCGACGGAAGTTGCCGAAGACGAAACGCACGCCCACGGGGAAGATGGCCGAGAATTCCATGCGGCAAAGAATCGCAAACTGTAAAGCGTTTTTTTCCTATGCCGTCCGAGAGGAATTACTGCCGAACAATCCGTTCAGGAATCAGGTGAGTACACTGATTGAGAACGAGGACGGCAAACAGATCATCGCCACTGAGGTCATCAACAACGTGATTCACTCGGCACCGGATGTTCAGTGGAAGCTGCTGATTGCGTTGTGGCGGTTCGCTGGCCTGCGGAAGATGGAACCGCTTGAATTAAACTGGGATGACGTGCTTTGGGGCGAAGGGAAACTCCGCGTGCGATCGCCGAAGACTCGGCACCACCAGGGCAAGGAAATGCGTTACGTCCCAATACGTGACGTTCTTACGTACCTGGAGG
>JBDONA010000238.1:0-3333 GCA_039831575.1 Fuerstiella sp. | reverse complement strand
CGGCTGAGATTGCGATGTTTCAGATTTCGGAAGTGCAAGAATCTCCTGCATTTAACGGTCGGCGGAGTTTTTTGACCCTACGAGGTCGAATTGGTCGGCTCAGTATTTTGACCTTACGGGCTTTGTGTTCGTGTCCGTGCAAAAGCAGCAGGGGCCGTTTCCCGAGGACTTTTGCTAATTCATCCGGCACATGAGTCACTCATGGCTATGCCTTACTCTGCCCGGTCTGCGCGACCGCTTGCTCTGCCTCATCCAGTGACGCCTCTTGCCAATCTTCGCCAAGCAACTTACGAAGCATGTCGATGGCATCCTCGCGCGTCTGACCTGTGTTCTCGCAATGTCGTTTCCAGAACGAGTCCCACCAGTGCGGTGGCTGGACGTGCGTGCCATGATATTCAGTCGGCCGGCCAGTGGGGCCTTCGACGATCAGGCTCCCCACGTAATCGGCCTGCTTGTAAACCTTGTTGATCTGGTCGGCAATGTCAGCCATGTTCTGTTCCGAGACCACACCATTGCTCGTGGCCTTATAGAACTGCACCGTTACCCGAATCGGGTACTTGTCGTCACGCTCGATCTCCAGACCGTCGATCTCAGTGAACGGTCCCTCAACCTTGCCGTGCCCGATCACGGCTTCTTCGACGTCACTTGCTACCGAATAGCACGTGTCTCCTGCGGCAGCGAAATCGATGGAATCGTCAGTTCGCATCGGTTCCTTCTGTTTGAGCGGCACCTGGATCAGGAGCACCAGATTCAGCCCCTCGCGATCGTCGGGTGTTGGCGAGTCAGTTGATTTTCCCTTGGCTTCGATGTTTGCTTCAGACAGGAAGTCGCTCTTGCGCTGCCCGGTGAGGCTGGCTCGTTCGCCATTTTGATTGAAGAACAGCCGCTGGCCCCAGGTTCCGCCCGCCTCGAACTCATCGCGCTCGTTGTCAATGATCGTGATGCTTGTGCCTTCCCTTGTGGCGAGAATCGTGAGGACTGCCGGGTCGCCGGCGCGGGACTGGTAGTTGAACAGCACAGGATTGAACTCGGCGATGCCGTCCTTCGGAATCGGCAGGAAACAGGCTTGGGCGCTGACCAGCACATGGGAGTCACGCTGGTCTACCAGTAGTGAGGTGCGGTCTCCTTTCCAACTGCTCGAATCGGAAAGGTAAGCGCGGAGGTTTCCCAGCAGTTCGCGAAGGGTGATCTTCTCCAGTGGTTGTTCCTTTTCGTTGCCCACCAGCAAGAAGAACTCGTCAGGCGAGATGTCGCCGCTCAGGTCGGAGAAGTTCGGATACCGGATGACCGGCATGCAGCTCAGTTCGTATTCATCGCTGCCGGCTATCTTGTGCTGGACCTGAATTGTCATGTCGCTGATGTTCGGGCCGACCGCAGAGTTATCGAAGCGTGCAGTGTCTTCCCAGGTGATGTCGAGAACGTGGAGACCGTTTTGTTGGGCCATTCCTTGAACGGCTTCGTCACGGACCATCCCGGTCGTCTTGGCGATGACTTCGGCGTAGTTCTCAGTGACTTTCATGGCATGCTCCTGTCTGGTCGGAAATCGCGTTGGGATAATCTGTCGCTTGCTGAGGTTACACCAATGAGCAAGATTTCCCACCCACTGCTTGCGACAATTGCCTCAGCCACGGGCAAGAAACGCTGCTACTCGGCCACATCGAGCTGAAGTCCGTGGCGGCGGGTATCGAATGAGTGTCCTCGTTGTCGCAAGCGTAATCAACTCACGGTGATGCGACAAGCAGTTGACCTGTTGTCAGCGCTGGGGCAGCGCCTGGATGTCTCAAGCCTGTATTGGCAAAGAATCAACCGGCTGAGATTACGATGTTTCAGATTTCGGAAGTGCAAGAATCTCATGCATTTACCGATAGGCGGAGTTTTTTGGCCCTACGCGGTTGAGTTTTTTGACCCTACGGGTTCGACTGACGTACCGACGTTCTCATCGTCCGGCGCGTCCGACCTGTCCACAACGTAGACGTGAGTACGGCCTTCTCTTGAACCCTAAGTCGAAAATCCCGTATCATGCCTTAGCGGAAACGACTGAAAGTCCCCCGATCAAATTCCTTACTGAAGAGGACCGTCTAATGCGCAGCGCGACTGGTGTTTTGAGTGTACTCTATGGAGCAATAGCAGTGATTCCTTTGGCAATCGTCAGCGTTTTTTTTCTGTCAGCTGAAGTGATCGTTCATGACGACTCTGGCCTAGTGCTAGGAATTATCTCAACTGCTATGGCGATTTCGGCTTTGGCCCTGATCGTAGGTGGCGGCGGGATCCTATTAAAGAAATCTTGGGGGCCAAGTACTGCTAGCACTTCGGCGATAGTGATTACGCTAGGTACGTTCGCGTACTTTTGGCTGATGCAGTATGCTTCTTCAATGTCTTCAACGATGGTCAATACAAGTGAACTCATTCTGGCCACGCTGAAGCCAGCGGCCATTACGGCCATCCCCATGTTTGTCATTTGGTGGTGCAACAGCCCGCGCGGGGCGGCGCCAGCGAAACCTGGGGACACACCGCAGACGGATTCAGACGATTAACGACGCGAAGGTTCGTATGAGAACGGCTCGCATCGTCACCCGACCGCGAGCTAAGGACGATCATTGAGGCCTGGCCGTCTTCAACCGCGCGCTTACGCCCGAGGAAGTGAAGCGCTTGTATAACGCGCCCAACGGGGTGAAGGGATTGTAGTCGAGTACCCAGTCATGTAGCTGGGCGGAAGTCATATGGGAAATGCCAGCTAATTGAAATCTGCTCGCGTTGGGCGCGAGCGGTTGTATGCAGGAAATATCAGATCAAGGGAATCGTAAACCATGAACAAACAACCCCCCATCCTGCTCTTCGTGATCCTCGCTCTGCTGGCGACGGCGCCCTTCTCGAATGCGCAAGCGCAACAGCCCTCGGAAGAGCAACTGGCGAAAATGCTCAAGCGTTTTCCCGAAGCGGACACGGATAGGGACGGCAAACTGACCAAGGAGGAGGCCCAACAGTTCCTCAAATCCAGGCAGAGGAATAGGCGCCCGGCCGCAGCGGCACAACCGACGCAGGCTGGGGATGCGAAACTTACTGAGACGCTGGCGGGGATGAATGCGCGGTTTAAGAATGTTGAGCTGGAGCTTCTTGAGTGGCCTGGTGAGTTGCATAAGAAACTTGGAAAAATGACGAAACTTGCTTTGGTGACGCGGCCTGTGGAGAAGATTGAGGGGAAGCTGCCGTTGCTTATTAATTTGCATGGTGGAGGACAGCGTTGGTGGAACAATAGTTTTCAACAGCAGCTTGTGATTGCGGCTGAGATGGGGATGAAGCGGGGGTTTGATTTGGCGGAGCTTGCGGGGAAGG
>JBDONA010000125.1:0-3334 GCA_039831575.1 Fuerstiella sp. | reverse complement strand
GACACAACGGGCGATGACTTTCGAATCAGCAACTCACCGCGCATTGGCGTGACGTCCGCGAAGAACCGCCAACTGCGTTTTTTTCTACGCGGCAACGAGTTCGTGAGCGGCCTCAAATCGCTCAACCGGTAGCGAGTCGAAGCCTTCCAGCTTCTGCAGGTTGGCCCCTTCGCGAAGATGGTCTTTCAGCCCATAGGCGAAGGCGACGATTTCAATGCGAAATTTGTTCAGTTCGTCGTCACCGGCTTTGCACAGGTCAGCCACTTTGATGGCCATGTTGCGACTGATGTTGACCAGCGTTCCCCACAGCTTGCGAGCTTCCCACCACCTTGCGTAGGACGAGTTTGTGCGAAACACCAGCAGCCAGCCCAGGACAAGCGTGAATACGGCATGGAGATCCGGCGGCAGCGTGATGAACTTGCCATAGTCGGACTGTGTCTCCACCCACACGGGGACAACGGCGTATGCCGCCGTCGCCACAGCATACAGCCTGACATTTCGCAGTGTTGAACTGCGAGCAATTTCTGTGACAACATCGCGGTTCATAGAATTATGTCTCGGGTAGAACAGTCTACTTATTCTCGTGCACTGTACTGGCTCGTGGGGATACCTGTTTCTCCGGCTGGAACACGTCCTTCACGACCACAAATCAGTGTAATACGCTGTAATCGCCGGAACGGCTGAAGAAGTGGACAGCAACGTCCGAGGTTCACCCCATGTTCGTCGGCTGATGCCGATCGTCATCTGTAATCAAAGAGTCATTTACCTGTTCCTCAAGCACTGCTGCAACACTGTCAGAATCAGTCCTGGTCCACACATGCAGCCCGAGTGGAAGTGTGCATGTTGCGTATACCATAGCGATCAACGACACGGGGTACTGGGCATTTCTCGGCGACCAGTTGAGCTGATCAATGAGCACGAAACAGAACAACGTAATGACAGGTCCTGAAAGGCCGAAGATAATACCGCCAGCTTGCTGGTGTCGTCTGCTGAAAAGTGCCGCCCCCACGCCGGTCACAGACAGAATTGGACCCGTAACGACAATGCTTTCAATGTCGTACAACGCAAAGGCAACGCCCAGGGCAATGGTCGTGCATTGCAGACCAACGAAAATACGCAGTAAACGCAGCTTCGGATGGGATTTTCTTTCAACCGGCTGGAATGACGATTGCGGAGCACGAAATGGATTGTCATCAGACGTCGTCATGATGTTCTCTATGGCTCTCTGCAACGACTTACGACGCCTCACGACATCGGAATAACGCGTTTCATGAGCGTCGCGGGTATCACAAGGATTACAACCAGACTGGCCAGTCGACCGCTGCCCGTCAAGCAGAATACCATGGCGGCATCGATGAAAATAATGTTCAAGAGCATGAACCCGACTGTTTTCTGCAGCAGCATCGACTGGTTCACCTGGATGGCTCGCACGCATCGCAGTCCCACGTTCGCGGCAATCAGACACAGGGCAATGACCGCTCCCATGGCAGACGGTTTCTCCGACAGCACCTGCAGCGCCGTCCATACATTGACGCCGATGCCTGTCAATGCGATTGCCAATCCTGCACCCAGAGCGAGTCGGGAAGAGTGGCCTGCTTCGTTGCGAGCAAACCATGTCACGCCGAACACGTACACCGCCAATGCAGCCGCGATCACAACCTGCGGCCCTGACCAAACCGTGTCCCAGCTTCCCGCACAACTGGCCCCCAGCATGATGTTCAGAAAGCGACAGGCCGCCATGCCAAACGGGCCCGCGCCGGTATTTTTCAGAACCGCATCGTACAACACGACCGTGCCGGTCAGAATCAAGGCAATGCAGACGCCCACAGGTTCCGTTTCAGCAAACAAGCCGGCCAGCCATGCCGCAGCGACACCAGTCAACATCAGCAGGCTTCCAAAAACGGCCGCCGACTTCTTTGAGATTCTGCCTGATGGAATGGGCCGTTCCGGGCGTTCCTTTGCATCCAATGCGGCGTCGAACACGTCGTTCAGGACCATACCGCCCAGATACAACCCAGCGCTGGAAAGAAGCAACATCCAAAAATGTTTCATCGCCAGGATGTCGGGCAGACTTCGTTCTGAAGTGCTGACAATGAATCCACACAAAACGTTTGTCAACGCGGTAAAGACCGTCGGCAGCCGCATGAGACGCAGCCATGTGATAACCGTGGCTTTCGCAGGTTGAGGCACGTTGACGCTATCGTTCTGTGTCATTTTTTGCTTTACAGCGAATTTCGCTGACTCGTGGCCGCGGTTGATGTGTTTTAATAGTCGTAGGCCAGACCTGTCCTAGCGCATCCGTTTCGCCATGACCGGTCATGGCCTACAAAACTCCTGCCTTATCGTCCGTTCAAAAAAGTCATGTCCGTTATGTTCAGCAAGTCTATTGTCTTTGTCGCCGGCATCCTACTCACGGTCGTCTGGCCCCAAACCCATGCACAGGACAAGTCGAAAAAGAAGACAAAGCCGCCGTCGCAGCCATCGATCGTCTGGGTTAATCAACCGAAGGACAATCAACTGCCGCTGCCGAAAAACACGCGGCATCTTACGTTTCGCAGCACACTGGTGAACAAGGACATTGGTTACTGCATCTATCTACCTCCGAGTTACGCGTCATCCACGAAAACGCGATATCCCGTGATATACAACCTGCACGGAAATGGTGGCAACGAATTCACCAGCGTCGATTCGATCCGAGTCCTGCACGACGGCATCAAAGCAGGACGCTGGCCGGAGCTGATTATGGTGCTGCCGAATGGCGGGCACAGCACGTTCTACAAGAACTCAGCGGATGGACGATTTCCCATCGAATCCATCTTCATCACAGAATTCATTCCGTTCATCGACAAAACCTATCGAACAGTCGCTGTATCGAAGGGTTTTCGATGGGAGGCCGAGGTTCCACACGGGTGGCCGTCAAGTATCCGGAGATGTTCTGCAGCCTGTTCTGCCAGGCCGGCAATGTGCCGCACCTGTTGAAATTTTTCGACGAAGCAGAGCCCGAGACCAGATCAAACCTGTTGCTGGGAGCCGACCGATCAAACTGGGAAGCTGACGATGTTTATGAACTGACAAGAAAGAACGTCAACCGAATCAAGGCCAACCTGCGAATTCAGATTGCCTGCGGCACGAAGGATTTCGGTCACATCAAAACAGTTCGTGACTTTCACGCGCATTTACAGACGCTGGGCATCGACCACACCTACATCGTCGTCTCTGAAAAAGTGGTTTGATCATTGGATGCTGGCCTGGTTTCCAAAAAGTGGATGTCATAGATTGCAAGGTATCGGTTCCATTCGGTTAGTAACCTTGCAATTTGAGACAGGCATGAAGC
>JBDONA010000692.1:0-14969 GCA_039831575.1 Fuerstiella sp. | reverse complement strand
CCCGCGGGCGTCGATGACGACGTCGTCGCGAAAAGAAAGTCGCACGCCATCCAGTTCAATCTCACTGATGCGGTAGCGGACATCGTCTTTTGGGAAAAACGACAGGCGGGGACCGATTTTTGGTGTTGAAAACGGCCTATGCGTCGGCAGAAGCCCTCTTTCGTCGGGCTGCATCTTGCGGGCCTCAAGCCTGATATGGATGGCGGGTGTGCCGGGATAATTCAATGTGACCCGAATGTCTTCCGTGTCATTGTTCCCGCCTTCAGTCGCGGAGCGTTCTGCCACAAAATCCGCCTGAAGTCCTCCCGGACTCTGTCGATATCGGACGGATCGCAAGCTGGTCTGTCCTGCGACGACTTCAGGTTTTGCGTCACGCAGTTTCCACGCCGCAGCGACGGACAGCGTGACAGCAGCCCCCTGGCTGGTTCGCCGGACCGATGCCGACAGCGTCGACGCCAGATACCGCTGTGTCTGTTGGGGAACGGCTTCTGCACCCAGCATTCGTGCGCACAACAGCAGTCCTGGAATTGGCACGTCATGGACGACCTGTTCGTCGCTCAACAGTTCGGCCAACCGAGTCGTGTTCTTCGAGTGATAATACAATGATGCCAGGGCAACACGACTCTGGCCGGCTTCCCGATCCTCGTCCAGATTGCAGAGAATCAATTCTTCGGCATCATCAAAACGTTGGTGTCTTCCCAGAACCCAGGCACAGATCAGGTTGGACTCCCAGTTGCGGGTGGAATAGTCCATTACCCGCATCGCCGTGTCTGCGGCTTCCGGAAGTTCCTGCTGTTCCTGCAGCAACGCGAGGTTGGCCATACTGCTGGCCAGCATGTCATCCTGTCGAAAATGACCACTGCCAATGGCGCTCAGACGGTGATACGTTTCGGTCGCTTCCTGAATCATGCCGAGTTGTTGCTGAGTTCTGGCGACGTAATACCAGTACGGCGGGTAACATTCCATGAAACGTTCCATCCGGGACAGCATGCGCAGGCGTTGAGCGGCATCGCGTTCCGCCAGCACACGTGTCATTTGGTCCAGATCCTGATCCCGAATCAGCCACCGGTCCGGTATGTTATTCTTTTGCGACAATCGCCAGAAACTGTCCAGGAATGCGCTTGAGCGAGACATCAGCCCGGTGAATTCATTTTTCTCGACCTTCCACGTGTCTGCATCACGCCGCACCTCCTGATTGCGGAAGTCCCACCAGCTGTTGGCTCCTGATTGAATCGCACCGCCCAACTGTCCAGTGACCACCTGGGCTCCCACGACAAAAAAGCTGGTGCTCAGTTGTCTGTGAGTGTGGCGGCGGAACTGCTCGTCAATAGCTATTCGTTCACGCTCAGTGATCTGCACCTGACCGATTTCCTGGAGAATGGATTTGTATAGTGTGATGACTTCCGGGTCTTCAATACGGTTCAAGTCCAGATTGTTCAGGATGCGTTGCTGCTCTTCATAAAAAATATGTTTTTTCGGCGTACGACGAATGCGGTGCAACGAGGCTCTGCAATAGTTCAGAGCGACGGCCATGATCTTTCGCACTTCTTCCGGATCTACCGATGTCGGCTCCTTCTCCGCGGCGGCGGCGGCGCTGACGAGCGCAGGCGGTGAGGCGATCGTGGCCAGAATTACGAAACAGAAAAGTGTTGACGCAAATGGAACGTTCATGAATCTGCAGACTGGTCGAATTCCATGTGTCTGGTGGTCGCCCATAGTCACCCGTCATCGAGTGTTTGCCGCATCGACAGCAAATGGAACCGTCAGAACTCTGGATTGTTGACAGCTGCCGGCGCAGAACTTCTTCCGTGAAATGGCGTCGACGAACGCCACATGATTTCACGTGGAGAGCTGCAGACAAGCCTCAAATCACACAACGTCCCTGATCCGTCAGAGGCCATCGTGACGATGACGATGAATCCGAAGTCGTAATCGGCGAAAGCTGCAGTGGCGAGGTAAGGTTTGCCAATTTTGCCGATTAATAGCTCGTTCGCTGTCGATACGCGGTATTCGATCTGGCCGACAGCGCTGGACACGAAGACTACCTGGTATCCCTAACGATAGAGAATTTTCCCCGGCGTTCAGGGCGGACCTGATAGTCGGGTTTTCCTGCAGTTGCAAAAAAAGAACGACAAGGGCCAATATGTGACCTGAAGATTTAGAAATCCTCACATTAGGAACATGTCATGGCCCTGAACACTGACAGTTACATTTATCTGCAACAAGATATCTCATCCACGCGCACCGACCTGCTGCCGGGACGAGTCCTCTGGACAAACGGTGACCTGGTCGCCGCAGAAATGAATGTCGTGGCGTTTCCGAACGCTGGCAAGAAAGTCGTGATTCATTATGAAGAAGGTCGTCGGTTCGTCGCGCAGGATGCTGTGGTTGAAGGCATCACCGAGTGCGAACCCGCAGATGATTCCTCAGTCGAGGGATTGTCGCACATGGACCTTGATGAGAATTCACGGCCCGTAAATGTGGTCCTTGCACGAATCGGAGACCCCGTATTAGCCGAAAGTCGCGAATGTTACCGGGTGCAAACAGTTCCGCTGAATGTAACGGTCGACTTTGGCACTTGCCGGGAATGCGAACTGCTGGACATCAGCCAGACAGGCTTTGCCGTGCTGAGCGACGACTTCGTTGAACTACACTCAGTCGTTGATGTGGCCCTGCTTAGCGGAGAATCCGGCGTAAAGGGGCAGGTCAGAATTCTGAGTTCGCGTCAATTGCGAGACGGGCGGTATCGTTACGGTGTCGCTGTTCTGGGGCATGACCTGCAGAATGCCTGTAAGTCACTGGCATCCGAACTTCAGCGGCAAGTGCTTCGCCGATCCGTAGCTGTGCGGAGCTCATAAATCGGTGGAATTCGGCATCGGATACGGATCAGCGAATGCTCCCAGTGCTCCGAGACCACCATCGACTTCCAGGTCCGTGCCTGTCACAAATGACGCATCATGGCCACTGAGCCATAACACCGCGTTGGCGACTTCATCCGGCTGGCCAATCCGCCCAATGGGATGACGATTTGCCAGAGCGGCGCCACCACCCTGCTGTGCAAGGCTGGCGTGGACCAGCGGAGTGTCGATGGCACCGGGAGAGACAGAGACCACTCGGATTCCATCACGAGCGTACTCAACGGCCCATTGCCGTGCCTGCATGATATTCGCAGCCTTGATCGGACCGTACGTACCGACGTGCCGCGCCGTGCGATGTCCCTGTCCACTGGAGATATTGACCACGACTCCGCTGTTCTGTTGTCGCATATGAGACAGCGCGGACATCGCCATAAACGTGTAGCCGGACAGGTTGACGCCGATGACTCGGTCCCACACGTCGACCGGCAGTTCGTGAATTGGTCGGTAGGAATCCTTCGGCTGAATCGCTGCGTTGTTGACCAACACGTCCAGCCCGCCAAATTGCTCGACGGTCCCGTTGACTACAGATGCACAATCATCTTTGCTGGAAGTGTCGCACTGGCGAAACTCAATTCCATCCGCAAGGTGCCGGCTGCCAGCTGTGTCCCGGTCAGCACAAACCACGGTCGCACCGGACTTTGCGAAGCCCTCGCAGATTGCTCTGCCGATCCCATTGCAGCCACCAGTCACAATTATGACACGCCCCGTGTTGTCGAAAGTCACACTACCACTTGGTCTCGGCACCGATTTGTCAGAAATCCTGGTCATGTTGGTTTATCCTGAAGCCTTCATCAGTTGACGATGAACGGCGAGTGTGAGTGTCTGCCCGAGTTGTCTTGAGTCTGATTCTTGACCGAGTTCAACGTTGCAACAGCCTGATCCGAGAATCGATCGCGACCCAATGTGCTCTTCGTGCTTCGTCCTGTTGGCCCGCCACCTGATGACGCGATGCCTTTTCTTTCGTGGTTCATGGCCTGCAGCACTATTTACGTGTCCGTCATTTTTTCATCATTTGACAATCTTCACACGCGACCCGCAAATAGTGCGGCGCAGCCCACGACTTCAATTGAGACGTCGTTGAGCCGCTGGCTCAGCACATCCTGCAGGCCCTCAAGGTTATCTTGCCGATTCGAAAAGATCCCTTTCCGGTTGTAGACATCCGTTAAACGTTTCGCCAACCAGCTTCGGTGTACACCCCCGTGCAGCAGAGTAGAACCGAACAGGACTGCATTAGGATTCATCAAAGCCTTCAGGTGATCGATGGCGACAGACTTCGACTCAATAGAGCCGGGCAGACAATGGAGCAGATAGTTAATGCTGACAGAATCGAACTTTTCCGCATCCATAGCAATCGGCTCCAGCACATTGCGCCGATAGGTTTCCGGGGTGTATCGCGCAATTCGCCGCGAGGCGAATTTCAGCGTATCGGAGTTCAGGTCCATCAATGCCACGCGCGGCGTCGACGAAGGGAACCGGCAGCGATCGGGAAAGTAACCGGTGCCGACGCCTGCTTCCAGATGATTTGCAGTCATATGTTTGTTGTATGAGTCTACGAGTCGTTGCGTCGGGCATTTCCAGACCAATCGGTTCGAAACTCCGAGTACAATGAAGTCGTACAGTTTGAGGCTCCGCCTGGTGTAAACGGCCTGCCCGGCTTTTACCTGCTCTGCTGTAGCTGTCATAAACGGCTCTCACTTAATCTCACCCAGGAACTAACGCTGTGAATCCGTCCGCAGGTACAGAGTGCCATTGCTGACTGCCGGAGTGACCGTAAGTAAACTGGCAGCAATGATCGCCGCCAAGGAAGTTCGACACGTACGTAAGGTCATTGGGATTGTTTGAATTCAAGATGAATCGGGCGGTCCGGCCAGGACACAATTATGTCCACGCGAGCAGTGTTCGTCTATGCCATGATCTGCAACGATGCCGCTGCAGATTCGGATGAAAGGGGCGGAGTCTTGCCGATGAGAAGTATTCGACATGCGTCCGCCTTCGGCCGATAAAGACTCCCGACACTTTCCCCTCTCTAACCTCATAGACACCAGGTCATTGACCGCGTAGAGTTGTCCAGTCACGTGTATCTGGATGTTTCCGGGCCGGGCATTCCCGACGCGCAGGACGAAAGTCGCCATCACGCGTTGCGTGACCGCGAGGCACACAACGTACCGGCCACCGGGCTGTGTTGTTATGGTCGCCGTGTCAGGCATGTTTTTGATTTTTTCTGAGTCGCTCGTCACGGCCAGGTGTTTCGTATCAGTCCCGTCAGTTCGGTTTGTCTCCTAACGAACAGCGTGGTCGCTGCAATCGCCGGGTAAGGCCTCAGCCATGAAAGTGCTTCTGGCAGAAGACAGTTTCACCATGCGGCGGTTGCTCTCTTCTCAGCTGCAGCGCTGGAATTACGAAATCACTGAAGTTGAGGACGGTGCTCAGGCGTGGGAGAGCTTTCAGGAAAACCACTTTTCATTGGTACTGACCGACTGGATGATGCCCAAGGTGGATGGGCTGGAACTGATCCGTCGTATCCGGGACTCCGGCCACGCGGAATACGTTTACATCGTTCTGCTGACGTCCAAATCAGAGAACGAAGATCTTGTCGAAGCCATGGATGCCGGGGCGGACGACTTTCTTGCGAAACCGTGTAATCCCAAAGAACTGCGAGTTCGTCTTCGTGCCGGCGAGCGAATTATTGAACTGGAACATACGCTGATCCAGCAAAACCATCAGTTGATGGAAGCCCAGGCTGCACTGGTGCAAAGCGAGAAACTGGCCGGCGTTGGTCAACTGGCGGCCGGGATGGCGCATGAAATCAACAATCCGGTCGCATTCGTTTCGAACAACCTGGCGGTTTTGCAGCGCGACGTGCAATTGCTGATCAAACTGCTCGATCAGTACGAAAAATGCCAGCCGGTCATAGAACGGGAAGATGAGCACCTGGCAGACTGCCTCAAGAAAATCGAGTCCGAATGCGATCTGCCATGGCTTAAAGAGAATCTGCCTCAGCTGTTTCGATCGTCCCTCGACGGTCTGACCCGTGTCCGCGAAATTGTCGGCAACCTGCGGGACTTTGCTCACCTTGATCAGGCGGTGACTGACGAAATGAACGTTGTTGCCGCACTGGAATCGACGTTGGAGGTCCTGGCTCCCGATCTTGATGCAAGGCAGCTGACGGTTCGGACAGCCTTCGACGATACGCTGAGCATTCATTGTCAACCCGCCAGTCTAAAACAGGTCTTCCACGCGATTCTGTTGAATGCTGTTCAGGCAAGTGAACCGAATGGAATACTTGAGGTCGCCGTCTCGCGAAACGAATCGAAGGTCTGTGTGGAAATCACAGACAATGGCTGCGGGATGGACGAAACAACCCAGCGACGGCTGTTTGAACCGTTCTATACCACGAGGCCGGTGGGTTCCGGTCAGGGACTGGGCCTGGCCGTGAGCTATGGCGTGTTGAAACAACACGGGGGTTCCATCGAATTTGAGTCAACTCCTGGGAAAGGGACAACCTTTCGTGTTATGCTGCTGGATACGCCGAAATCTTTCTGACGGCAGAGTGAACAGCCTGCGATGTTTTTGATAAGGCTGTCTGCATCGCGCGAGACACAGGGAAAGCTATGTCGACGGAGTCCAAACACCCCATCCTCATTGTGGATGATGAACCAGATGTTCTCTTTTCCCTTAAGGGACTCCTGCGACACGACTTCGAACTGTACACTGCAGAATCCGGTGAACAGGCACTTGAGATTCTGCGGCAACACCCGATTCACGTCGTTATGACTGATCAACGGATGCCCGGAATGACAGGCACCCAACTGATGCATCAGGCCAGGACGCTGCATCCCGATGCCGTCCGCATCGTCTTTACGGGATATGCAGACATCAAAGCTGTTGTGGAAGCCATCAACACGGGCGGACTGTATCGCTATATCACCAAACCCTGGGATCCTGACGATTTGATTGCCGTTCTGCATCGTGCCACACAGAGGTATGACGAAGATGCCGCAAGATTAAAGTTTGCCGCAGACGTGAAGTCCTTCGCCAACGATGTTGTTCGGTATGCGGAAGCTGGGGATTTGAACTGCGAAGACGCCGCTGCGGTGAGTACGCTGATTGATCGGGGTAAGTCGGTCGTGGCCAGAGCCAACGTGCTGTTTTAGCGACGTTGCCGCCCAACGACGGGCCGAAAGAATAACAAATGGCTGAAAAAGAACCTGTCCTGCTCACAATTCTCATCGAAACCAAGCGCATGAGATGGCTGGCCGGCGGAATCAGTCTTGACCATTGCGTGTTTCCGCTAATGGCATCACACGATGATGATCTGGCCGGATATCGAAGCATGGAATTTGACGAACAGGCCTCCTTTCTGCGACATCGGTTTTGCGGTGCATTACAGCGAGGATGTGATCGTCTGTGGGGCCTGCAGAAAAAAGCGTGCCAGTTTGTGTTTCTGACCGACAGCGTGTTTCCGGACGCTCCACCCGAATTGACCACCCGAATTGCCGATCACCTGGCACAGTGGATGACCAATCCGCCGGTCGCTTTTTTTTCCGTCGGCAGTACCTCCTTCGACGCGCGCCCTCTGGAAGTCACCAGACTGGCCGGCGAGATCACCACGGAGTTTTCCGATGCACTGGAGCTGGGGTTGCCAATGCTCCTCGACGCTGCCAACGACTCGGGGCGATGGGAGCACGTGCCGCCGCCAAAGATGCAGAGCAATTAGGCACTGCCTGCACGATTCGAAAAATATGATGGGTCTTTCTTAAGCGAATCATGTTGACGCAGAGCCTGGCATTGCGACCAGCAGCAGCCGGACCGTGGTTTCCGGGCGTCCATGGCGTTTGCCTGTTTTCGTGAACCGGCCTGGTTCGTGAGCCTGCCGTTTCTTCAAGCGGAAACGCGTTTTTTGCGGGCCACATCTCAGCGTAGTACACTTTGGATTGAAGTTGGGTTCAGGCCCCTGCCCTCATAGATCAGGTGCTGCGAAATGCGATTACGCCAGTTTTCTTCGTCGTACGATATGAGGTCAGTCAGTTCGTCTGGCCCGAGTGGAACGTCGGCATTCAGGCGATTTCGAAGTCGATTGCCGCCAAAGAGGATGTCGATTGGCGGCTTTACGTTTTCGTATTCGTACGGCGGGGGCAGCCAGGAAAATTCCTGCGGTGCCAGCTGACGCGCCGCGTCGATCATTGAAACGGTCAGTCGGACGGATCGAATTGCCGCTGCGTCGAGAATATTGATCCCCAGGCCTGCACACGTCTGTTGCTTCCACTTGTCGAATGTAGGTTGAAACCGGATTGCCTGAAGGCCGACACCTGGATGTTCGTGCTGGCGAACGGCTGCAAGGAACTGATCCGGGTTCAGGGCTGGTGCGCCGGTGACTTCAAATGGCATGGTCGTGCCCCGCCCTTCCGACAGGCTGGTGGCTTCCAGCAGAACCTGCCCCGGATACAATACTGCTGTTTGCCAACGCGGCATGTTGGGTGAGGGAGGAACCCACGTCCGACCGGTGTCCGGGAACAGCATCGATCGGTTCCAGCCGCTCATCGGTACGACCGTGAGTTCTACGTTAATGTGTTCTTCGGCGTTCAGCAGTTGGGCCAGTTCACCGATCGTCAATCCGTGTCGCAATGGGATTTCACTGCCGCCAACGAAGCTGCGAAAGCCGTTTTCCAGCATAGGCCCTTCGACTTCTTCACCTCCCAGTGGGTTTGGCCGGTCAAGTACAACGACGTGGACGTTGTTCCGAGCACAGGCGTGGAGGCATTCGAGCATCGTCCAGACGAATGTGTAGACGCGTGTGCCGACGTCCTGCAGATCGATTAGCAGGCAGTCGATGTCGGCCAGCATGCCGTCCGTAGGGCGTCGCGTTTCCGCGTACAGACTATAGACAGGCAGGTCCAGCGGAACGTATCGCGTATGGGGCGATTCGATCATGTTGGCCTGCTGCTCACCCCAGAATCCGTGCTGTGGTGAGAACAGGACTCGCAGTTGTCCGGGCAACCTCTCGGCCAGCAGATCGCAGGTGTAGCGAAACTCGTGATTTACCGAGGCCTGATTCATCAGCAGGCCCAGCCGGGCACCCTGTACGGCCGGTGGTGGTGCTGCCAGAAAGTTATCCAGTCCGGTTTGAATGCGATTCTGCACGGCGCATCAATCATACAACAGGAACGTCTGCCGCCGTTCCAGAAACCGGTTGACTCCCTCAGTGGCAATTCTCTGCACGTTCCCCGCCGACTGGCCTGCCAGAATCGCGTCCAGTGTCTGGCGATTGCCCAGCAAACGCATTGCGTCCCTGCCTTTCCAGTCGTTTGGATACAGCCTCTGCAGTTGGGTAGATATCTCGAACCCGACAATCAGCGGCTCAAAACGTTTTCTGTTGGTGATGACGATATTGATGCCGCCGCACGCTTCGTTGGCATACTTACTGGACTGCGGTGCAAAGCGAATCGGCACGAATGTCACTCCTGGAATTGCGCGAGCGTTCAGTGCAGCGGCCAGTTGACGCGGTCGAATCCAGGGAGCGCCGATCACCTCAAACGGTGTGTCTGTGCCACGACCAACGGAAATACTTGTCGTCTCGATGAGTCCAATCCCCGGATACAGCAGAGCCTGTGTCAGACACCGCATGTTTGGTGACGGATTGACCCACACCAGACCGGTTGCGTCCCACAGTGTGTCGCGTTTCCAGCCTTCGCAGCGAATCACGTCAAGTTTAAGATTCAACTTCAGCTCTTTGCGAAACATCTGTGCCAGTTCGCCAATTGTCATGCCGTGACGCACGGGCAGATGGTGGAATCCGACGAATGACTCTTCACCGGCATCCAGCATCGGGCCTGCCACATCGACTCCATTGATGGGGTTGGGGCGGTCCAGCACAATAAATCGTTTGCCGTGCTCTGCCGCAGCGTGCATCGCTTCGCCCATGGTTGAAATGTACGTGTAGAAACGTGCACCAATGTCCTGGATGTCAAAGACAATGGTGTCGACGCCGCTTAGCATCTCCTTTGTCGGACGACGTGTTTTGCCGTACAGGCTGAAGATCTTCAGGCCCGTCGATTGATCGGCGGCGTCATCGATTTTCGAGATGTCCAGCTTGCCTTCAAATCCGTGTTCCGGACTGAACAATGCGATGAGCGAAACGTTCGGAGCGTCGTGCAGCAGTGTCACCGTACTGACTCCATCACAAGTCAGTCCCGTGTGATTGGTAATCAAGCCAATGCGTTGACCTGCCAGCTGACGAAATTCGTCACGTTGCAGCACGTCAACCCCGCACAGAACAGTGTCCGCAGCAAAACTGACGGAGCCTGTCAGCAGAACAATGATTACACATATCTGTTCGAAACGAAGCATCATTCAGATCCCTTAGCCCCGGGGAACAAGGTAGCGGCCATCTCACCTACAACAAATGTTGTCACCGAACCGATCAGTGCCAGCCAGGTCCATGCGATGTTCCAGCCGAAATCCGGCGCCTTGAACTGCACAAACAGAAGGACCACCAGTCCGGCGAATGCGCCCGTCAATGCGGCAGCCTGCCCGGCTCGACGTGACAGCACACCCAGCGAGAAGATGCCCAGCAGGATACCCGCCGAAAAACCGGCGATGGTCAACGCATTGCGCACCACCGTCGCTTCCAGCGTGATCGCCCAAATACCGATACCGATCTGAAGAACGCCGAAGATGACCGTTGACCATCGTGAGATCGCCAGCTGACGTTTCGGTGACGGCGGAGTCTTGCACGCGGGCAGATAGAAGTCGTTCAACAACGCCGAAGCCGACGCATTCAGTGAACTCGACAGCGTCGACATCGCGGCAGAAAGGATGGCGGCCAGCATCAGACCAATCAGTCCGGTGTTCTGCGGAAAACTGTGGACGATGAAGTGAGCAAAAACCTGGTCCGGCTCGGCCGGAGCAACGTTGCCTTCCAGCGAATAAAAACAGGCCAGTTCGACACCGATAAACAGGAATAACGCGAATTGAAACAGGACGACAAACGAACTTAAAAAGATGGCCCGTCCCGCATCACGTTCGCTGCGAGCACTCAGATAACGCTGCACCATCATGTGGTCCGTGCCGTGTGTACCGATGGTCAACACCGCTCCGCCGATCAGTCCCGCCCAGATGTTGTAGGGATCAGATATCGAAAACCCAACTTCAAACAGCCGCGACTTGCCGGATGATTCGGCGAATGACCACAGCTGATTCCAGCCACCCGGCAGATTGTTGGCGATGATGACGACGGCCGCCGCTCCGCCGAGCATGTAGATGACGAACTGAATACAGTCATTCCAGACCACTGATCGCAGCCCGCCGAAGACTGTGTAGACAATCGTGACAGCTCCCATGGCCACAACGCTCCATGCGAACGGCCAGCCCAGCAGCGTGTGAACCACCAGTCCGGCCAGAAACAGCCGCAGTCCATCGCCCAGATTTCGGGTCACCAGAAACAACAGGGATGCGGCCGTCCTGGTGGCGCTGCCAAAACGCTCATCCAGAACCTGATATGCCGTGAATAGTTTGCCTTCGAAGTACAGGGGCAGAAAAACACGGACAACAATGGCCCTGCCCAGCACGTACCCCATCGCAATCTGCAGCCACCGCATTCCGACTTCGCCGTATGCCGCGCCCGGAATACTCAGCACTGTGGCCGTGCTGGTCTCTGTGGCTACGATGGATCCCAGAATTGCCCACCACGGCAACGATCGACCTCCCAGCAGGTACGATTCGACGTCGTTGTTTTTCCGGCCGGACCAGAAACCCACGCCGATTGCTGCCAGCAGCAGCGAAGTCAGGACCACAATGTCCACGATGCCAAGGTCTGCACTCACTCTGATAATTTCTCCCCGTACCACAGTTGTAATCGGTCAGCGACCGTACCGATACTGTACACGAAGCTGTCAGCATTCGCTCGTAACACGCTGGACCGTCAGTGCTCGTATTTTGGGGACAGCGTTGGCGGGGCATCGTGTACCTCTGCAGTCGGCGTGTTGGCAGGTTGGACGTTCCGACTGGGTGTTGTCGAGGATTGTGATAGAGTCGTGTGCTTGGCCGGAGGCTGGACTGAGCTTGCGAAGGAGAATCAAACCGGCACTGCCGGCCCCGGGGTTTCACTCGTGCCTCGCTTCAACCACCGGCCACCCTGCTCGATTCGCTACATTCCGTGACTCCACCATTCCGACTTCGTGCTGTCGAAATCCAAAGACAGCGGCAATTGTTCGCGGTATTTTAGTCGCTCACATTTCCCATTGACGCAACGTATCCTGAATTGGCCCCTCTTATCCCATGACTTCCGACTCGCATTCAGATTCGATCAACAACCTGACTACTGAAACCGTGAATCCGGCGTCTGCGAGCATTGACACGTTGTCACCGGTGGAAATCGTACACCTGATGAACGCCGAGGATGCGACGATTCCGCAGGTGATCGCCAGGGAAGCGGAATCGATCGCCAGTGCAATCACGGTGATCACAGAACGTATTCGCAGCGGCGGGCGGCTGATCTACATCGGAGCGGGCACGTCGGGACGGCTGGGTGTGCTGGATGCGTCCGAGTGTCCTCCAACGTTCAGCACTCCGCCGGAAATGGTTGTGGGGCTGATCGCCGGCGGCGATTCTGCGCTGCGAAAATCGGCCGAAGGCGTGGAGGACCACCCTGAGATTGCCGTCGAAGATTTGCAGTCCATCGACTTGACCAGGGCTGACGTAATCGTCGGCATCGCCAGCAGCGGTC
Organism: Fuerstiella sp.; assembly: GCA_039831575.1. Taxonomy (GTDB): domain Bacteria; phylum Planctomycetota; class Planctomycetia; order Planctomycetales; family Planctomycetaceae; genus Fuerstiella. Next base: position 2,327 of record JBDONA010000692.1, on the reverse strand, counting down.
GCACACCGTACGTTATCGGAGCACTCAAATATGCTCGTTCCGTGGGAGCCTTTGCCATTGGGCTGGCATGTAACGACGGATCCGCTCTGTCGCAGGTGGCCGATCTGATGATCACTCCGGTTGTGGGGCCGGAACTCATTACCGGTTCGACTCGAATGAAGGCGGGGACCGCGACCAAAATGGTCCTGAACATGCTCACCACGGGAACGATGGTGCAACTTGGCAAGACATACGGCAATCTGATGGTCGACCTGCGGGCCACAAATACAAAGCTGGTGGCTCGCAGTTGTCGTCTTGTGACATTACTGACAGGCATTTCCGAAACGCAGGCGAAGCAAGAGCTGGAAAAGTGTGACGGTGAACTGAAGACCACAGTCGTGATGATTCGTCGCGGTGTCGCTCCGGACGCTGCTCGCGAAATTCTCAGCGACTGCGGTCACCAGCTTCGCTTGGCGCTGCAGACCGCTGACGGAGAAAATTCGTGACAGACCCGCACGACAGACTGGTGATTGGCGTTGATGCGGGCGGTACGTCAACGGTGGCGTGGATCGGCGAAGTCAGCCGCGCAACATCCGACTCGCCGCTGGGACAGGGACAGGCTGGCCCCGGCAATCCGAGAGCCGTTGGTTTTGACCAGGCGACGCAGGCGATCACTGCGGCGATCAGATCTGCATTTGAAGAGGCAAAGCTAACGGCCGCTCCCGTCGCGAGTGTTTGTCTTTGCGTTGCCGGAGCCGGGCGTGCGGAAGAACAGGAGCAACTGAAAGTCTGGGCCGAATCGCAGGGCTTCGCGGACTGCGTGACAGTGACGGACGACGCCGAACCGATTATTGCCGCGGCGTCACCGGACAGTGTTGGCATTGCCCTGATCAGCGGGACAGGTTCGCTGGCATTGGGACGCAACGCCGATGGACTGATGGACCGGGTTGGGGGCTGGGGGTATCTATTTGGTGACGAAGGCAGTGGTTATTCAATTGCCATGGCCGGACTGCGGGCGGCCGTTCGGGCTGCCGACGGTCGAGCAGAACAAACGCTGCTGCTGAGTGGTTTCATGGAACGACTTGACGCCTCGACTCCGGCGGGACTGATCGAATGCGTTTACGGCGCCGCCCTGTCGCGACAGCAGCTGGCCGCGTGCTGTACGGTTGTTTTTGAGGCCGCGTCGAATGACGATGTTGCCCGGGAGATTCTGGATGCTGCGGGCACTGAGCTGTCGGAGATGGTAGCAACACTCGCGCAGAAACTGGGTTTCGAATCGTCTGACTTTTGCCTGGGCCTGGCCGGAGGAGTGCTGCTGAATCAACCGGAGTTTCGATCGGACGTCATCCGACGAATAGGAATTAGTTGGCAGTGCGTTGTCGACGTGCCCCGCCCGGTGGCTGGTGCGTGCATTATTGCCAGCCGCTCAAGGATCAGGAAGTGAACGAATTCCGAATTCCGAAATACACTGCCATGCCAACTGCGGCCGAAACCGTTAGAACTCGGGCATGCCCGTGACACAAGTGACCTATCCACTGCCATACGCACACCTGAATCTTCGGCGAAATCCCTTCGGCGAGTTTTCAGAAGAAGAACGAACAGCACTGGCACTGGTGGACGTCGACGCGATCATTGCGCGCCTGGACGATCCACAGTACGTCGTGCAATTCATCGGTGAAAAGGGCTATGGCAAGACGACTCATTTGCTGGCCATTCGAGCGCGCCTGCACGACGCCGGCTACGTGCATATTCCCGAAGGTGAGCGCGCCCCCATTCCTTCCGGCTGTCCGATTTTGATCGATGAAGCTCAACGGCTGACGCGCTGGCAGCAGTTTCAGGTGTTTCGGTCTAACATACCCCTCGTCCTTGGTACTCACCGGGACTTCCACAGGCAACTTCGTTTAGCCGGGCGAGTCGTGGAAACGATTGACGTTCAGCAGACGATTGATGTTGAGCGACTCCATCGGCTGCTGAATGCTCGAATTCAGTGGGTTCGCCGCAGTGATGGGCCGATCCCGTCGATCACTCCAGAGACAGCCGACCGTCTACGGAAGGAATTCGGGGCAGACATTCGCGGCATATTGCATCAGTTGTATGCGGTGTTTCAGAATCTGAATGAGGTCGCGGATTTGTAGATTCAGGGCGACGTCTAGCCTGCGTTGTGCACGACGTAGGCCGGACCGAGGCCGACGCCAATGCACGGCGACTCAGTTATTGAAGTGAGGTAGCTCTCAGTGTGAGCGGCAAGGCGCTAGCCGCCGGTTTTTCCCGAACGAACCCGCGGCTAGCGCCTTGCGGCTCACCTCCCAGAGTGAAACACTGAGTTGCCGTGGACGCCAATGCCGGAG
>JBDONA010000338.1:0-3340 GCA_039831575.1 Fuerstiella sp. | reverse complement strand
TCTTGCGCTGCAGGGTGTTGAAGTATCCGGAAAGGACTCCCACGCATGGGGTATGGCCCCGTCCCAGTTGCACGCCGGGATTGCCGAAGCCGCTGAATATTTTGAGGTTTTCCTGATGCGATTCCAGGTTCTTCAGGAGCACAGGATCCGCTTGATCAGGCAGCAGCGCGGGCTGATAAAACCCCAGGTGATTGACGACGGTGAACAGACGTTTTACCGGCCGGGAAGGTGTCTGCCCCAGGCTTTCCAGTTGTGGCAGCAGCAGGGAGAGACCTGCTGCTTTGATAAATGTTCTTCTGTTCATGATTTCCCGTCCCGCGTTCGCCGGGCTTTCCATCTGTCTATTGGGAAAACCTGGCGTTGAGAATAAATCAAAACACCGGATGAATCAACATTCAAAGGCCACTTCGTCTGCCTCGAACCGGCGCCATCATAGACGAGCTTGATATCGTCGACCTTCTTATTGACGAGCGAACGAACAATGATAGAAATTTCGATTTCAGCACCTGAAATCACCCTATATGGAACAATCCCTTGCCGTTTTCCGGCGATGGTGGGTAAATTTGGAACTTGCCAGATCGCAGAACGAATAAATAGAAACCCTGAATAAGGAGCCAAACGTGTTTCGATGCCTAAGTCTTTGTTGCCTGTTGATTGCTGCGCTGGTCACTGGCGGATTCGCGCAGCAGCGAAATGATCGCGCAGAAGTGTCTGGCGCGGATCAGCTCAAACGCTGGTTGCAGATGGACAACAGCGGCGACGATAAGCTCAGCAAGGACGAGACCACGGGATTGATGAAGCGATTCTTTGATCGCAATGACGCGAACAAGGACGGCTTTCTCGACCGAAAAGAACTCGAGTCCCTGCAGCGACGTCTTTCCGGTAATCGCGGTCGGCAACAACAGAACGCCAACCGCAATCGACAGCAGGCCATGTCCACGGAACAACTGCTGAAGGCTGCGCCGGAAGATGTGGTCATCGAAGCGGACATCGCGTATCGCCCGGGTGACAGCAAGGCCTGGCGGCTGGATCTCGTCCGGCCGAAAGAGGACTCCGACACAGCACGCGCCGGAATCGTTTTCGTCCACGGCGGCGGATGGCGCAGCGGCGACAAACGGACGGAGACCTTCCTTCGCGGTGCCATCGAATATGCGAAGAAGGGCTATGTGTGTATCACGGTCAACTACCGACTCACTGGCGAAGCTCCGTTCCCGGCATGTGTGGAGGACGTCAAATGCGCCGTCCGCTGGCTCCGGGCACACTCGCAGGTATACAACGTCGACCCGAATCGTCTGGGTGGATATGGAAACTCTGCAGGAGCCCACCTTGTCGCAATGCTCGGTCTCTGCCAGCCCGAAGCGAAGCTTGAAGGCGACGGTCCCTACCAGGATCAATCAAGCCTGCTGCAGGCCGTTTGTGCGTCGGCGACACCGTCAGATCTGGGTCTGTTCCCTCGAAACCCACAGGGGGACAGTCGTTTCAAGGGCGAAGCAGAAGAACGCACCGCCATGATTCGCAACTGCTCACCAGTTACTCACGTGAGCAAGGATGCGCCACCGTTCCTGCTGATCCACGGCGCTGCCGACCGCACCGTGAACGTGAAGCACGGCGACGTCCTTGCGGAAGCCCTGAGAAGTGCCGGCGACGACGTCACCTACATTCGCATCGACGACGCCGGACACGGCGTCTATAACCAGCATGCCGACCGTACGAAGCCGGCCATGGAAGAGTTTTTCGCCCGAACCCTGGGGAATAGATGAGCGCACTCGCTTCGCTTAGCCCGCATGTCTCACGGCGTCCGAATTCGAGTGGAAGAATCGGGGCGAATGCCGGGGCGCGTCATTTGAGTGTGGACAGGAAGCCTGTTGCCGGCGATGTGGCAGTGTTCCGCTCGTATTCTGACGGCAAGGCGCAGCGTTCGTGGGACGGATCACTGGAGATGAACGTCCGCACGTGAGTCATATTGTCGTGGTGGTCTCAGGTCTGAAGCGGAGCCGGTTGCTGCCGACGGATGTTTTCCAGAATGCGTTCGAACAGACGCTGATACGGATAGGATTCACTCAAGGCGATGCAGATGCGTCGAACGCTCACCGTAATGCGGCCGCCGATCTTCAGCAGCTTCGAACGAATGGTGCCGGCCTGAGCCTTCTCCATTTCGGTTCCGGCAAGGCCGAATTCCCGCAACCCAAGATGCAGCAGATACGCCATCGTCGAAAACAGCAGACGCAACTGGTTGGAACGCATCGCATGAGTACTCGTGCGATCGGCGAACAGATACAGTTGCTGTTCCTTGATGCGATTTTCCATCTCACCCCGGGCACAGTAGCGGTCTTCGTACAGTGTTCGTGCATCGGTGCGTTCTTTCGACAGGCTGGTCACGACGAACCGCGGGTTCGCTCCTTTGGAAAGATGTTCGGCCTTGCCGATGACTCGGCGTTCGCATGACCACGACTTTTTCGTGCGATACGTGAAGTCTTTGAACACGCGAGCTGCCACGCCGGTTTCTTCAAACAGCTCCAGAGCCTGCCGCAGTTCGCTGCCGATCGCTCGATTCAGACGTTTGTTCTTTGCCAGGCCGATGATGTATCCGACGTTATGAGCTTCGCACCACCGCAGGATTTCGTCACGGCAGAATCCACTGTCCGCGCGAATGATGATTTTCACCTGCGGCCATGCGGCTCTCAGTTTCGGCACGATGCGTTCCAGTTCCTGCACCGTTCCCGCGCAGCCATCGATGTTGGAAGGACGCAGCACGGCTCCCAGCGGCCACGCGTCGCAGAACGTGTACAGCGGAAGATAACAGTAACTCTTGTAGTAACCGTGGAAGAATTTCCCCAGCTGATCTCCATGCACGGGATCGTCGGTGGCGTCCAGATCCAGCACCAGTTCCTGGGGCACGCCCTGTTTGCTGCGCATGCGAATGAAAGTGTCAACAAGTGTCTCCTGCAGCTTCGCCACGCTGGCAACGATCTTCTTGTACCGACTGTGTTCGCCAGCCCCGGCCGGAGTCAGTTCCAGGCGGTTGAGAGTGCTCTTGCCTGCCAGCGGTACACCTGTGCTGCGTTCGTCGAGGCGGTCCTGTCCGGTAATGTCGCTGCGACCGGCCATCAATGCCAGCAGCGGGTCATGCCGCAACTGCTCATGGTCGTTGAGATCCTCGTATCCCAGAGCAATCCCCATCACACGTTGTCGCAGAAGTTCTTCGACAGTGAATTCGATCGCATCCGGACTGCGGTAGTCAGTGAAGGCCTCGCCGAAAGACCGCAGGATGCCGAACCGTTCTTCGACCTCCCGCAGCAACAGTCCGCCGGCGTCAGACGTGATCCTCCCGCCATCGAAC
>JBDONA010000177.1:0-3341 GCA_039831575.1 Fuerstiella sp. | reverse complement strand
TGACGTCACGTCTGGCCGATACGCTCGCTGCGCGTAACAACTGGTCCAGCGACAGTCCGACACCCGCGAGCGATCCGACCTGCAACATGAAGTTTCGGCGGCTGGAAGTCTCACAATTTGAGTGGTGTTGCGGAAACAGGTTCAGCATGGCAGGCGCCCATTCTGAAGTGGGGAGGGAGGGAGGGAGGGACGAGGAAAAGTCTCTCATGCCGCGTTTGGGTAGGGGTAATGATGTAATCGGCTGTTATGGCAGACCGACGACAAACGAATTCGGGGACCACAATTGTATCGGGGGACACCTGCCCGGTAAACTTTGTTTAGGTAGAGTCGTCGGGTAACACGGGTTTTCACGGGAATCACGCTCCGCATCTCAAAAGTCGTCGCTGGACTCGTAGAAGCTCGGGCGACCGTACTGATGCGCTTGAATTCTCATGAATGCAGCTGCAGATACGACGGTTTTCACGATCTTTTCTTTCCCTCCCGGTGCCATCATGTCACTGAAATCCACGTTTTTTGTTGCAGCAACTGCAGCAACTGCAGCATTGTTGTCGTCGCTGACAGCACAGGCCGCTGCCGACCGGTTTACTATGGGACCGAATTCTGCGACGCTGGTCGGACCACACGAACGACTGCAGATGGTGGCCACCGAACAGGTCACGGCTGGCCGTCCGGTCGATGTCACTCGGTCAGTGACGTACCGGAACCTTACGCCGGAACTCGTAAAAGTCTGGCCGACCGGGTTAGGGACGCCGTTGCGGTCCGGCAGCGCAGCAATCAAAGTCGAACGTGGTGAAGCAACTGTTGTCGTTTCCATCGAAGTGTCGGGACTGGACAGCGCTTTGCCCGTCAGCTTTCAAAAAGATGTCATGCCGATTCTTTCGAAGGCTGGATGCAATCAGGGTGCCTGTCATGCGTCGCAATATGGCAAGGGCGGATTGAAACTCTCATTGCTCGGCTATGCCCCGGAACAGGACTATCCGGCACTTGTCCGCGACCTGCACCAGCGACGCGTTTCTGTCGTGCAGCCGGAAGACAGTCTGGTGCTGAAGAAGGCAACTCTGCAAACCAGTCATGGCGGAGGCCTGCGGTTTCGCAGCGGCTCATACTCGTACAACACAGTGAAGGCATGGATTGCCGGCGGTGTGTCACAGCCTGATGTCAGGAAAGACGCGCGGGTGGTTTCGCTTTCCATAACCCCGACGAACCGCGTGTACCAGGCCGATCAGACTCAACAGCTTCGTGTCGTTGCTCACTACAGCGACAACACCGCCCGCGACGTTACGCATGTTGCGCGGTACGACAGCCTGGGAGAAAGCGTGGCCAGCGTAGACGAATCCGGACATGTTGAAATCGTCGGTGGTGGCCAGGCGGCGATCATGATTCGCTATGAAGGACAGGCCACGGTGTCTCATGTGTTGTCGCCGTTTCAGGAGAACGTGGATCTGACGGCATTCGTGTCGCACAATTTTATCGACGAAAAAATCAAGGCCCATTGGCAGCGTCTGGGTGTGCAGCCATCCGGAATCTGCAGCGACGAACATTTCATCCGTCGTGCGTTCCTTGATGCGATTGGCACGCTGCCGACTCCCGATCGCGTCAAGCAGTTTTTGAATTCGAAAGAAACCGACAAGCGAATCCAGCTGATCGATGAACTGCTGGGACTGACGGGGGACCCGGCGCGAGATATCTATGGAAACGAATGGAGCGCGTGGTGGACGTTGAAGTGGGGCGATCTGGTCCGTATCAACCGCAACACACTTGGCGATGGTGGAATGTGGGCGTTCTCAAACTGGGTGCGAAACTCGCTGCGCGAAAACAAACCTGTTGATCAGTTTGTTCGTGAAATCATTACGGCTCAAGGGTCGATCTATCAGAACGGTCCCGCCAATTATTTCAAAACGGCAAAGACAGCGACTGATCTTGCGGAAACGACCGCTCAGGTGTTTCTGGGAGTTCGTCTGCAGTGCGCGAAGTGCCATCATCATCCCTTCGAAGCCTACAGCCAGGCAGATTATTACGGACTGGCCGCTTTCTTCACGCGGGTCGGAACGAAAGCCAGCACCGACTTTGGTGCGTTAGGGGCAGACACAGTGGTGAAGATCAACCCCAGCGGTTCCATTCGTCATCCCCGCACGCGCCAGACGATGGCTCCCAAACCGCTGGGCGACGAAGCCACCGATACGACCGATGTGCGTGATCTTCGTCGGCCATTGGCGGACTGGCTGACGTCCCCGAACAACGATCTGTTTTCCCGCAACATCGTCAATCGGGTGTGGGGTTACTTTATGGCGAAGGGCATCGTTGAACCGATTGATGACATGCGCGCCACAAATCCGCCATCGAACCCGGAATTGCTGGATGCACTGGCACAGGACTTCGTCGACAATGGCTTTGATCTGAAGCACCTGATGAAGTCGATCATGATGTCGCGAGTGTACCAGCTGGATTCCAACCCGCGTGCAGAAAACGTGACCGATGAACGGCTCTATCTGCACTACTACGTGAAGCGGATGCCTGCCGAAGCCCTGCTGGACAGCATTGATTTCGCCTGCGGAACTCGCGAGCGATTTCGCGGCGTCCCGGTGGGCACACGTGCGATCGAATTGCCCGACCCCAACTACACGTCGTACTTCCTGGACACACTCGGACGGCCTCAACGAGTCATCACGTGTGAATGTGAACGAACCGCTCAGCCCAATCTTGCTCAGGTGCTGCATATCGCCAACGGCGACGTCGTCAACCGCAAACTCGCCGATAAGTCCGGCCGAATCACTCAGCTGGAAAAAGAAGATGATCAGACAGTCATCACAGAGCTATACCTTGTGACCATGAGCCGCACACCGACATCCGCAGAAATCAATAGTGCCTCCGCCATCATTGCCGGAAGTGAAAACCGCAGGCAGGGCCTGGAAGATTTGCTCTGGGCACTGCTGAATAGCCGTGAGTTTCTGTTTGTTCACTAACTGCATGACCGGACAGGTTTATTCTTGTGAGCGGCACGGCGCTAGCCGCCGGTGATTGGCAGTGTTTCCACCCGCGGCTATCGCCTTGCGGCTCACTGTTTCCGATATCCGGCCAGCGGCCTGAAGCAAGACGTGGACGCAGGGTGTTCCATCGTCCGGTCATTCACCGGGCGGTTGCAGTGGCGAACGGAATGAAGGAGGGCGTGCGTCTGGCAGACGGCGTCCCATTCGGTAATTGGGTTGCAGTTCCGACGTTTGCTTTTGTCGGTGCTCAAACGTGACTTTCTGCGACCGGCCGCCACTTTTGACCTTGGCTTCACCGGTGATCGACCAATCCAGCGTGAGGCTGGTGAACCATGGTCGAAGTTTGACGGGCGT
>JBDONA010001003.1:0-14986 GCA_039831575.1 Fuerstiella sp. | reverse complement strand
ACCTGTTGATCACGCGCCTGTTTGACTTTGGCAAAATTCATCAAAAACCTCCTGAGACCCCGATCCTCCCAAAAAAACAAACCTCACGCCAGGCCTGATTGCCCATTAAATCGACAGGCCGGCGAGCCGTGGGTTATGGAGTATTCACGTGAATTGAGCCGCGAAGCGGCGGCAGCAGATCTCGAATTGCTGCCGCCGCTTCGTGCCTAAGACGCTTCGTGGTAAGCACGAACCTACTCAGTCCGAAATACGACGGATCACGGTGTGGGGTTGAAAACGAAACAGAACACATCCTGCCTGCGGTGGAACGGTGTTTCGTCCGGCGGCGCTGCATTACCGACGATAAATCCCCCCCATTCGACCGCCGCGTCACCCCAATGGGCGGTCCTCACTCGCCTTAGCGCCACGTCCCTCGGATCGCGGATCACGGTATCCTGAACTGTCAGCACAGGACTTCCCAGACTCATGCCGTCGTTCGGATCGGCGAAACGAAACATCAGCACATTCGCTTTACGAAGACTCGTCGCAGGGATCATGAACGCATAGTCCCTGCGAGCATCCGGATCGAGCGTTCCAACGACCATTCCGTTAAAGACGACGTCGGCATTGCCGGTTGGTGCCTTGTGAGTCGTCCAGCCACTTTCTGCCCCGACTGAAAAACTTAACAACGCCCGTACCTGAATGGGTGATCGGTCGCGGTCGTTGGCAACGACAAATTCACGAATGCGTATTTCGCCGCTGTTGCTTCTGACACGGAATATCAACAGGCCGTCCGGCAGCGAGTTGGAGTCCACCGTCGCCTGATACACCGTTCGATAAAACGGTTGGTCGACCTGGGTCATCGGCATCCAGTCTGTACCATTGAGTGAATATTCCAGCGCTTCGTCCGGCTGGGGCTGAACCAGATGAGCCTTCAGGTCGACTCGCCCGGTAAGCACAGCACCGACACGATGTGATACGATCGCAACGCGTTGTCCCAGCCCTTTGTAGAAGTATTCCAGCTTCTCACCGTTCACGCGGTAAATCAGATAACCCTGCGGCGACAGGTCCGGACACAGCTGTTCCGCTTTGGGATTCCACCAGCAACCTGCCAGAGCTCCGCCGGTGCGGTATGGTACGGATCGCGTCTTGTGAGACACGACGTGAATGTCGCCAACCAGTTGAAGTCGGATGTCGTGCTGTGCGGCCATCGGTGCAAAGTCAGGACAGTGTTCGCCAAGATCCGCTTCGGACGTCGTCACCACGAACGTGCCTGCAGACCGGCGCCCCATATCCTGCCTCATCCACTCGGCATTCAGCGGCTGCACCTGGTTGGTCGGATACTGCAGCTCCTTTCCGTTGACCGTAATCTGTCGCTGACCGAGATGGTAGCCGAAGTCTACGGACACAAAATGAATCCTGCCGTACTCGAACGAAAAGAAATGCGGGCCCAGGTGCTCCCAATACAGGGGTTTGCCGCAACGATGATCTCCACGAGGAAACTGGTGCAATCGATACGACGAATCTGTATGGTCTCCCGACACGTTGTAGTGCGGCATCGCCAGGTGATTCATAATTCCCACATAGTTGCGGAAATCGGCCTGGCCGGAAGCGGGTGAACTCAGCAACGCCTTGTGCAGATTCAGAAGGTCGCCGCTGTTGACGACGAAACGCGGCTGCGGCGTCAGAGCATTCAACTCACGCACAAAACGGCTTAGTCCCACAAGAGATCGGCGGTTTTGTGAAACGTGTGTGTCCGTCACGTGCACAAAGATGTATTCGTCTTCGTGCGCGAGGGCAGGCTTCAGTTCAAAATCGACGCTGGACGCCAGCGGTTTGTACCAGGATCCCTGCACATCATGCCCGGCAGGACGAGTAATATAGATGAACACAGCGTGCCGGTTGGGCTTGAGCGTATAAGCGCCCTGAGCATCTGTCGCAACAACTGAGTACCCATCCGTGACGGAAATCCCTTCCGCTCCCGTAACTCCTGCTGGTGTATGCAGGACGACACGCCCCGAAATCCGCGTGGGCACTGCCGCGCCGTAGTCTGGTTGAGGCGTTTCTTTCAGCAGCAGATCAAAAATCTCAGTGCCGGACTGTGGAGACGCCGCGTCCTGACCGATGGACACGGTGAGTGTCGAATGAATCAGCAGGCCATTGGTCAGACAACAGAAAACAAGAAGCGATCGCATCGTGTAAACTCAGGAATCTATGAATTGTCGAGTCCGCAGCCGTGCAACAAGCAACTATGAATTTCACAAAAAAATTATCACGCAGCCACTTCCTGTGGAAAGAAGGCTGCGATGCGGGTTCCATCAGACTGTCACAACTTCAACACAAGTACGCTGGCGTCATCCGGAGCAGCGTGCGAATGTCTGAGACATCGTTTATGAGTCTATCGCCCTGCATGAACGAAGGACACTGGCCGACCCAATAGCTTTGATCAGAACGACCCACCCTCCTTCAAGTTGCGGCAAGAATAAGTTGTGTCTGCGGACCGATAACTCGAAAATCACAGCGGCTTACGCTGACTCGTGGCCGCGACAAACGCGTTTCAGGCTGAGAAAACGGCATGCCCACGAGAATAAGTAGTTTGCGTTAATCGTCCAGTTGTTCATACAGCGGCAAGTGTCGGTAATAGATTTCAAGTAACAGCAGTTTCATCGACGTGGAATACAGACGGCCACCTCGTTTTTCCCAGTTGTCGACCGCGTTCCATGTGCCCGCCATGTGGCCGTCCTTGATCTGAGTATCCACAACCATGTCACGCAGAGCTGCGTTCCATTCCTGCCAATAGCTGCCCTGCATATGGTACATCACCTGAGTACCGTAGTACCAATAATACGACGTTCGTCCCTGTTTGACTTCGGGCAATTGTGTCAGAAGATAGTCAGCGCCGGCTCGCATGGCCGGGTCGTTGCGATCGGTTCCCAGAAACTGCAGGCACAGCAGGCCTTCGGCTGACATCGCCGGAGACACAGTGCGGTTGGTGTAACCGAATTGTCCGCCGACGGGTTGGTTGCCTTCAACGGATTTCAACCAGCGTCGAATGCCCTCATGTGTCTCGATCGGAACATCAAGGCCGGCCATTTCACCGCTTTTCAACGCCATCATCTGCCAGCCCACAACGGAAGTATCGCCCGCTTCACCGGGGTTGTAGCGCCAGCCGCCGGTCGTTTTATTCTGCGCGTTGACGATGTATTGCAGTGACCGTTGAGCGGGTTCGCGGAAGTCCGGATGCTGGGTCATGCCGAACGCTTCACACAGCGCGATGGCAGCGATGCCCTGGCTGTACATTTTCTGCTTGTCACCAGGTCCCAGTAACTCGCCATCAGACTTCTGATGATCGATCAACCATTGCAGTCCTGCCGCCACGACATTCGCATATTCGCCATCAACGTGCGTGTTTCCTGCCGCGAGCAACGGTAACAGGGCAAGACCAGTTGCTGCGGTGCTTGACACTTCGGAGCCTTGCCCATTGCACGCCGGGTGCTTGCCGTTGCAGTTTTCCTGAAATCGATTCAGGCTCCAGCTTCCGTCGACGTTCTGATGTTGAACCAGCCACAGCAGGCCACGATTGACGGCCTTCTCTGACTCTTCTGTTCCACCAAATAGTTCGATGTACTGCTTGCGAGTGTCTCCCTGACGCAGCGTAAACATTGCTCTCAGCCCAACACTGTCCGCAGCGAGCGACACGGCACTCGCCCGTGCGAAGGGACGATCGAGCTGACTGGCAAGTTTGTGAAAAGCAGGCGGAGCGTTGTTGCGCTTCAGACTGAGCGCCCCCACCACAATTCGCTCCTTGATACGACTGGACGGGCCCGTCATCCTCTGTGGCGTGAGCGGCGCCGGGGCCGTCAGTGCAGATCGGTCGATCACCAGCAGCAGGCTTTCGTCCGACAGATCCTTTAATTCTGCACTGTCGGGAACATCGCTCCTGGACAGCGTAACCTCTTCTGTCTCAAGCTGCGCAATTCCAGCGAGATTGTTGCGGACCGCCGACGGAGCCGTTTCTCGCGGTGGTACTGTCAGCATCTTCGCAGGATCTGCCGGGCGATTTTCGATATTGGAGATCACCGCATTCTGGTCCACGAACGGCTGTGGTACGCGGCGCTGGCTCCGCTGCCCCGAGGTCGCGAACGGAACGGGCGTCGGCGCTCTCGCACTGACCTTCGCGATCTCGATCAGTGGGGTTGGCTCATCCGAAACACGCTCTGTCGCCTCCACCGGCGCCGCCGGCAGGACAACAGTTTCCGCCAGTTTCAAAACGTCCGGATTATCCGGTATCGGCGCAACCCGCATTTCCAACGGGTTCGACGGCAACGCGGCTGCCGGTTGTTCTGTCCCAATCCGAATTGCCGGCGGAGCCACACTGATCGACGCAGTAGGACGCACCGTCACCGCCGTGGGGTTCTCGACGTCAAAGCGGACAGGCTGTACCAACAGTATCGTTCGAGGCATGTCAATCTGTGTGGCAACCGGCCGTTCTCCGGGCCTTCTGACTGGTTCCAGAACGACGGACGTTTTCTCCAGTTCCGGAACATCCAGAGCTGTCACAGGAGTCGGCCGCGACAGTGCAGGTATTGTCGCCGACCTGGTTACCGGTCGCTGCGGTTGGGCACGATTCGAAGGAATGAATAGCAGTCGCCGCGGAGGCAGCGTTCGGGCAACGTCCAGCGAAATCGTCGGGAGCGGACTGTCGGTACGTTCAGGCACACTGAACGTTTCGGTTTCCAGCCGCGTGACGTCCGGTTGCGGCAGGTCTTCAAGCGACTGCAGGTCGGCCAGTTTTTCGTACGCTGCACGACCGTCTTCATGTGACTGGTGCTGATTGTCGTCAAACAGTTGAGTGGACGCTTCAGCATCGAACGTCTTTGACGTAATGACATCGATGACCTTCGGCAGATTCCACACCGCCAGCACGAACAGAAGCAGCACGTGGAGCATCACACTTCCCGCGAAGAATCGGGTGGCCCCGGCCGCCTGTACAAATCTCTTACGTGTGGCAAACAGTATTGCAGCCAGGAACAGAACCAACAGCGTAATCACCACGCCGTACGGCCAGATTGCAGAAACTGCACGCATATTCGACGTGTCCCATCCAGACTCAATCCTTACCTCATCGGCACGACTCAGCAGCAATCGTTCGCTTCCGTTTCGATGCGCTGAGAAGACGAGCGTAAAACCTTCCGGTGAAAGTGCGGGTTCTGTTTCGTGGTCGGGTGTGTTGATTCCCGCGCCAAGGTTTTCCGGTGCGGTGGGCGCTGCACGGGCGATTTGACTTCGAAACAGATCGAGGTTTTGATTTTCTCCACCACGGACTGGGCGGTCGGACGCAAAATACAGGAAAGCTCCGTTGGGCGAGACAAACGGAGCCCCTTCGTTGCTGTCTGGCCGATTGATGGCGTCAAGTGCGTTCACGGATTCCCAGGAAGAGTCGATGGCGTTTCGTGCCGCAGCATATATATCGAACGTATTCGCCTTTCGTTGACGAAGTGTTCCGCTCCATTCGTCATTCGAGCTTTGGGAACCATTGGTTTGCTTGACACGATTCGATGCAAAATAGAGCGTTTGACCATCCGGTGAGATCGCCGGATCGTATTCATCCGCGAACGAATTAACGGGGCGGCCGGCATTAACGGGTGGAGTCCATTCTCCCTCCTGCCATTCCGAAACATAGATGTCGAAGCCTCCTGTGCCGCCCGGTCGGTTGGAATACAAAAACAGTTTTCGCCCGTCGGCAGAGGGGATCGCACCGACGTCGTCGGCTGATGAGTTAAGTGCTGCGACCGGTTCGCCCGGCTGCCATTCGCCATGAAACAGTCGACTGCGATAGATATCAGCCTGACCGCTGCGGGATCGGAGGGCGAAGTACAGAGTTGTTCCCCCATCAGCGAAGCGGGGAGCAATCAGCGAGGCGTCAGTGATGTCTGTTGGTACAACGGATGACAGTTCGTCTGCCGGGCGCCAAACAATTCGTCGCTGCTGCATCGTGCTCAGATCGGCCCAATGGCCAGCTCCGCCAACGGAGACCACGTCATCACGAGGTTTCGGCACGACCCAGACCGTGAAGACCATCAGGATAACGACCACGGCAAACTTCGGAGAACGCAGCCATGCGTATCCGGTTTGAGCGGCTGTTTCAGTCGTTGAGATTGAAGTGTTTTTTTTCAACGGACGAGTTCATCCTGATTCAACATCGCCACGGTCCTGCGAATTTCAGCCGGGCAATTCCGTCGTCATAAAGCTGACTCTCACTAACGTTCCTGCAGTGCCGCGATTCGATAATCCATCCCAACTTCGTTGCACAGTCCCATGACACGGACGGCGTGCTTCAGCGCGACCTCACCGTCGCCACGAATGAGTGCTGACTGGTGTGGATTGTTTCTGTAGGTTTCTCGAATGATCTGGCCGAGTTGCTGTTCGTCAATTTCCTGCTGCACAATTTTATAAGTACCGCTGCGCAAGACGTTGATGACGAGTTCCGGAGTCATGGACAGGGGCTGTGCCTGCGTGACTTCCGGCAGCACCACGTCCAGTTCACGTTCCTCCTGATCGTAACGCGTAGCGACCAGAAAAAAGATCAGCAGCAGAAAGACGACGTCAATGACCGGCGTCAGATTAGGACCCTCAAAGTCGTCTGTCTCAATCGGTAGTTTCATGGTGCGTTTCGTTTCGTGATGGCGTCTTCAAGGTTGACCCTCGGCCCCGGACTGCAGTCCGAGATGACAGAGCCTCGAATCTTCGTTTCGCCCGGCCAACGTTATTATTTCGATTCCACGCAGATCATCAGCTTACGTCTACGAGCCTGTCCTGTTTCCCAGCACTGGTCTTATCGTCAGCTTCCGGAGTTTGAGACGTACTCACGACCCGTTTTTCCACTAGGGCAAAGCACGGAAATGTCGACATCAATGCAACATCGATTTCCCGAAAAAACTGTTCAATCTTTCCGTTGAAGAAGGCGGCGCACAGTAACGACGGAATGGCGATCGACAAACCGGCAGCGGTTGTGACCAGAGCCATGTAGATACCCTGAGCCAGCATTTCCCCCTTGCCAAGTCCCGCCTGACTGGCCGTTTTGAACGCGATGATCATGCCGACGACGGTACCGAGCAGTCCGATGAGCGGTGCCACACTGCCAGCCACCGTCAGTGGGCGGACGCGACTCCGGAGCGCTCCCATTTCGCGCACTGCGGCATCTTCCATCGCCTTCTCTACCTCCGGGAGGGAACGGCCGGCACGTTGCACGCCGGCGGTAAGAATTGTTGCGACGGGTGCATTGTGACGATCACAGACCGCCTGCAGATCCGCCGGTGTGGATCGATCGTTGTCAACCACGCTTTTCAGTTCGCTGACCAGGTCGGCCGGGACGATGCAGCTGCGACGAGTATTCACCAGTCGTTCAATCGCCACGGTCACACTGACAAGGGAGAACAGACCGAGCGCGCCCATAAACAGAAGCCCGGTGAGTCCGGTACCCAGCATGAGTGACAGAATGGAATCGTCAGCCGGCGGAGACTCCGCTACGACTTCGGCTGCAGGTGGAACAGCGGCCGCATCAGCCACCTCATCGGCCGACAACAACGGCAGAAATACAGCCAGCATCAAAAACGTCGATGCCGTGAGAACGCAACTATTCCAGGATGACATTCATCGCCCCTTGATTTTTCGATTGATGGAACGTTCTATAAATTCGTCTCAGCTGTCTTCTTCGGTTCAGGTCCCGGCCTTCAGCCTGGCCAGAAGTTTTGCGGCATCCTTCGCTCGCACGTGCTCCGGGAAACGATCTATAACGGTCTGTAACGATTCCCGAGCCTTATCAGGCATCTTCAATTCAATGAAGCAGCGACCCGCCTCGAAATGACCAAGAGCCTGCCACTCCGGATACGGATAACCGAGTGCCGCTTCCAGAAAATGCTCCCACGCGACATCATATTTTTTCTGTGCAAATGCACACTCTCCCATCATGAATCGTGCCTTGGCGGCAGATTCCGTGTTCGTTTCTTTTGTCACTCGGTCGTACATCTGCATTGCCTGATCGAGCTGGTTTTGATTCTGCAGAGCAAACCCAAGTCCGTACCTTGCTTCGCTGACCTGTTCGAATTCCGGAAACTGTTTCGTCAGAGCTTCGAAGTGTTTCTGGCTGACTGACCACTGCCTGAGTTCGTTCGCACAGTTGCCGGTTCGATAAAGTGCTCGCGAATGATATTTCTCAGACTTCGCATCAATCGTCTTTTGATACCACGGCAGTGAATCCCCGTATTTTTTCTGACGAAACATGCTTTCGGCCACCAGCCATGTGGCGTCGAGCCTCAGATCACCATCAGGATGCTCTGTGATCTGAGTCTGCAGAGTTGCCGCCGCCGCGGCGAACCCGTCTGTCGAGAACTGGGAACTTCCTTTCCGAAACTGAAGTCGTTCGCGCAGCTTTTGGTCTGTTGTCTTTGCCAGCCCCTGATCACTCGCCGCGATCGCTTCGGCAAACTGATTTTCACTGGCATGAAACCCCGCAACGCGCAGCCAGCATTCGCCGGCCAATAGGCTGTCCGGGAACATGGTGGCCAGTTGACGAAACGCGTCGATGGACTCCTGCTGCCGTTTGGTTTCTGAATATGCAAACGCAAGTTCGTACCACACTTTGTCTGCGGCGGCGTAGTCAGGTTTCACCTTCAGCAGATCGAGGGCGGTCTGAATTGTCTGGTCGTGCTGTTTGAGTCCTGCATGGCAAAGGGCAAGCGAATAGCGGGCGTCCAGCGCTGCATTCTCTTCTGCCGGATCGCGTTTCAGAAACTCTGTCAAATCACTGACAGCTGCCGCATGGTTTTTCTGCCGGTGCTGACTCAGACCGCGCAGGTAGTACGCGTTTGTGGCAATTTCTGACTTCGGATACTTTGTCAGCAGACCGTTCAAATGACTGACAGCTCCGTTGTAATCAGCTTTATCAAACAGTGCTGATCCGGAGCCGTAGGCCGCCAGCGGAGCGAAGTCACTGTCGGGAAATCTCGCAACAACCTGCTGGTACGCCGTGACGGCGGGATCAAGCTTCTTCTGCCGAGCCTGAAGCTCTCCCAGCCGAAACCATGCACGATCTCCGAATTCACTTTTTGGATACTTCTGATTGAGCTGATTGAGCTCTGCGATCGCGGCGTCCGCCTGATTCGTATCCACAAGCCCCGTTGCCAGTGCCAGCAGTACCTCATCACCGCGCTTCCAGTCACCCTTCGCCTGTCGCGAGGCGCGCAGTGCGGTGACACCTTCCACCGGACGTTTTAAGCTGAGTTGACTGATGCCAATCAGGAACTGTGCTTCAGCCAGCAGTTCCGGCTCTTTCAGTTTTGGCAGCGCCATCTTCAGAAACGCGATTCCAGGATCGTGCTGATTAAGAGAATGCAGACAGAATCCCACGCGAACAAGCGATCGCGACGTGTAAACATGCTCCGGGAATTCGCCGATCAGACGACGATACAGTTCAACGGCCTTCGCGAAGTCGGCGGTGTCCCCAACAATTCGACTTTCGGCCGCGACAAACAGAGCGTCAGGCAGTGAGGAATGTTTCGCGAATGCGGCGTTGCTCAGAAACGCATCGCTCTGCTGCTGCGCATCCGTCAGCTTGTTCAGCTGCAGTGCGGTCAATGCCGCTCGAAACCGTGCGTCCGCTGCGAGATCGTCTGCGGCGAATTCGTCCGCGAACTGAGCGTACAATTTGACGGTTTCCGGCTTCCGCTTTTCGTCTTCGTAAATCGCCTCTATCCGAGTGAACTTCAGCTCGGGAATGAATTCGGTCTGCGGCCAGTCCGCAATGGCCCTGTCCAGAATCCCGAGTGCATCGGACGCCTGTTTTAGCTGAATCAGCGTCCGCCCAAGCCACCAGGCCGCCTCAGGCGAATCATTCTGCTTCGCATCAACCACCGCTTTGAACGCGTTCTGCGCCTGGGGAAACTGATTCGAAAGAAATCGGCATTTGCCGCCTTCCAGCCACGCCACGTTGATGTATTCACTCTGCTTAAACTTCTTCGGCAAAGATTCGAACAATGCCGCCGCTTGTGGCAACTGTTTCTGTTCATGCTTCGACCGCGCGTGATGAAACAGCGCGAGGTCGGCCATGGCGAATTCTTTCACGGCAGCAGCAGTCGCAAATTCCTTTTCCGCTTCTGCGTGCCTGGTCAGTTCTGTCAGGGCGAGGCCCAATCGCAGGCGGCATTCGGCCACCATGTTGTCCTTTGGGAATTTCTGCAGAAACAGGCGATACGTCTCGACGGCCTCGGCACTTTTTTTCAAGTCATGCTGAGTCGTCGCCAACGCAAATATTGCGGTGGGCAGTAACGGACTGTCGACGTGCTGAGCAATTAACGTCTGGTACACCGCGATCGCCCCGGCGTGGTCACCCGCCTGAAACACACATTCCGCCTGATAGTACAATGCAGAGGGAATGTGTTTACTCTTTCCATACTGAAACGGTACTTTGGCGAATTCCGCTGCAGCCGCGCGAAAGCCTTCCGGTGTCTGCGATGCCAGAGCCGTATTATAAAGTGCCAGACCCAGATTGAACTGAACCGCGTCGCGCTGCTCGAATTCCGTGAACTGCTTCAGGACCTGCTGAAACGTACCAACGGCCTCGGCGTTTCCGGTCTTAAGCTGACAGACGCCAAGATGATAGTGAGCGTTGACGATCCGCTCGTCCTGCGCGAACTTCGCAATGAACTGCGCCCAGCGAAGTGCCGCCTGTTTGAAGAGCTTCTTCTTCTGAAATCCAAGAGCAACGGCGTATTCGCGCGTCGCGACGGGATCGACGGCTTGTTCCTGCGCAAACACCGGACCGAACGTGACCGCAATGGGAACAATCACGACACAAATGAGAACACCGATCATACGACGACGTGGGTCGTCAGACATCTCCGTCTCCTCTGCGATGAGCTGCGAAGCAGCACTGCACAAACCGGACTGATCAGTTAACTGACTGATGGTAGTGGGGAATCGGGACGGCATCAATCAACACGGACAACTACGGTCTCTGGCAGGGCTCCCTGACGTTGTTCAGCATCTGCTGGTCGTCGTGCCCCAGGCACACACCCGCAGTAAATGGCTGTTCATGGGGAATCATCCCCCGGACTCGCTGGTCCAGCGACGGAGTTCGCCTGCCGATCAATCTGCGACCACAACATGTGGTAAAATGGTCACGGGAGCTCGGAACAGGATGGCTCTTCCGCCGCTTGGCTCATTAGAATCCAAACGTTGATCGCGCCGCTCTTCCTCCCTTACGGCACCTGACATCAAACACCGGATCGCCCGATTCCGAGTCAGCAGCTCACCTGCCCACAATCTCTGACACACATGAAATTCGTTCGCAATCGCGTTCTCAACGGTCGCATTGTCATTGCCCCTCGTGCGCACCACGAACGGACGTCAGCCGGAAACAACAACAGAAAAGAAACTGTCTATGCGATGCCCACGAACAACTCTGGCCGTGACAGCAATCATCGTGTCAGTAGCGATAATTCCTCTGCCACGCGTTTCCGCCGAAGAGAAGATTCCCAATGGCGTCGTCTTTGAAAAGAACATCGAATACTCGAATTCCGATGACCAGCACCTGCAACTGAACATGGCCAGACCGGCAGTGGGAAAAGGTCCGTTTCCGGCTGTCGTGTGCATTCACGGTGGAGGGTTTCGAGCAGGAACACGGGAAGGCTTCAACCGACTGTGTCTGAACCTTGCAGAACACGGCTACGTGGCCGTGACGGTTTCCTATCGTCTGGCCCCGAAGTATCAGTTCCCGGCGGCGGTTCATGACGTCAAAGCGGCCGTCCGCTGGACACGAGCCAACGCCGACAAGTACAACATCGATTCCAAACGGATTGGAACAACGGGCGGGTCGGCCGGTGGTCACCTGGCTCAGTTTCTGGGTGTCACCGGCGGTGTCAAACACTTTGAGGGCGATGGCGGGAACGCCAACTATTCCAGCAGTGTGGATTGCGTCGTCAATTTCTACGGGCCCAGCGACTTCACAAAGTCATACGATGCCAGTGTTGATGCCGCTGAGGTCCTGCCATTGTTCCTTGGAGGCAACCTGCAGCAACAGCGGCGACGGCACATCGAGGCCAGCCCGCTGTATTGGGTGACTCCCAATGCAGTTGCGACGCTGTGCATTCATGGAACGGAAGACAGCTACGTCGCCCATGAACAGGCAGTCTGGTTGATCGATCGTCTGAAGGCGTCGCATGTGGAAGCCACGTTAATGACCATTGAAGGAGCCGACCACGGATTTCGTGGAGCGACGAAGACAGTCAAACAGGAAATCGAGAACGCTCGGATCGAATTCTTCGACAAACATCTCAAACGGTAGTACGATGAGTGTTCGCCGAAACTTCGGCAGTCCACCACGGGAACTGACCGGCCATCACATCCTTTGTATGCACTCCGAGTATTCGCATGATGATTCGAAAAACAACGTTGGCACTGCCGTTGGTTATGTGTTGCATGGCAAGTACTCTTGCTGAGGACAACGACGTCAACTTCAGTCGCGACATTCTGCCGTTGCTGTCCAACAGCTGCTTCACATGTCATGGTCCTGATGAAGCCAATCGGCCGTCCGACCTGCGGCTGGACAAACACGAATCGGCGCTGATGAAAAGGGATTCCGGCCACGCAGCCATTGTGCCGGGCCACAGCGACCAGAGTGAGCTGTTTCGTCGGATCGCGTCCAGCGACGCCGACATAAAGATGCCTCCGCCGGATTCGGACCGAAAACTGACCGAAGCACAGATTGCTCTGATCAAAAAATGGATCGATGGTGGGGCCGAATGGTCCGGTCACTGGGCGTTTCAACCGCCGCAGCAACCGGACGTTCCGGCGGCGGTGGGAGGATGGCGAACACATGGCCCCGTCGACAACTTTATTCACGCGAAACTGAAGACGGTGAATCTATCGCCGGAGGACCGTGCGGCGAAGGGGACCTTGATCCGTCGCGTGACGCTGGACCTGACGGGCCTGCCCGCAACCATTCAGGAAGTCGATCAGTTTCTTGCTGACGAATCCGGACAGGCGTACGAACGAGTTGTGGATCGTCTGCTGAGTTCTCAAAAATATGGTGAGAACATGGCGAGAATCTGGCTGGACGCAGCTCGGTATGGAGACACGCACGGTCTGCATCTGGACAATGAACGATCAATCTGGCCGTATCGTGACTGGGTCATCGAATCGTTTAACAGCAATCAATCGTTTGATCAGTTTACGGTTGAACAGCTCGCCGGCGACCTGCTGCCCAGTCCCACTTTGAGTCAACGAGTCGCGACGGGTTTCAATCGATGCAACGTGACCACCAGTGAAGGTGGTTCAATCGACGACGAGTATTACATGCGCTACGCCGTCGATCGAGTTGAAACGACGGCCACTGTCTGGCTGGGCCTGACCGCTGGCTGTGCGGCATGTCATGATCACAAGTTCGATCCGCTGACACAAAAGGAGTTCTATCAGCTGTTTTCGTACTACTTCAGTCTGACCGAACGTGCCATGGACGGCAACGCTCTATTGCCACCGCCTGTCGTAAAGGTCCCGACCGGCACGCAGGTAGAACAGCAGAAGCAGTACACACAGGAACTGGCCGAAATCGATACTCAGATCGCGACGCTGTTGTCCGACTTCAAATACACCGATCCGAATCCGACGGAACCATTGGGCGCGCTGAGCGAAGAACAATTCGTCTGGATCGATGATGAGATCCCCGCCGGAGCAAAGCCCGAAGGCAATAGCCCGTGGCAGTTTGTGGAAGCTCCTGATCACCCGGTTCACAGCGGCAAAAAATCCACCGTCCGCACGGGCGAAGGCGACGGCATCACTCAGCATTTCTTCACCGGAGCCACCGACAAACTGAAGATCGGCGAAAACACGCGACTGTTCGCTTACGCATATCTCGATCCCAAAAATCCGCCGCAGACACTGCAGCTGCAATTCAACGATGGCAAGTGGGATCATCGAGCCACCTGGGGAGCAGATAAGGCATTTCTGGCTGGCCGCAACGACGCTTCGAACCGGCAAATGGGAAAACTTCCGGAAACCGGAAAGTGGGTTCGGCTGGAAGTAAGTGCCTCGGCCGTCGGACTGCCTCCGGGATCAGAACTGAATGGTTGGGCGTTTACCCAGGTCGGAGGCACGGTTCACTGGGATACCGCTGGAATCGTTTCCCAGTCGCTGTCGGACGAACAAAAGCGTTCGCTGTTTGCGTGGGAGCAGTTTCGGTCGCAGGCAAAGCAACCCGCGTTGCCGCCGGAAATTCAGAAACTGCTGGACGTTGAGAAAGCCAAACGCACGCCCGAACAAACGGCTCAGCTGACATCCTACTACAAGCAGTATGTGCATCCGGATTCGCGAGCCACACTGGCCGAACCGCTGGCACAGCAGACGAAGTTGAAGAAGCAACTGGCCGACGTGGAAAAAGCGATTCCCGCTACCCTGGTCATGGAAGACCGCCCAGAACCGCGTCAGGCTCATATTCTGGAACGAGGACAATACACGGAAAAGCGCGAGGCAGTTTCGTCGGCCGTTCCTGAATGGCTTGCTCCGCCGGTGGCGAATGCTCCTGCCAATCGACTGGGGCTGGCGGAATGGCTGGTGCAACGGGATCATCCGCTTACCTCACGAGTCACCGTCAATCGATTCTGGCAGCAGTTTTTCGGCACGGGTCTGGTGAAGACATCAGAAGATTTTGGCGTACAGGGTGAACAGCCGTCGCATCCCGATCTGCTGGACTGGCTGGCGATTGACTTTGTCGATTCAGGCTGGGACGTCAAACGATTTCTGAAACAGATGGTGATGTCCGCCACCTATCAGCAGTCATCTCGAGTGACGCCTGAAAAGCTGGCCGCAGACCCGGAAAACCGCCTGCTGGCACGAGGCGCCCGGTTCAGGCTGGATGCCGAGGTCATTCGCGATCAGGCACTGGCTTTGAGTGGGCTGCTGATTGATACGATCGGGGGCAAGAGCGTCAAACCGTATCAGCCGGCCGGTTTGT
>JBDONA010000387.1:0-3348 GCA_039831575.1 Fuerstiella sp. | reverse complement strand
ACAATGACACCCAGAGTCAGACAGAAGGCGAAACCGTGAATACCTTCGCCACCGAAGACGTACAGGATGCCCACCACGAAGAATGTCGTCAACGACGTCAGCAGCGTTCGGGACAGAGTCTGATTCAAAGACGTGTTCACAATTTCGTCGGTCAGGCTGGGGTTCTTTCCTCGAACTTCACGGATGCGGTCGAAGACCACGATGGTGTCGTTCAATGAGTAACCGACGATCGTCAGGAAGGCGGCAACCATCGGCAGGTTAATGCGGAAGTCATTCAGCAGTAGTGCTTTTCCAAGTGCGTTGTCGCTTAGATAGGACGCTATAGCCATCAGGCCCAGAACGATCAGAACGTCGTGCACCAAGGCAACAACGGCCGCCAGACCGAATGTGATTTTCTGGAACCGAAACCAGATGTAGGCCACAATGGCCAGCAGGCTGATAATGATGGCCATGATGGCGGACGTCTTCATTTCACTGGCAACGGCGCTGGCAAAGGTGTTGACCTCGTCAAACAAGGGGGCGCTGTCCAGCGTTTCCTGCATTTTCTCCAACGCTTCTTTGAAGTCTTCCGCGGATAGCTCTGACGTTGCCCAGGCCGTGACTTCGCTGAACTTCTGAACTTCATGCGCAACCGCATTCTTCCCCGAACCGGTCAAGCCCTCTATGGCGAACACAGCTTCGGGATCCAGACCCTCGTAACCTTCAATCTCGCCAATGGCCTTCGCCAGCATGTCGCTAACTGTCCCCACTGCGATTTCCGTCGGCAATCCTTCGGTAAACAACTTAATAATGGACGTGTGCCCGCCGTCGAAACGCTTGTGTTTCTTGGCGAACGCCGGATCATCGCCTTCTTCAATGGCGTAGGGCGTCAATTCCGTGCGCTCCATCGTGACCATCCGCACGTTCATAGACGATTCATCTTCGAACGCAGCGTTGACCTTATCCCTCACGCGCTCTTCCGCCGACTTCGTCGCCTTCAGCAGGCCTGATTCCACGGAAACGTTCCACGTTTGCCGACGCCCACGTCCTTCACGTGCTTCAATCGTCCATGTAGCATCGGTGCCGGACTGAGTGGCCGTGATTTCGTAAGTCCAGCCATCTTCACTCCATTGGCTGCCGACAGCTGCACCTTCCGGTACGTCCAGCTTTTCCGATGCGTTTTCTTCGGTGTCCGTTTCTGTGGTGCGTAGGCGGAAATGATTGCTGCCTGATGTGGCGTTGGTAACCGCCAGCGTCAGACGTTCCACCGTAAAATTGTCGGTGAATTGCTTCGCAAGAGCTTCCCGAACAGTTTCCGTTTCGGCCGAGTCTGTTAACTGGAAGGTGACCATCGTGCCACCGGTGAAGTCGATGTCATAGCTCTTTTCACCTCGGGAAAAGAAAGCCACCAGCCCGCAACTGATCAGCACGATCGAGAGCGTTGCACACAGGCGGCGTTTCGCCAGAAAATCCCACTGCGTGGCACCCACGATGCTGAGCATGTTCAGCTTGGTAATCCACCGCTTTTTCTCTGCCACGTCAAAGATCACGCGACCGACATACAGAGCCGTAAACATGCTCATAGTGATTCCGACGAAGAGTGAGACGGCGAACCCTTTCACTACCTCAGTGCCGATCATGTACAGAATGACGGCCGTAATTAACGTGGTCACGTTGGCATCCACGATGGTTGTAAAGGCTTTGTTGAAGCCGTTCTGAATGGCCATTCGCAAACTCGAACCGCGGTTGGTCTCTTCTCTCATTCGTTCAAAGATCAGGACATTGGCATCGACGGCCATACCGATCGTCAGAACCAGTCCGGCCAGGCCGGGCAAGGTGAACGTCGCGTCCACCGCCATCATGACTGTCAGCACCAACACCAGGTTCAGAAACAGGCAGATGACAGCCACCATTCCGGCGAAACGATAGTACACCAGCATGAACAGCACGACGATGGCTGCCGCCGCCATGATGGCCTGCACGCCTTTCACGCGAACATCTTCGCCCAGCGTTGGGTCGACCGTGGCTTCGCTGAGCGGCTTTTTATTGATGGGAACTTCCAACGCACCGGCATTTAATACTTCGGTCAGTTCAACAACTTCATCGTACGTAAAGTTACCCTCGATCTGCCCGTTCTCACTGATCGTGGAATTGATCACTGGTGCACTGTAAATGTGGCCGTCCAGCACGATGCCCAGGCCACGTTTTGGCTTGCCCGGTTGTGGGATGTGGCGACTGGTCAGTCGACTGAACAGGAATGCTCCGCGCGTGTTGAAGCGGAACGTGACAATCTGTCCTCCGCTTTGCGGGTCGACACCATGGCCGGCCTGTTTCAGGTATTCACCGCTCACCCGTTGTGCAGGAGGGTCCACGAGCACGAGGTATTCTTTAGAGCTGTATATTTCCGGTTTGCCGTCATCACCGGTTCGCAACAACTCAATATCCCGACTGACCGCGTCGCTGTGCTGCAGAAAAGTATATTGCGCTTTGGTCTCAGCGGATTTGTTGGCCTTTTTTACACCCCGCAACCCTGTTCGTTCATCTTCTTTGAAACCTGTGCTGCCAGGTTCCGTAATCGTGACCTGTGGATCTTTGTCCTTGTCTTCGAACACTGGCAGCCACTTAGCATAGACTTCTTTGATGATTTTGGGGCGGCCCTTTTTGTCGACAGTATTGATTGTTCTAACCAGATCCTCTTCATCCGAACTAAGCGCCTTGGCCTGGCTAATGATTTCATCGTCGAATGCCGGACTGGCAGTGATGTAGAATTCCAGGCTTCCCAGCTTGGTAATGCGGCGTTTGATGTCATCGACGGTCTGTTTGTCTTTGCCCGGAACGATGACTTCAAGGCGGTCTTTGCCGACTTGCCGTACGGTGATTTCCGCCGTTCCGGACGGATTGATTCTCTTGATAACCGCACCAACCATCTTGTCCATCACTTCACCGGTGAGTGGCTTTTCTTTTGTCCCGATCACCTGAAACACCATGTTGGTGCCTCCGGCCAGGTCGATACCAAAACGCATTCCCTCGCCCGGAGTTTCACCGTTGATGGCTCGGACCATGAACGGCATCACGCCCATGGCCAATGCGGCCAGGCAGACACCAAAACGCATTCCCCAGTCGGTCACCTTCATGGCCTTGGCAAGAAAGGCCCCCAACACGAACGCACCAATGAGTCCGGCAACGAAGATCCCGAAGGCTTTTGGCCCATCGATGAGGACAGTTTCGATGATGGCAGTTTCGGCACCAGCGGCAGCTGCGCCGTCCTGAACCGCCAGCGTCAAGACTCCTGTGAGCATTTCAAACATCTGAGATGATTCCTGAACGTTTCGGCAGTCATTCCGACTGCGTTCTGACTTCTGGTGACAT
>JBDONA010001065.1:0-15009 GCA_039831575.1 Fuerstiella sp. | reverse complement strand
CAGGAGACTGGGCCACGTACAACTGCAATTCTGCCGGTTGGCGATTCAACCAACACGAAAGCATTTTGAGCCCCGAAAACATCGGACAACTTGAACTCAAATGGCGTTTCCCTCCTCAAGGAAGCGATACGAAGGTCGGCGTCATTCATGCGACGCCGTCCGTCGTTGATGGCTATGTTTACTTCGGCACGTCAACTTACGGTGCGGTCTATTGCCTCAGCCCCAACGGCGAAGTGGTCTGGAAGTACGATGTTGGTGATGCCGGACGACAGGCCTACCGAAAATACGCGGAAACGCGCGGGCTGAGTCCTCAGGATGGTGTCTATACCTCGGCACTTGTCACTGACGACAGCGTCTACTTTGCCGACGTCGCAGGAATCATGTATTGCCTTGCACGCGAAACGGGAAAGGAGGTGTGGCAGGTCAATTCCAAAGCCGATTCCTTTCCCGGAGCACATCCTGCAAACCTCGTGATGGCATCGCCGATTCTGGCACACGGAAATGTGGTGTTTGCTGGTGGCGGTTACGAACACTCACAACCGGCAACCGACAGCAACTACAAGTGCTGCAGCGGTCGCGGATTTGTCATTGCCCTGGCCCCGCAATCGGGTGATGTTGTCTGGAAGTACGACGTTGGTCCGCAACCGGAAGAATTCGATCCGCCGCTCGTGATGGAAGACGAATACGGCAAGCACGTCTTTCACTACGGTCCGTCAACAAGCAGCGTCTGGTGTACACCGTCGTGGGACGCAGAATCGAACACCGTGTTCTTCGGTACCGATACTCACAACGCGCCTCGCAAACCGACCAAAGATGATCCCCGTAATTACACGCCGCATTCGTGCGCGGTGATTGCGGTTGATGCGAAAAACGGCTTGGAACGATGGGTGTCTCAGATCTCTCCGGGTGACGTCTGGAATCACAGCATGCCGGCGTACGACACAAAGACGAAGCGGTACAAGGATCTATCGATTGGCGACACCCCCAAGGTTTACACGATCGAAGTCGACGGAAAACAGACGCCTGTGGTTGGTGCGGGTTGCAAGAATGGCGGGTTCTATGTCCTGCATCGAGCAAACGGGAAACTTCTGGCGCACACACCCGTCTACACAGATCCACCGACCAGCAATCCCACAACGGATCCGCGGATGCTGGCTCTGCCGGGACCGATTGGCGGACTTCAGACAGGCTGTGCGACAGACGGTGAACGAGTCTTCACCAATGGCATCGACCGCCTGCCCCACGCGCCACTTGAGTACCTGAAACCGAATCCCCCGACCGGCGGACGAGTGACCGCCATCTCCGCCGATACGAAAAACGAATTCTGGCGTCACGAACGTCCGAAGCTGGAATGGATCGGCGGGACCAAAGAAGAACCAGGGTTTCGCAACTGCGGTGATCCGATTGCCAGTGGGATTGCGATAGCGAACGGCCTGATTTTCTGCACGACATTCAGCAGTAACAAGCTGCTGTGCATCAACGCGAGAACGGGTGATCCGATGAAAGACTTCCCGCTGGGGCCGGTCCTGTGTGGTCCTTCCGTTTCGCGGGGCCAAGTCTACGTGGGGACCGGCAACACACAGTTTTCCAACACGCCCGGCGAGGCCTACTTTCCCAAGAAGTTCACCGGTGAGCTGCTCGTCTTTGGCCTGCCGGACATAAACGAAGAATAGATCTTACAGAATGAGCAAGAGCAACAGGGTCAATCGTGAGGTCTCAGTCAGAGCATCCTGTTAATCATGTTCATCCTGTCCACACATCCACAACTCATTGGTATCTACAGAAATCCGAAGACTACTTTCGGAGCGGCTGTCATCCGTTCGGTTCACGTATTTACTCTCCCACTTGCGGGAGAGTCGGGCTATCAGGCCCGGAGAGGGCTTTTCAACCTCAACCATAAATTCGCACCTCGACTTTCAATCACCCTCCCCGCTCGTTCCTCGCGAACCTCCCGTAAAGACGGGAGGGTAAAGATGTGTGGAGACCAATGCCCACAACTTGAGAGAAAGACCATGAAAACACACGTTCTTCAAATCCTGTTGGCATTGTGTCTCGCTTCGTCATCCGATGCCCAGGACGTCGCAGACTTCAAGACGCCTGATGACATCCAGTTCCGTACTGCCAACATCATCAGCGAAGGAACCCGGATGGCGGCGGAAATATTCTCTCCGCTGACTGCTGATGGCAAGCTGCCCACGATCATTATGAGTCACGGCTGGGGCGGCACGGCTCAGTCGCTGCGACCGGATGCAATCGTCTTTGCTCGGGCCGGCTTTCTTGTCGTCGCGTTCGACTATCGAGGCTGGGGCAACAGTGACGCAAGATTGACTGCCTCAAAGAAGCCAACGAAAGAAGACGGAAAACTGACCGCCGAAGTCGTGGAGGTCCGTGGCGTCGTCGACCCGATCGACCAGACGACTGACATCATGAACGCCATCCACTGGGTTCAGGGTGAGACGCTGTGCGACAAAGGCCGCATCGGAATCTGGGGCTCATCATTTTCCGGCGGTCACGTTGTTTACGTGGCGGCACGTGATCCCCGAGTCAAAGCATTCGTCAGTCAGGTCGGTTCCATGGACGCACGGTGGGCACTTGAAGCCAACCCACAACTGCGGCAGCACGTCTTCCAGCAGAGCACCGCCAGAACTCGGGGAGAAATCGGCTATCCCGAACCCTTCGCGAAATTCAGCGGCATGACAGGGCAACCGGTCTGGGAAAAGCTGATGCGATACGCGCCGATCGAAGACATTGGTCGGTGCGAGAACTGCGCTAAGTTGTTCATCATCGCGGAAAATGAAGAACTCTTCGACAACAAGGATCATGCCATCGCTGCTTTTGAACGATCGAACGGCGTCAAGAAACTGGTCACCGTCAAAGGCATCAAACACTACGGAATCTACTCAAAAAAACGCAAAGAAGCCCAGCAGTTGGCGATCGACTGGTTCAAAAAACACTTATAGAAACGGATCAAGGCCATGCTGACAGGAGTTGACCGTCTCATGATTTACCGTTTCGTTCTCAGCATACTGGTCATCGCATCTGCTGGACACGCTTTCGCTGCACAGAAAGCATCGGATAACACGTGGCAGAAACTGCCCGACATGCCGGTACCGCGATGGGAGGCGGGAACGGTCGTGCTGGACGGCAAGCTCTTCGTCTTTGGCGGTTACACGAAGGGAACAAAGTCCAGCAAACGCGTTGACGTATTCGATCCCAGGGCCACCAGTTGGAAACAGCTTGCTGATCTCCCCAGTGCCATCACACACATGAACGCGGTGCTGGATGGTCGATGGGTGTGGATCGCCGGCGGATTCA
Source organism: Fuerstiella sp. (assembly GCA_039831575.1). Classification (GTDB taxonomy): domain Bacteria; phylum Planctomycetota; class Planctomycetia; order Planctomycetales; family Planctomycetaceae; genus Fuerstiella. The sequence goes on along the minus strand of JBDONA010001065.1, from coordinate 11,694 downwards.
AGGATGGCTACAAGGGGTACGCGATCACTGAGGTGTGGAACTACGACATCGACAAAAACACATTCACGGCAGCTCCGCCGCTGCCGGAACGCAGGGCAGGGGGCGGCCTGGCACTCGTCGGTCGCCGCCTGCACTACATCGGCGGACTGATGCCGGATCGACTCACCGATGCTGCCGACCATTGGGTACTCGACCTGCACAAAGCCTCACACAGCGCGGTGGCATGGAAAAATGCCGCTCCAATGCCGGCTGCGCGCAATCAGTTCAGCGCTGTCAGCTTCGCCGGAAAGATTTACGCAATCGGCGGCCAGTTCGGACATGACAAGGGGCAGAACGATCAGGCGCGAGTTGACATTTACGATCCCGACACTGATTCATGGAGCAGTTGTCCCGAACTTCCCAAACCGCATTCACATGCGGAAGGCAGCACCTTTGTGAGCAACGGTCGAATCTTCGTCGTTGGTGGCATGACGCGTGACGAAAGAAGGCGGATCGATCCACAGATCATTGCCGGCATACCAGGTGGCGAGTGGCAGATCGTCGGCGAGTTGCCCAGGCCGTTGTCTTCCCCCGCCGCTGCAATCATCGGAGACAAACTGTTCGTTGCTGGTGGCTCGCTGAACGGAGCTGACCCGCAACCGGGTATGTGGGTCCGCAGCGTTCCGTAAGAAAACGAAATCGCACTCATTCGGCCTCGTTGGTCAGGATCATCCTGGGACGAAGCCTGCTATGCTGTGCCACAATAACCCCATTCAAAAATCGACAACGAGGAATAGACGATGAATTTCGATCAACTAATCTGCCGCACGTTTGCCGGCGTCATGCTTTCCAGCTTTTTGTTCTGCCCAACACAGGCATCTGCCGACGTCTATGAACTCCGGACCTATACGACCAACGAAGGCAAGCTGGATAATCTGAACGCACGGTTCCGCGATCACACTGTACAACTGTTTACGAAACACGGCATGGAATCGGTTGGCTATTGGGTTCCGACCAACGAGCCGAAAGCAAAGAACACACTGATCTACGTACTGAAGCACAAGGACCGCAGCGCCGCGGCGGCATCATGGAAGGCTTTCCTGGCAGACCCTGAATGGAAAACCGTCGCCAGAGAATCGCAGATAGACGGAAGGATCCTGGCCAAGGCTCCGGATTCGGTGTTCATGAACGCAACGGACTATACGCCGGCATTTGCAAACAAGGGAAAAGGCGACGATGCCGTGTTTGAGTTGCGGATCTATCGTTGCAATGAAGACAAGCTGAGTAACCTGGACTCACGTTTTCGAGACCACACGATTCGCATTTTTACTCGCCACGGATTGCAGTCCGTCGCGTACTGGCACCCGGCTGACGAACCCGGTTCGAAGGACACACTAATCTACATCCTGCGTCACGAAGGTCGGGACGCTGCCAAGGCCGCATGGAAATCGTTCGGCGGTGATCAGGACTGGAAAAAAGTCGCCAAAGAATCACAGAAGGATGGCAGATTTCTGCGGGAAAGACCTGAATCGATCTACATGAAGGCAACGGATTACTCAGCCATTCAATAGCGAGGTGGTGTGTTCTGCGTCGTCTGAATCGTTGCCGTGATCCTCACTGATCGCGCCGCGATAATTGCGGCTGGTGCGCTGGAAAAGAATCACGACGCTGACGAACATCGATTGCAGGAACCGTGTTACTCACTCGCCCCAGAAGGAATCTTCGACATGCTACGTCCCGTTCTTGTAACCTCGACCGCCTTGTTGTTTCTGTCAGGGGCCGGTGTCTGGCAGCTCGCATCGGCTGCCGACGTTAACTGGACAGGCTGGCTGGGGCCCCAACGTAATGGATGGGTCAGCAACTTTCAGCCTCCGACGCAATGGCCAGACCAGTTGCAGAGAGGATGGCAGGTCGAGGTGGGAACGGGCTACGGATCACCGCTCGTTTCAGATGGACGTGTCTACCAGCACGCTCGACAGGGTGGGGATGAGGTCGTCTGGTGCTTCGACCTGGACTCGGGCAACGTGCTGTGGCATCAGAAGTACGTCGTGCCATTTAAGGCATCGCCTGGAGGCGAGTGGCACGGCACGGGGCCGAAGTCGTCGCCCGTGCTGGCCGATGGCAGAATTTTCACGATGAGCATCACCGGAGATCTGTCTGCCTGGAGTGCAGACTCCGGCCAGCTGTTATGGCGGAGTAACTACGGTTCGCGATTTGAGCAGAACCGGCCGAATTGGGGCGTTTCAACCTCGCCGATCGTCGACGGCAATCGCGTCATCGTTCACTTCGGAAATGACGGTGAAGGGGCTCTGGTGGCCCTTGATGTGGACAGCGGTAAGGAAGTCTGGAGCCAGGGCCACGACGGGCCATCATATTCATCGCCACTGCTGGTCGAGATTCACGGAGTGCGTCAGGTCGTGGAATGGAATCATGAGGCCCTGGTCGGTGTGGACAGCAAGTCCGGACATCTGCTGTGGCAATATCCCTTCCCGCACCGGACTCACAACCAAAATATGCCGACGCCGGCATTCCACAACGGACGAGTGCTGCTGGGAGGTGAAAACCGAGGTGTGTACAGCCTTGAGCCGCAGGTCAGCGACGGCGTGTGGACGGTCAAGAGAATCTGGAGCCAGGAGAAAGTGGCGTTGGATATGAGTTCCGCGGTCATGAACGGTAACCTGTTGTATGGCTTCTCTCATTACAACAAGGGACAGCTGTTCTGCCTGGACACAGACACCGGAGAGATTCTGTGGCGCGGGCCAGGCAGAACGGGGCAGAATGTGATGTTTCTGTCGATCCCGGGCCACATAGTTGCCTTGATCGACAGCGGTGAACTGCAGGTTATCGCCGCGACCGGCGACGGTTTCGAAAAAGTGGCGTCCTGGAAAGTTGCGGAAAGCCCCACATGGGCACCGCCGGTCCTGTTGCAGAACGGAATCCTGGTCAAGGACGAACAGTCACTGACCTATTGGTCACTGGCAGGACCAACGGCTGCCTCGTCATCGCCCTCAGACTGATGTGAACAATCGCGAGAATGAGGAAGGCCCGCAATACGAACTCGAAACGCAAGCGAGTGGGTCTCATGCGATTGAGAGACTCACTTGTTTGCGCTGTAAGCTTGTATCAAGAACGGCAAAGCCTCATGAGTCTTCACCCGCAGAGCTGTTGGTGTGCAGTCGAAAACAAAGAGGTGATCATTCGCTGGCCGTTGACGGAATTAACGCGGAACTAACACAGCCATGATTCGCCTGGGCTGAGGTGACACAGAAGTCTGCCAGATAGCCTCGACGCGGATCCCGAGGTTGCCACGAGGGCAGGGCGGCCTTCCGCGCCGCCAGCTCTTCGTCCGACACTTTCACTTCAACCGTCCCGTTGATCAGGTCAAAGGCAATCGTGTCACCGTCATGGACGCAGGCAATGGGACCACCGACGGCGGCTTCCGGAGCGCAGTGAACTCCGATGGCACCGTGCGACACACCCGAAACCCGCGTGTCCGAAATAAAGGCGACCTTACCGTCCAGTTCCGGCACGGCCAGAGCTGCCGTGGCGACCAGAACTTCAGGCATGCCGGAGGCCACCGGCCCCCAGTATCGCAGGACGATGATGCTGCCGGGCTTGATACGACGTTGCTCGACCGCCTTCACGATATCACAGGGATCGTCAAAGCAGATGGCTGTGCCCTCAAAGACCGGCTCCTCCATGCTGGAGACCTTAAAGACGATGCCGTCCGGGGCGAGGTTCCCGAAGCAAATCTGCATGTCGGCGAACGGCTTGTAGCAGTTGTCCCGATCGACAATCAGATCCTGTCCATCCGGCGGTGCAGAGACGTCTGCCAGGTTTTCTGCCAACGTCTTACCCGTGACGGTCAGACACGATCCGTCCAACAGGCCACAGTCCAGCAGATGTTTCAGCAGCACGGGCGTACCACCGATTTTGTGCAGGTCGACCATCGTCCGTGGTCCGCGCGGAGCAAAACTGCACAACACCGGGGTTTCGCGAAAAATCGGCTGCAAGTCCTGCAGACTGAAGTCGACCTCCGCCTCACGAGCCAGCGCCAGTAGATGCAGCACTCCGTTTGTCGATCCTCCTGCCGCAGCAATCGATACCGCCGCGTTACGGAACGCCTTGGGGGTCAGAATGTCTCGGGGCCGAATGTTGTTTTCCAGCAGAACTTTCAACGCGGCGCCGACGCGACGGCACTCGGCTCGCTTTTCAGCATCCACCGCCGGGATCGAACTGCTGGCCGGTAGCATCAGACCAATGGCTTCCATGGCGATGCCCCAGGTATTGAATGACGCCGCAATCCCACAGCCGCCTGGACCTGGACAGGCATTACGCAGAATCTCGTCACTCTCAGCTTCCGACATTTCGCCCACCGAAACCGCGGCCTGCGAATCATAGACATCCAGAATGGTGATATCTTTGCCGTTGTGGCAGCCGGGCAGAATACTTCCGCCGCTGACGACAAGGCCAGGATAGTTGGTGCGGGCCAGCGCCATCGCGAATCCGGGGCCATTCTTGTCGCAGTGGTGCGTGCCGATCAACGCGTCATAGCAATGAGCCGTCACGACGCATTCCGCACTGTTGGCAATCAGATTGCGCGATGGCAGACTGGCGTTGCCGCCCTCGAGTCCCTGAGTCAAATTGTCACTGACCCCCGGCGTACCGAAAGGAAACCCCAGCATGCCGGCTTCTTCGCAGCCCTTTTTCAGCTCGGTGGCCAACTCGTAGGCGTGGACATTGCAGGTGTTGCCTTCCAGCAGCGGGACTCCGATTCCAATTTGAGCTTTGCCAAAATCGGCGTCGGTCAGACCCAGGGCGTAATAGAACGCGGTGACGCCCTTTTGCCAGCCCGCGGTGAGTTGTGTGCTGTTCCAGTTGACGGCAGATTGAGACATCGGTGTTAGAGTTCCGGTAGCGGAAGGGAATATATGACTTTCGACGTTAACCGCACGGTGTGCGGACAGAAACATCGACACTAAGTTACGTGCCCGGCCAGATGAGTGGCCGAACGACAGTGACAGGCGCTATTTCTCAAGCGGCTTGATGCGAATGTTGCGATACCATGCCTCGCCTGGCGCCCCGCCGTGTATCTGCACCGCAATCTTGCCAGCGAGTGGTATTTCCTTATCTTCTTCCGTGTAGTCGACGGTTTGCAGCCCGTTGATCCACAACCGAATGCGGGGCCCTTCACACAGAATTCGATAGTCGTTCCAATCGTCGCGCTTCAGCACTTTGTCCAACGCCTTGGCGTCCGGTCCCGCCAAAATCGTTCGCCGCCGCGATTCGTCATACAGGCAGCCCCAATACTTCTGACCCAGGTCAGCCTGATACCCAATCATCTCATGGTGGTCGGGGATACGTTTGCTGCGAATCTGGATTCCCGCGTTCGTGCTGTCACCTAACAGTCGAAATTGCAGGCGAAGTTCGAAATCATCGAAGTCGCGACCGTGCGCCAGAAAATAATTGTGCGGAATCTTCTCCTTCATCTGCCCGCCCACGATGGCCCCGGACTCGACTCGAAAAACGGATTGGTCACCGTTCCACCCATCAGTTGTCTTGCCGTCAAACAACACGTCAAAGCCCTCGTCATCCTTGCTGCGAGTGACAGAATCGTCGACTGCGAACAACATGGACGTTGCCAGGCAGCTGGCCAGAGCGAAGGGCAGCGTTAGGCGTGCACCGAAGGAGTTGAGCATGATAAAGGCTGTTTCGTTATGAAAACCTGGTGTCACTGAGTAAAGATGGGCAACCAGCGGAAGCGACATATTCCTTCCGCCGATTGGTGGCACGATTTGAGCCACCGCCTCAAATCGACCGTCGATCATGCCGCGTGTGACCGCGAAGCACATATTCTGACACTTCACACACGTGGGCGAAAGTGATCGACCGCCGTGACTCATCACGCCATGCTGTGATGAGAGGCAGCCCCCCGCCGCCAGCGAAGCCACCGCTATGCGAAGCTGTTGCAATCGCGGCCGTGAGCATCACTGATTACTTGTCCTGCCGCGCAAACAAGCTGCCAGGCATTCTGCCCGTCCTGAAATACGAGTGCCCACGAAGACCACCGTGATGTCGCCGGAGTCAGTCAAGCCCACAACTGCGGCTCAGGTCATCAGCTCAAAAGGGAGTGCGGCTGCAAGCTGTCGCCCAGTACCGGAAGCAAACGTCCCGCAGTTGCGCGATTCGCGCAATACAATGGAGCGGGACGGTGAACGATAACCGCTGGGCGCCGCACAACTGCCGCGCCGATGCCAACAACGAATTGCAATGAGTCAACCGACGTTACGCCAGGACTGCAAGTTCTTCTTCTGTTTCAACTGCTGTGCAGCTGATTGGTTCGATCTGAACTTCACCATCTGGCCCCTCGATTTCAACGACAGCCGCTTCGTCTTCAATTTCCAGCAGAGTCACTTTGTAGTCTCCCAACAGGACAGACTGACCGGGCTGCAGATCGAAAAGATGGTTTTGCATGAGCCATACCGTTTTCAAAAGAAATCGCTCGACAACAATGAGTGTTGCGGCCTGAGAAACAGGAAAGAAGTGAAGGCAGGGAAAAACAGTCCGGAAAGACGGAGACGAATGCAGCACAGAACGTGCTGTCCGTGGAACCAAACATTCACCAGCCTTGGCGATAAGGGCCAATTTATAATGGTTGATGAATTAGCCGACAACGGCGAAACACCGTCATGTTGCAACTTCGTGAGACCTTTTTTTGATTTTGTTTTTTTGTCCCGATTGACTTGCAACCGCAAGTTGCAACCTATTCGACAAATTAGAAACACATATTCGCAGGGTCGACCTCGAAGAGGTCGACCCTGCGATGTACAAACCGCAGTTACGCTGCAAAGACGCGGAGTGCAATTGCGTTCAGTACGCACGAATCTTTTTTGCCTGCCGAAAGACAGAGAGAGTACATGACAACTGACAACCCACTGGCCTGTCGCACGGGACTGCCAGCGTTCGACACAATAAAACCGGAACACGTGGAACCTGCGATCACTGCGATTCTGCAGGAGGCGGAAACATGCCTTGCTCACGCAGAAGCCGCGCCACTGGCTGAGTGGGACGCATTGATGTCGCCGCTCGGAAAAATCGACGTACTGTTCGAGTACAGCTGGTCACCCGTCAGCCATCTGTTGGGTGTCGCCAACAGTGACGAACTCCGTGAAGCTCACGAAGGCATGCTGCCAGCAGTTGTGCAGTTCAGTCTGAAGACGAAGCAAAGCAAGCCCCTGTACGACCGTTTTTGTGCTCTCCGTGATGCCGAGAACTGGAGCGAATTGAGCAATGCTCAACAGCGGATCATCACCCAGGCGATTCTGAGTGCGGAGCAGGCTGGTATTGCCCTGGACGATGAAGCTCGCGAACGATTCAATGAGATCGCTCAAACGCTGTCGCAGCGGGGCAGTGACTTTTCAAACAACGTACTTGATGCCACCAAGGCATGGCATCTGGACATTACATCGAGCGAAGATGTCAGCGGCCTGCCGGAAAGTTTTCACCGAATGGCGGCGGCGGCATGGTCTGACGCGGACGAAAACAAAGACAGCGACACGGCCACTGCAGAAGCGGGTCCGTGGCGAGTGAAACTGGACGCGCCGAGCTTTGGACCGTTCATGGAACACTGCGGCAACCGTGAACTACGCGAACAGGCCTACCGGGCGTACGTCACACGTGCGTCCGACGGTGAAGTTGACAACCGTCCGCTGATCAACGAGATCCTGCGACTGCGTCAGGAGAAGTGCGCCCTGCTTGGTTACGACGACTTCGCAGCGTTAAGTCTTTCCAGAAAAATGGCAGCCGATGTCAGTGCTGTGCGGAAGATGTTCGACGACCTGCTGGCCGCATCGTTGAAATCGGGAAAATCGGAACTTGACGAGATCACCCAGCTGGCGAACGAAAGCGGCCACGACAGCGAGCTGGCTCACTGGGATGTCGGGTTCTGGGCACAACGTCTGCGAGAACAACGCTACGCCTTTACCGACGAAGAGTTGCGGCCGTACTTCTCACTACAACGAGTGATGGACGGACTCTTTGGTCTGTGTCATCGTCTGTTTGGAATCTCAGTCCGCGCTGCGGATGGAAAGGCTCCTGTGTGGCATCAGGATGTGCGCTACTTTGAGATATTCGACGAACAGGATCAGCAAATCGCGGGATTCTACCTTGATCCGTACTCCCGTCCGGAAAACAAACGCGGCGGCGCGTGGATGGATGATTGCATCGCTCGTTCCGTAACCACTGACGAAACGCGTCTGCCTGTCGCGCACCTTGTCTGCAATGGGACCCCACCGATTGGCGACACACCGTCACTAATGACGTTTCGTGAAGTGGAGACTCTGTTTCATGAATTTGGCCACGGACTGCAGCACATGCTGACAGCTGTCGACTTCAGAGACGTGTCCGGCATCAATGGCGTCGAATGGGATGCGGTTGAGCTGCCCAGCCAGTTTATGGAAAACTGGTGCTATCATCGTCCCACGCTGCTGGGCATGGCCATTCATCATGAAACGGGCGAAGTGCTGCCGGATGAGTTGTTCGAAAAAATCTGCCGGGCCCGCACCTACCGAGCTGCGTCGGCCATGCTGCGTCAGGTGCAGTTTGGCCTGACAGACATGGAGCTGCATACCACATTTGATCCCGATGGGGCGGAAACGGTCTTTGACGTGCATCAGCGGATCGCGGAAAAAACATCACCAATGCCACCACTGGCCGAAAACCGTTTTCTGTGCGCGTTCTCACATATCTTTGCGGGCGGTTACGCCGCCGGTTACTACAGCTACAAATGGGCAGAAGTGCTGAGTGCAGATGCGTTTTCAGCCTTCGAAGAAGCAGGTCTTGACGACGAAGCCGCCGTTTCCGCAACGGGTCGCAGGTTTAGAGATACTGTCCTGTCCGAAGGTGGCAGTCGCCATCCGATGGACATCTACCGAGACTTCCGTGGCCGCGAACCCAACACAGATGCGCTACTGCGGCATAGTGGACTGGCAGGTTCCACACCATGAGCATCAACGACACCACAGAAATCACTCACACGCCGGACGCTCAGTTTGACGTTGTTGTGATTGGCACGGGCCCCGGTGGCGAAGGCGCCGCCATGGAGGCCACAAAGCAGGGCAAGTCCGTTGCTGTTGTCGAAAAACAGGCCCGCATCGGCGGCAATTGTACTCACCTGGGCACCATTCCCAGCAAGTCGTTGCGCGCCGCCATCTATCAGATGATGGAGGTCAACTCCAATTCCAATTTTCGGCAGCTGGGCATTCACATCGACGTCAGCTTCCGTGACCTGCGCCGCAGCGCTCAATCAGTGATTGAAAAACAGGTGAAAATGCGGCGGCGATTTTACGAACGCAACGACGTCCGCGTTTATCACGGCGTCGCATCGTTTCTGGACGATCAACACGTACACGTTGAGGATAAAGACGGCAATGTCCTGACATTGGCGGCAAAATCATTCGTCGTCGCCACAGGATCGCGGCCCTATCGTCCATCGAAAATCGACTTCAATCACCCTCGAGTCTTCGACAGCGACACAATTCTTGACCTGCCGGAAACGCCCGGCAGCATGACAGTCTATGGAGCCGGTGTGGTTGGCTGCGAATACGCCTCCATGTTTCGAAATCTGTCCGTGAAACTGAATCTGGTGAATACACGCAGTAACCTGCTGGAGTTTCTGGACGATGAGATCTGTGACGCTCTTAGTTATCACCTGCGTGATACCGGAGTGCGCATTCGGCATAACGAAGTCTTCGACCGGGTTGAAACGTTTGCTGATCACGTTGTTGTCCACCTGAAGTCCGGCAAACAATTAAAAAGCGACGTCCTGTTGTGGGCCAATGGGCGTTCCGGGAACACAGAAGATCTGAATCTCGACCGAGTTGGAATTACGGTCAATCACCGCTTTCAAATTGAGGTCAATGAGACTTTTCAATCTGTCAAACCTCACATCTACGCCGTCGGCGACGTCATTGGTCCGCCGTCCCTTGCCAGCGCTGCATACGTACAGGGTCGGATTGCCGCACGGCATCTGGGCAACACCCATTGCGAAGAGCTGCGCATGGAAGATGTTCCCACAGGCATCTTCACCAGCCCCGAAATCAGTTCGCTGGGCAAGACAGAAAGACAACTCACTGAAGAATGTGTGCCCTACGAAGTGGGCCATTCCATGTTCAAGAGTCTGGCGCGTGCGCAGATCATGGGACAGCCGGTCGGCATGCTGAAACTTCTGTTCCACCGGGAGACGCTGGAGATCCTGGGCATTCACTGTTTTGGCGTGAATGCTTCTGAGATCATTCATATCGGTCAGGCAATCATGGCTCAACCGGGTGAAGGCAACACGCTGCACTACTTCATCAACAGAACGTTCAACTACCCCACCATGGCCGAGGCTTACCGTGTGGCCGCGTTAAACGGATACAACAGGCTGTTCTGATTCGCCGGACAGATTTCCGGTTGTGTCATGTACAGTCACTGGAACGGGCTTCAACACTGCGAGACGACAGCCTGCAGATCAGGCAGTAGCAGAAGAAACAGGCTCGCAGTCAAAACCGCGAGCCTGTCATGCCGGCCGGCAGCCCAGGACTGGCTACCGGCGATTTTCCTGTTCGAATGCATTAGCTGACCGTGCCAAAGTGAATGACCGTGTATGCTCCTGCCTGGCCCGGCGCTACCGTAATGCCATCTCGACCCGCTCCGCCAGCGTGCTGGGTGTAAGTTGACGGATCGTAAAACAGGACGTGAGAAACCGAGACGTATTGACCGGTGTTGCAGTTGTAAACGGTCTCTGTAACGACGATGCCCCATTCCGGAGTAAACACGTCGCGTTGATACTTCAGGTCCCCGTTCTGAATGCCCTGGATGAACTCGCTGAATCCTTCGAGCTCTTCGAAGAGTGAGTTGAGTGTTCCCAGGATTGGAATGATGTTTGTGAGCTGCTCCCATGCGATTCCAAGCAACAGGTTGCCAACAGAACTCACGGCATCTTCAGTGGCTTTTGCGTTGGCCGCTGCAACAACAGCGGCTTCGGCCAGATCAATTCCACTGGGATTGTCCGGAACAGTATCGTCGCCCTGCTGGCCAATCAGCCGCGTCACGTCGTCGGGCGTAATGTCTTCAGCATTGGTGCCGTTGGGGGCTTCCAGATCGAGTTTTCTGACCTGATTCTTTTGCCGCAGCCGGTTGGCTTCAGCTGCGTCTTCCGCTTGCTGACGTTCGCCCTCTTCTTCAGCCAGTCGAACCTGCTTTCGTTGCTCGGCGTCCTGAATGGCCTGTTCGGCGGCCGCAACGGCAGCACCATATTCGGCTTCGCGAGCTTCCAGGTTGTCACAGATGTTCTTGCACTTGAGTTTGGCCTCTGCCAGTCTCTTCGCGACATCGTCGTGCTTCTGCTGAGCCGCATCAGTGTCTTTCTTCGCCTGATCGAGGGCTTTGCCGGCAGCTTTCGCCTCCGCCTTAGCCTGTTGTGCCGCCCGTCTGGCCGCGTTAATCTGCTGACGGACAGACTTGATTTCCTTCCTCAGCGCTCGGATCGTATCAACACGCTTCTGATATTCCTTGCGATTCGCTTCGACGGTTGCAGCAAGCGAATCGGCCAGGTCATGATTGCCCCGACGGCGAGCCTGTTTGGCCAGACGGCCGGCCAGTCCGACGGCTCCGGCAAAACCGTTTCGCTGCCTGATCGCATCCTTCAGGTCAGACTTAAGCTTGTCCAGTTTA
>JBDONA010000506.1:0-3350 GCA_039831575.1 Fuerstiella sp. | reverse complement strand
CGGTCATCACCAGGCCGTCCGCATATTCCAGCTTCAGGTCAAACTTCATCGCGGAATTGAATGCGTTTGGCAGGTGTAGTTCGCCGGCAAACCATTTCACAAAATCAAAATTCTCCGGGACACACGGAGGATACTGTCCGCTGCCGCTAACCTTGACCGGCCCGGTGTCCTGTTTGCCCAGCGCCCAGGTCGCAATATCGATGTGATGAGCCCCCCAGTCAGTCATCTTGCCCCCGGAATATTCCGCAAACCAACGGAACATTTTCCGCCGTTCTTCCATGTACAACGCTTTGGGTGCCGGCCCCAGCCACATGTCCCAGTCCAGATCTTTGGGCGCCATTGTGGCTTCGAAAGGCCCGCCTTTGGCCACGCCGCCAATCGCCACGTGAGCCGTGACGTTGTCACCGATGACGCCTTCGTGAACCATGGCGACGGCCTGCAGGAACTTGCGGTCGTTCTCTGAACGTTGCTGCGTGCCGACCTGAAAGACTTTGCCGGTCTCCGAAACCACTTTGCCGATCTGAATCCCTTCATCGATCGTCAGCGTGAGGGGTTTTTCGCAATAGACGTCTGCACCTGACCGCAAAGCCGCAATCGCGATCGGCACATGCCAGTGATCCGGAGTGCCAATCGTCACAATGTTGGGCTTAACCTCGTCCAGCATCTCCCGATAGTCGGTGAACATCTGCAGCGTGCCGTTGTGTTTCCCATTGAATTCCTCGTTGTGGCGAGTGTCGACGTCGCAGACTGCTATCGTCTGCCCAAGTTTTGACGCCTGGCCCGCGATCGAGCCACCGCGGCTGTACCGGCCTCGGCTGCCACCGACACCAACCGATGCAACAGTCTTTCTGTCGTTCGCGTCCTGCCCCGCGTGAGCTCGGCGATTCCAGAACAAAGGAACTCCGATGGCGGCTGCGCTGGCCGAGCCTGTCTTCAGAAAGTCGCGGCGTGTATTCGTTTGCTTGGTAGGCATATTGACTCCAGAGGATCCACGTGGAAGGGTTGGCAGGGCAATGAGAGCGATAGTACAGCGAATGCCTGCTCGGGATTCAACCACCAACGTAACGAACGACGGCAGACATCGGGAAACACTCGAATCCGTGAGGCTCCGGGACGTGCAGGATCGTTGCTCGCTTTATCCGAAAGCATCTATCGCGAAGTGGCAAGCCGCGTTGCAATGACTCGCTGGCAGAGTTCTCCCATCGACATGCCCACTGCAGCAGCAGCCTTCGGGACAAGGCTATGAGACGTCATTCCCGGCACCGTGTTAACTTCAAGCAGCCATGGCTGTCCCTGTTCGTCGACTCGGAAATCAACACGGGCAATGCCCGTAACGCCGCAGATGTTGCAGGCAGTCACTGCGATCTGCGACAGCGTTTTCGGCAGGTCTTCAGGAGAGATCCGATACTCAGTGCGTTCGTCGGCGTACTTGGACTGGTAGTCGTACCACAGCACCGCCGGACAAATCTCAATGGACGGCAACGCAGTTCCATCAACAACCGGAACTGTTACCTCTCGACCGGGAATAAACCGTTCCACCAGGCATTCCGCGTCAAACTGAAATGCCAGCATCAGGGCGGCTTCGACCTGCTCAGCCTGTTGCACAATACTAATGCCGATGCTGGACCCCTGACGTGGCGGCTTCGTCACGACCTGTCCACCGAACGCCGCCACCGCCTCGCAATTCTCCCGCAGGGGATGTCGGCTGTCGACGATGATTCCAGCGGGAACCACGACGTCGGACTTGCGCAGCAGGCGGTTTGTACGGATCTTGTCGAACGTCAGCTCCGATGCTTCCGGGGAACTGCCGACGTAAGGAATCCCGGCGTTGAGCAGTTGCCGCTGCAGCACACCGTCCTCGCCACCGGTCCCGTGAACCATCGGCACCGCGATGTCCCAACGTCCCTGCGGCAGTGATTCCACAACCGTATCGCGGGGGTCCACCACGTCGACATGATGTTCTGCTTCGCGCAGGGCGTCGGCCACCCAGCGGCCACTTTCAAGGCTGACGTCACGTTCGGCGGAAGTTCCACCGGCCAATACGAGAATATTGAACAATCGGGATCCAGTAAGTGGGTTTCGCTGAGAGTCTTTGTCTTTTCGACAGACGAGAACGCAATGTCTTCACGAAATCATCGTCGACGTACTAACATAAACCGTCAAGCGTGAATCGACCACTGCTGTGTAAACATTTCACGTCCCTTTCGTCTGCTCGATTCAAATTTCGTCAGTTTTTGGTGTTGCTCATGATCATCGGCCTTGGAACAGACATCGTTGAGATCGAGCGTATTCGTGCGCTGATCGAGCGTCACGGCCAGACATTTCTGCAACGGTGTTTTACGTCGGACGAAATTGCTTATGCCGATAAACATCGCGACGCAGCCGTGCGATTTGCCGGCAGATGGGCGGCCAAGGAAGCTGTCGTCAAGGTGCTGGGTACGGGATTTGTGAAAGGCATCACGTTTCACGACATTGAAGTGCTGCCGCTGGACAGTGGACAACCATTCATTCAGCTATCCGGCGGTGCCGGCAGGATCGCTGCAGACATGGGGATCAGCAGCGTCCTGATCACGATTTCGCACGCGAAACTCTACGCCACCGCCACCGCTGTCGGCATGTGACAGGTATCCAGGCACTTACGTACCCGGCTCGCCAGTCGCGTAGGCCAGGACCTGTCTGCCGCGAACATCATCGTCAGGACAGGTCCTGACCTACATAGCTATCGAAAGCACATCAACTGACCATTTTCCAGGGACACGAATACACGACCAGCGGCGTCGACGGCGGTCCCCCCCTTGACGGCGTCGGCTGGCAAATCCTTTGTCCACAGTTCTTTTCCGTCGGCAATATTGATGGCCATCAGAAACGGCTTATCCGGTGTCTTATCGGAATGTCCGGTCGCCAGCAGGCGATCTTTCGAGACCACAAAGCTGGTGAAGCGACGATTCAGGCTGTCGCGCCAAACATGTTTTGGCGCGTCGGTACCTTTGCCGCGACGGCGAAGGAATTCCCGCGCGACGTCTTTGGTGACTTCCTTGGCACCTTCCGGCAGCGGGGTCTCAAGGCCAAGGTTTCCGAACAAGCTGCCTTCATAGCTGGCATCGTGGCACAGAGTGTTGCCATCGCCGCACTTGTATTCCAGCGACACGTATTTTCCGTAGGACGGGTACCACGGATAAAATGCCGTCCGATATTGTGACGTCACACGGTGGGTGGGTTCGTTCCGGCATTCCAGCGTCGTCAGATCATAACGAGCAGTTTCGTAAACACCGCCACCCAGAAACCGCAGTTCGTTGTCCACAATCATCAAATTGCCCTGCATGCTGACGCCACTGTTGACCGCCTGCGAC
>JBDONA010001040.1:0-15028 GCA_039831575.1 Fuerstiella sp. | reverse complement strand
CACGGCAGGCCTCCTTGCTTGCATTGGTGAATGTTTCAATCCGATCCGATTTGCAACGAGGAGGTCGTTTTCCGCAACCCCAGTCTCACTTCTTCAACCTTTCCGCCTTAAGTCCACGCCATTCGGGCTTGCCCCGGTGGTGTTCAGGCTTCTGCACTACCGTCACGAGCGCGGCGCAGAAAGTTTAGAGCAGTTTTCAGATTAACGGAACCCGTTGTGGCTCGTGGGGCAGCCGTTCTGCTATTGAAACACGTCAACCGCGGCCATGAGGCAGCGAAATTCGCTGTAGTGCACAGGCCCGGGAACCACCCCGACAAGCGAAACCCCGGGGCTTCCTTGGCAAGCTCAGTCCAGCCACCGGCCACTCGACGTGGCACGTTCACGAACAGATTTGAACTACGGTTCGAGTACACGTGGCCCGTTTCCGTTTTGCTGAATAAAGGCAAGCAGGTCCAGGATCTCATCTTTTGAAAACGTCATCAGCAAGCCATCCGGCATGGTCGACTGTTTTGACGGGATTAATTCGTCGATCTGTTCCTTTCGAATCGTGACGACCTGATCGGGTTTCAACGGGTTCGGCAACAGAGTGATCGAAGTGTCGTTCTGCTCAGTCATCAAACCACTCAGGACGGTGCCGTCGTCACGGACGGCAATCCAGGTCTGGTACTGTTTGTTGATGTCGGATGACGGGGCCAGGATCTGTTGCAGCAGTTTTTCACCCTGAAAACGCTTGTTGACGTCAGACAATTCCGGCCCCAGCTTTGCTCCCTTGTCTTTGATGCGATGGCACTTGATGCAGCCAGCCTGATTGAAGACGGTTTCGCCATTGGCAGCGGATCGGCCATCGAGTTGTTCCGTGCGTATCTGAAAATCCGGCAGTGTCCATCGTTTGACGAATCGACGTGAGATCTCGTCATCCGCTGGTGGTGGCAGCGGTTGGTCGTCCGGCAATATGTACAGACTGCCGCGCATCACTCTCCAGTGGCCGGGATAGGTACACAGGAATCGGTATCGGCCCGTTTCCTGCGGCGCCTCGAAGTACACGGTGTACTGGTCTCCAGGGTTCAGAATGGGCGAGAAACAGATTTCTGCCGGATCATTGGGGACGTAGTGAGTCGCGATGGCTCGCGGATTGCTGGCCAGTACCATGGACTGTCCACCGAATTCTTCCAGCGCGTCGGCTTTAACGACGACGACGTTGTGAGGCATGCTGGGATCGGTGTTGTGGAACGTCAGTGCGACTCTTGTTCCCGGTGCCACTTTCAGGCGATTTGGTTCGTACTGCAGGCCAGTAACAGCATTCAGTGTTAACTTCTTTGCACTGGAAACCCATCCAAAGTTGGTGCCGAACGCATCCTGTTCGATGAGGCGAGGATCCTGTTCGTACTTTTCCGCATGAGGAAAGCCGGGCCAGCGGCGTTTGGCGATTAGCTGATAGCCTGGGAATTCTGAAAACACTTCGCCCATCGCGTAAATCGACGAATATGCGTCTGGAGTGAATGCTGCGCCGTCGACCGACCTGAGCTTCATGTGCAGGTGGAACTGCATCACAGGGTGCAGCTGAGAAATCTCGATAAAGACGCTCCGTTTGTCTTTAAGCAAATGCACCGATCGAACGGGAACGTAGTCGTGTCCCTGCCGTCCTTCGTCTTTGACGCTGTATTCCGGCGACCCGTAGGCGCCGCTGTACAGATAATTCCATTGCTGACAGAAGACGTTTTCCTGCCGGACGGATTCAGGAGAAATTTCCGTGTTGCAGTGGACGATCAGGCCGTTTTGTCGCGTCTCAATTCGTGTGGGCAGTTGTAACGGCTTTCCGGTGAAGCGAAGTCTCTGCAGACAGCCGTTTTCCTCGGCATAGCTTTGCCAGCCTTCGGTTCCGGCGACGTAGATGTGGCCATCGTATTCGTTGAACGCCAGACGACATGCTCCGCTCAGGAACTCGCCCGGCAGAGGCACGATTCCACCCTGAACATACCCGTCAATTTCTTCGCGCAGAATCATGTAGTGATTGCAGTATCCGTACGATGAACCAATGACTTTTCCCGCCAGCGGACCGAGGCGTTTGTCATCAGGCAGAAAACGGATCTCTCCGGCCGAGTTATCGATACCGCGCGGAACAAAACACTGCGGCAGGTCGTAGCCGAACTCGCCAATTCCTTCGCGTGGACCACGATGACCGTGAAAGCTTCCGTCGCCGATGTTGAAGATGGCGGTGCCGGGTGCCCAGGTGCCTTCCTGAACAGTCGCCAGCGTGATGCTGCCGTCGGGTGATACGCCGATGCCGTTGGAGTTTCTCAGGCCGGATCCGAGTGACTCCGGTTTCTGCCCTTCCGCCAGTCTGGTCAGCCCGAAGTCGCCCGAAGCGGTGGCCCAGTAAAGTCGCCCTTCGTTGTCCTGCTGAAGTGATGTGGCGAAGTCATGGCCTCCGGTCGTGGGGTATTCGTTGGTGACGCATTCATAAAAATCGGCTTCGCCATCGCCGTTAAGATCATGCAGTCGAGTGATCTGATCGTTGCCACCCAGAATGATATTTCCGGCTTTGATGGTTAGTCCCAGCGGCTGATACAGGCCCGCGGCCACTCGTTGCCATTTCAATTCCCGCAGGTCGTCATCGACTCCGCTGACCACCCAGACATCGCCAAGAAGTGTGGACACGGCCATTCGCCCGCCATCCAGAGCTGCCACGCCGGCCAGGCGCATTGGCGTACGGAAGGGATTGGCCGTCGCGTATGGAATGGTGATTGTGTCGATGGCGAAGGCAGCGGAGTCGTCGCCGAGTGCACCCGTCGTCGTGACGACATCTCTTGCCCATTGTCCCGAGCCGCCAGCAATCAGCAACGACGGCGCGTGAGGTGATTCGCCATCCACCACTTGCAATGCTGCAGCACCTGTCGACGATTCCTTTCGAAACTGCAGATGCAGCGTCGTGGCGGGCGTCACATCGTTGAAACTCAGAACGGCTGCGGCTTTCTTTCCCGTTCCTGCGATCAGTCGCGGGCCGCCGACATCAAAAAATCCGATGGACGTGCTGCCAACCTTCTGATCAACGACGAAATCGTGGTACTGACCCATCCGTGTTTGTTGGGGTGTGCCTTTTGTGCCAAACAGTAACAGTCGAGTGTCAGACGGAAGTGTTCCGTCGAATTGCAGTGACCGGACCAGCAGACCATCCAACAGCCACATCCGATCGTAGACCGTTGCGGTGCCGAGCTTGTAGGTGAACACGACGTCTGTGCCGTTCCGATAAAATCCCAGATAACGCCTGCGCGTATTCTTCGGTACGTTCCAGCGACTGTTGCCGAAATCAAACAGCTGCCTGCCGACGGCTTTAGCGCCGGCGTGAACGCCATATCGGCTGGAGCCTCGGGAAACGAAGCCTCCCTGCCACGAATCGACGAACGACAAGGACAACGGATCAAAAACCACACTAATGGCGTCATCGCCATCGCTCAGGCGGACCGCCACTCCCTTCTGGGTGTTCGTTCCGAAGTGAATCACGCGACTGCAGATGACGTTTCCGCTGTCGACATCGTTCAGCGAGTTGTCGATGCTGCGTTCAGGGGGGTTCTGTCCCCAATGTCCAAAGGCGCCTCCGTCCAGACCGGGGAACTGACGCAACAGATTCGGAATAGGCTTGCCCGAACTCAGGTGTTGTTCTGCCTGACGAAAGTAAAAGTCGCGGACGCGATTTTCCGGAAACGGAGCAAAGCCGTCCTGTGCCGTCGCGGTGTTCGCCGCAAGACAAAGAAGAACGGAGAACACAAGGGAAGTCTTATGCATAGCGAATGATCGGCAGCCACGGATGGGGAGAAATGAAGGTCAGCAGGCACTTGGATTGTAGAGACAATTCCAGCAGGAGTCCCGAGGGAATTCAACGTCAGTGCCGCATTTCGGACACGTCCAGCCGGGAACCACGGACGGTACAACGCGGGCATCAGGATTCTGCTGCGGATCGTTTTCGTCTGAACCACTTTCAGCGTTCGAGTCACTTGCAGCTGTGTTATCGTCGTCGTTGTTCATGGGGCATCGTTCCTTGCAATCGATTGACGATCGAAGCTATCCGGCGACTTCGTACCCGGGGTGCATCGAGATGTTCATCAACAGTCCCATCGCGATACACGTTGACAGCAGGCTGGATCCGCCATAGCTGCACATGGGCAGAGTGATTCCGGTAATCGGCATCAAACCGACGGTCATGCTGGCGTTAATCAGGGCCTGAGTTGCGATCATCGTGACAATTCCGACCGCCGCCAGTCGACCGAATGGCTCCTTTGTCCGTTTCGCAATCGCCAGGCCTCGTACGACGATTACTAAGTACAACAACAGCAATACCACGGCCCCCATAACGCCGTAGCGTTCTGCGATGACGGACAGGATGAAATCCGTTCTGGCGGCGGGCAGCACATACGCGGACGGGTCGTCGATGATGGGTTCGTCGTGGTTGATGCTGCCCCACAGGCCTCCCAGTGCAAACACCTGCTTGGACTGATGCAGATGGAATCCATCGCCGGATGGCGCGAGGCCGCCGTCTGTCTGATTAAAGACCATCACGACGCGGGATTTCTGCTCACGGCTCATTTGCTGCCACATCAGTGGCAACATCGTGATACCGATCAAAGCTGCTACCAGCAGATGCGCTGGACGGGCTCCGGCCACGAACAGCATGGCGTACAGAATCGGCAGAAACAACATGGCTGTTCCCAGGTCCGGTTCTCGCAGAATCAATAGCAGCGGCAGCATGGTCATGACGAACGGTGGCAACAATCCGCGCACGGTCTTCTGCGAATCACGATGCATCAGGTAGTGCGCGAGCGCCAGAATAAAAGCCAGTCGTGCCGGTTCACTGGGCTGAAAATCGAACAGGCCTAAAGGGATCCAGCGTCGGGAACCGTTGATCGGCGGCATGAACAGGACGACGACCAGAAGCAAGAGGCTGCCAATGTACAGCCACGGGCTGAGGTGTCGTAACGGTCGATACGAAACCACCGTTACGGCCAGCATTGCCGGCCACGCCATGCCGATCCAGATCAACTGTCGTTCGAACAGCCTGGACGCCCCGTACAGCTCGTCCGCTCGCTGCAGGCCAAACAGACCGATCACAGAGATCAGCATACAGGCGGCAAGAATGCTGAATGGGACGTTGCGAAGCCAGTGAATCACGAATGGAGCGTTCTGAGGACGAGTTGTGAGCCGGAAACCGAGTACGTCAATTCTTACCCGATTGCAACGCGAGTGCCAAGGCGTGAGGAGAGTCGACGTATGGCCAACAGACTTGTCACGCTGAGTAAAGACCGCTTCATCGCCATCAATTTCTGCGGAACGTGAAGTACGCTGATTTTACGGCGTCAGAGTTCAGATTTACCGTTGCGCATCATGGCAACGTTGGTTTCGCCGGCGTGGAGCCGTTTTTCGTCGTGACGGGATACAGAGCGTTGTGCTGTTCGAGGCTGGTTGTCAGTTCGTGCATCATACTGCTGAGTCGGTCCGGTTCCGTTGACGCAACGTTGGTGGATTCAAATGGGTCGTCCGCAAGGTTGTAGAGTTGGTAGTGTGAGTCTTCGGAAACTTTGGTCGGAAAGTAGTGGTATATGACTTTCCAGTCCCCGCTTCGGTAGCTGGTGAAGTAGTCGCTGCGATGCGGCGCATGCGGGTAATGCATCAGGAATTTTTCTTCGCGAGACAGATCGCGGTTTCCGGTCAGCAGTGTTTCCATGCTTGAACCATCAATGACGTGATTCTTCGGCGACTTCGCCCCCACGATACTGGTGATGGTCGGGAACAGGTCCTGCACGGCGGCCAGTTGTGTGTGGATTATTCCGGCCGGGATGGACAACTTCTTTTGATGAGGGTTGGTGTCCTGCGGTTTTGCCCATGCCGCAATGAACGGTACTCGCATGCCGCCTTCGTAGTGAGCTCCCTTTTTGCCACGCAGAGGAGCGGCACAGGCGACCGCGTGTTGATGACCGAGCGGTGCGTCCGATCCATTGTCGCCCAGAAAGAAGACCAGCGTGTTTTCAGCAACGCCCAATACTTCCAGATGATCCAGAATATCGCCCAGGGACTTATCCATCCCTTCAATCAACGTGGCGAACGCCTGGGCGTTCTTCGATTTGCCGGAGTCCACGTAGTTGTCGGCGAAACGCGGGTCAGAATGAAATGGAGCGTGCACGGCGTAGTGCGACATGTACAGGTAAAATGGTTGGTCGGCCTTCACTGTGTCCGTCAGACGCTGCTTTGCTTCGATGGTCAGGGCTTCGGTCAGAAAGGTCTCTGTGCCGTGATACTTCTGCAGGTGCGGAACGGCGTGGTGTTCTCGTCTTGTGCCGAGACCGTAGTTCTCGCTGCCGTAATAACTTCCCGGTGCTCCAAAAGAAGCTCCCGCCACATTGACGGTGAACCCCAGGTTAAGAGGTTCCGCGCCCGGCGCGTCGTCTGGTCCAAAGTGCGCCTTGCCCACATGAATCGTGCGATAGCCGGCATGCTGCAGGAGTCCCGGCAGTGTCACGCTGTCACTCTTCAGCCCCTCCCAGTTCCAGTCCGGAGGTCCCTGAGGTCCGCGGTTGTTGCTACGTGGGTTGATCCAGTTTGTGGCATGATGCCGAGCCGCGTTTTGCCCCGTCATGATTGAGATGCGTGTCGGCGAGCACACGCTCATCGCATAGAAATTGTTGAAGCGTATCCCCAGCGCGGCCAGACGCTGCATGTTGGGCGTGCGGTAGTAATCGTTGAGTGGATACCGTTTCGGCTGTCCGGCGGCGTCCGTCAGAAACGGCACACTGGTATCCATCACACCCATGTCGTCGACCAGAAAGACGACGATGTTGGGGCGTGCGGGAGCCGCTGCGTCGGCACGTGCCGTGCCGACGGCAGTCAGGAGTAAGACGAATAATACGGTGTGGAAATGTTTCATAATGCTGCCTGTTGGCCGAGTGTGTCTGATGCGTGAGCCACGCAACCTTTTTCGAGCTGCGAATCGAAACGGCAAGAACGTCGGGCCCGCAAAACGAGCGGATTTCGCAATTTCGTTCCTGACACAAATGCTGCCTTTTACGGTCATGTATCAAGTTTCGGTCAAGCGATTGCCCATCAGAGTCTTTGTGGTTTCCGAATGAACTCGGACCGTTCATTGTCGCAGAATATCGAGTTGATCCCAATGCTGCGGAAGGATCTTTCCAGATTGTCAGTTGCGGATCAGAGGAGCGATAGGCTGTTTTGTGGTACCCTGTGGCACCAACGTATTCTCGAATGTCGAATTTCGGTTGAGCTTTCACACGGCATAACAACCAGGAAACGACTCGGCCTGCGGCCGTGCATACGCACTATCCATCAGGAATGATACCTCATGAGTACAATTGCGATCGTGGGCGGCGGTTTCTGCGGGACAATGGCGGCAGTGAACCTTGCCCGTCTGAGTGACCATCACATGCGGGTGGTAATTATCAACGCCAAGCGACCGCTGGGGCGCGGGACGGCTTTCGGGACAACGCGTGTCGAGCA
Organism: Fuerstiella sp.; assembly: GCA_039831575.1. Lineage (GTDB taxonomy): Bacteria > Planctomycetota > Planctomycetia > Planctomycetales > Planctomycetaceae > Fuerstiella. Next base: position 7,528 of record JBDONA010001040.1, on the reverse strand, counting down.
TCTTCTGAACGTTGCCGCGAGGAACATGTCAGCATTGCCCGACATGCCGTCGCACTTTGTGGATTGGCTCCGGTCGCGCCATGATTTCAGGAACACGTCGGATGCAGAACTCCGCCAAATGTTTGTGCCGCGCCGTGTTTATGGTGATTACATACGGGGGCTGCTGGAAACGTGTCTGCATCCCATTGACGCGCGTTGTCGGGTGAAGGTTGAGTCTATCGACGACGAGGCGGTCGACGTTGCTGTCAACCACGACGGTCTGACAGTCCTGCTGAAGGGCGGCGAGACCGTCGACGCCGAACAGGTAGTGTTGGCCACCGGCAACCAGCCACCAGGTGCGTTCCCGTCAACGTCGCCGTTGCGGCACGACCCCCGTTACCGCTCGGATCCGTGGGACGACTGGCTCAGCCGACTGCCGCCCCCAGGAGGCAGGGTTGTGCTGCTGGGTACCGGCCTGACGATGGTGGACATCGTCCTGACACTTGCAGAAATTGGCTGGGATGGGGGAATCGTCGCTGTGTCGCGGCACGGGATGCTGCCCAAGTCGCACTTTCGAGGTATCGCTTACCAGGACTATCTTCCCGCTGAGGTTGATTCGATGGGTCTGGCGGAACTGCGAGCGATCGTGAAACAGCACCGAGATCGACTGAAGCAGATGAGCCAGAATTCCGCGATCGCCATCGACAAGCTTCGTCCACACACGCAGCGACTGTGGCGGAACCTGTCGACAGAAGACAAGAGAGAGTTCCTGAACCGCGACGCCGCCATCTGGAACGTCACTCGCCACCGAATTGCCGTGGCGATTCACAACAAGGTGACCGACGCTCTTGACTCCGGAAGATTACACATTGTTTCCGGCACGATTGAGAACCTGATACCAGGCGAGCAGCACATTGACGTCGTCCTGCGCGACGCCGACGGAAACGAGTTGATTCAGTCAGGCGATCTGATCATCAACTGCACGGGACCACAATCACATTTTTCACAAACAGGACTGCCGCTGTTCGATAATCTGTTGGCAAAGGGCTTGGTTTGCAGCGATGAACTCGATCTTGGTATTCAGATTGACGACGATTTTTCCGTAATTGACCGCGAACGCAATTCTTCGTCCTGTCTCTATGCAATCGGTCCGCTGCTTAAAGGCACGCTGTGGGAGACCACTGCCGTTCCCGAACTAAGAGGCCAGGCAATGCGAGTTGCCGAGGTCCTTCTGCAACGTGAACCGGCGTCGGTTCCGGAAGCAGACGTCATTGAGTACTACATCTGAATCGAGCCGGGGCTGAGTGTTGAGCCTGCCTGGAACGGCAGGTAACATCGGGGCGTTGTTCGAATTCTCTGATTCGTTGCAGCCGCCAGTTGAATACTCTCTCAAGGCCCTCACCATGTTCCGTCTCATTCTCTTTGCCGTCGTGATCACCGTTGGTCCGGCCTTCGATGCGACCACAGCATCAGCCGATCAAACCAACGTTGTCTATATCATGGCGGACGAGCTTGGGTACTACGAGCTTTCGTGCATGGGTAATCCGAATATCAAAACGCCACGCATCGACGCGATAGCGGCGGAAGGTATTCGCTTCACACAGGCACTGGCCGGTTCCGCCGTCTGTGCTCCGACCCGCTGCTGTCTGATGACGGGCAAGCACAGCGGACATACTTCTGTCCGCGTTAACGGCGGAGGCACACCACTGCGGGCCGATGAAGCGACCGTCGCATCGATCCTGAAGGACGTTGGTTATGCAACCGGCGGATTTGGGAAATGGGGCTGCGGCGGACGAGGGTCGACTGGCGTGCCGGAAAAACACGGCTTCGATACGTTCTTTGGATACTACGACCAGGTCCACGCCCACACGTATTATCCGCCCTATCTGGTACGTAACAGCGAAGAAGTTCCACTGAAGAACAATCACGGCGCAAGCGACGGTGAAACCTATTCGCAGTATCGCATTCACGACGCTGCTAAGAAGTTCATCCGTGACAATAAGGACCAGCCATTTTTCTGCTACATGCCGATCACACCGCCTCATGGGATTTTTGACATTCCTGATGCCGATCCTGCGTGGCAGATCTACAAAGACAAAGACTGGCCCGAACAGGCCAAACGCTACGCCGCCATGGTCACCATGGTCGATCGGCAAGTCGGTGAAGTCCTGGACCTGTTGCACGAACTGGATCTGGAAAAGAATACGATTGTCTTCTTCTGTGGTGACAACGGAGGCAACGATTACTTCAGCAGCAAGGAACACCCACGCGGTTTTCATGGAGCCAACAAGGATCCTGCAACCGGCGTTGAATTCCGAGGCCGCAAAGGACAACTCTACGAAGGCGGTCTGCGAATCCCGATGATGGCTCGCTGGCCCGGCAAAATTGCACCCGGTCAGGTGAGCGACTTGCTGTGGTATTTCCCTGACTTTATGCCGACGGTCGCCGAATTGTGCGGCGCCAAAACGCCCGCCGACAGTGACGGAATCTCGATTGTTCCCGAACTGCTGGGCGAATCCGCCGCCGGGCGGAAGCAGGAACAGCACCAGTATTTGTACTGGGAGATCGGCGGACAGACGGCCGTTCGCATGGGCAATTGGAAAGCCATTCAGCCACGGGGTAAAGCGTGGGAACTGTACGACCTGGAAACGGACGTCAGCGAAACCACGGATCTGAGCATGAAGAAGCCAGTGGTGTTAGGCACGATGATGGGTTTCGCGAAGCGAGCTCACACGCCTGCCGTTGAAGGCACGTTTTTTGATCGTGCCCTACATGAACGTGATCGGCAGGCCAAATTTGGTGGCAAACCAAAACGATCGTCGCAGGCCAACGTTCTGCCCAAAGAAGGTCTGCTGCCCAACGATGATTTTCGTATCCTGCGGCTCAGCAGTCAAAACGCAGCTCATCGAGCGATCGACATTCTCGACGGCAACCCCAGGACTCACTGGCACACGAGCTTCAACCCCAAGCCACTTGCGCATCCGCATGAGCTGGTGATTGATCTGGGCAAACGATACGAAGTTCGCGGCTTTCGTTATCTGGCACGACAGGATGGCGGCTGGAATGGAGCGATCAAAGACTGCGAGTTCTGTGTATCGACGTCGTCTGATAAATTCGACGGCCCGGTGACCAAAGCGACCTTCCGCAAGACAAAACAAGCTCAGGAAGTCCTGTGTGAACCGGTCAGAGGTCGATTCATTCGCGTCCGCGTGCTCTCAGAAGTAAACGGCGGTCCCTGGACATCCATCTCAGAACTCGGAGTCGTCGGCCAACCGTAGACGCGTGATGTTGTCGTTTAACCGTCGGGCCCATCGGGCCGCGCTCTCTTGGTCGACACTGGTGCTACGTTTCATCGTGACGGCAGAGAGGAACGCGGGGCGTAGCCCACGCGGTTAAACGAACTGCACGACTCAGAAGATGAGATTCGTTTAACGGCGTGCCCCACGGGCAATGCGTCCACGTTAGTCGGCGTGAGCGGACGTTACGAAGAAGCCAACCAGTTCTGAGATTGATATTGGCGTCGTTGCAACCAGATCTGCCGAGCCATCGGCATGTTCTTCAATAACAAGGCTGGTTTTCTGCAACGCCGCTGCTGTCATCCTGATCAGCTGCTGCTCTGTCGGACTGAGAGTTTCGATGACATCATCATCCTGTGTCAGCTTGATGAGCTCGCGCGCCTGATCAGCCGACTGACGTGCATCGGACTGTGCCACATGTGTCAGACGTGTCTGCAGCACGACACCGGACCCTGAATCATCTGTATCGATGCCATAGGCATATGATGAACATCGCTGAGTGAAATCCGCGGCAAGCTGAGAGAACACGTCGCCCAACTCCGTTTCCCGATCCGCCACATCAACCACGTTGGTGATCTGGCTATCAGTGAACACGACGCTGACGAGACCACCCCCGACTTTGCCCCATGTTCGCCCCCAACTGGGCGTCGGTGTCTTGCTCCACGAATCCCGGTCACCAAATATGGAATCGACAGTTGTAGTTTCCGAAACTCCGTCGGCCGGACCGTTGAAGGTGATCGAAATGATCCCGTCGCCTCTTTCTGTGAGCCAGATCGCGAGGGGACCCATGGTAGGAATCGCCGCCAGCTGAAAGACCTTGTGGTCATCGATCACATGTCGAACGGCATCGGGAACGTACTGTTTTATCCATTCCGCGACATGTACTTCCCGGTTGAGCTTTACAGTCAACTCGCTGGCGCCGAACTGAATCGTGTGCTTGCTGCCCTCAGGTGCGTCTGCGTCATAATCGAACTTTACAATGGCTTTGCCGGCGACCCATTCGATTGCTCGCAGATCAAAGACCACAGGGTCAACCTGCGGAAATTCCGACGCAAACCATGTGGAAACGCCGGCAGCAACCATCGGCTCGAACGCCTGCAGGGAAACATGTTCCAGCAGCTCCCTGACCCGAACCACGATCATTCCGGATTCATTCGGCACGATCTCCGAGAACGAGACCGGTTCACGTCGAAAAAAACGGTTTTCCGTTTCAGCAGCCGGCGACTCAGTCTGACAGCTTAGTTGTGACGCCAGCTGCTGAACCAGTTCGATCAATTGCGAATCACAAACCTTGATCCCCAGCCGCTGCGTCCGCGCAACGAACACCAACCGTACGAAACCAAAGGCTGCCAGCACGGTACAACATCAACCAGCAATTGTGAACGAGGTCGGATTCTCACGACGAGGCCGTTCTGCATTGGCCGCCAGAAAACGCGCTGCGGACAGAACCTGGCTTAAGCTGATTCCAGCCTGATCAGAATTCGACAGAGTCTGATCAGCGGATCGAGGCGACTCTCTATCCAGCGATTGTTCCGTATCAGCCGAGGTCAATTCGGCCGCAGAGGAATCCAGAAAATCGACAGGCGCCGTCATCCAGCTGTGAATCGGCAGTGGACTCACCAAAGTCAACGAAGTGGCCGCGACGACGGTGACGCAGAGGATCGAACATGCTCTGGCAGAACTGTGCCTGGCAGCCAGTGCGGACCACGCCAGACCGAACAGGGTCACGAGCGTCACCTGCAGAGTACACCAGTAGGCAGAATCGAAAATTCCGTTCATTGCTGCTCCTCCAGAACCTGTTCCAGCAATCGCCGTTCAGCGGCTGTCAGACGGCGCTTTCCGCCAAGCAGCTGAGCTAACATTTTCTCACGGGAACCCCCGAAAACGCGTTTCATGACGTCCACAATGAACGAGCCGGACACGTCATCGAAAGAACGAATAACTTCGTAGGAAAACGGTCGGGCGTCGTTGGTGGCTCGCAGAAAGTCCTTTTCTACAAGGATCCGCACAAGATTCGCGATAGTGACGTAGGCGCGGTCAACGCCACTTGCCGCCAGCTTTTCCCGGGCGTCGGCGGCCGTCATTTCATCGCCCTGCCAAAACACGTGCATCAGTTCGAGCTCGCGTTCTGTCAGCTCTTTTGTCACAGGTCTGTTCATCAGATCTTCCCTGAATCTCGAATTTCCTATACCCAGATTTGGTGAACCAAATTTGGTTGTTGGAAATTATCGACCCGCTCCGATTGCTGCAATAGCAATTTTTCCATAATCGAGCGCGAAGAATCGTGTCCGACACTGAAGTGGCTATTGAAGTCCCGGCACGCCTCAGGGTGGTACCGTTTGCTCGCCAAACGAGGTGCCGAAGGCACAGGAGGTTGCTCTCTGCACATGCGCGTCCGGAATTCGTCTGGTATGAATCTGCCTCTTGTTGATTTACAACACTGGTTCAAAGCAACCGGTGTCATATCGCGTCGCAGCGAACAGGCACTAAGGCAGTTTACTTATTGTCGTAGACGATACTGGCTCGTGGGAGCAACGAAACTGCTATCAAACAGCGTTCTTCGCGGCCACAAGTCAGCGTGAAACGCTGTATTGTCGATGACAGATCATTCCTTCCTTAACTCATCAGCCAGCCGTCGCCGAATTCAACACGGCATTGAAATCAAATTGCAATGAAAACAGTGGCGGTGATCGGCGGCGGACCAGCTGGGTTGATGGCGGCTGAAGTGCTGTCGCAGCATGATGTCCATGTCGACCTGTACGAGGCCAAGCCTTCGATTGGTCGCAAGTTTCTCGTCGCGGGAAAAGGCGGCCTGAATCTGACTCATGCAGAGCCATTCAAATCACTCATAGCGCGGTATGGACCACGGCTTGACCAGGTGCAGCCGTTGCTGGAAGCCTTCGGTCCGGATGATGTTCGCGCTTGGTGTCATAATCTCGGGATCGAAACGTTCGTCGGTGGTTCCGGGCGAGTCTTCCCGAAAGATCTGAAAGCCTTTCCGCTGCTGCAGCGTTGGATTGAGCGACTTCGTGACAGCGGCGTCAACCTTCAGACGCGTCATCGGTGGCAGGGATGGTATCAGGATGGTTCATTGCTGTTTGAAACACCCGATGGTCCCCGCAGTATTCGGCCGGATGCTGTCGTTATGACGCTGGGCGGAGCCAGTTGGCCGAAACTGGGTTCGGACGGAGCATGGGTGCCCGTACTCAAGCAGCAGGGAATCGATCTTGTTCCCCTGCAACCATCCAACTGTGGTTTCGATGTGAATTGGAGCGATCATTTTCGCGAACGTAACGCCGGTGCACCACTCAAGTCTGTCGTGCTGAAGTTTACGAACTCGGCCGGTGAAGCATTTGCACGACAGGGGGCCTGTGTCGTCACACAAAATGGACTCGAAGGAGGTCTGATCTACGCCGCTTCGGCGCTAATCCGTGACGAAATCACAGCACAAGGAGCGGCAATCATCGCACTTGATCTGGCCCCGAATCGCACGTTGGAAAAACTGATCGAACGACTATCGGCCCCGCGTGGATCGCGCACGATCTCAAGTCACCTGCGCAGCAAGGTGAACATCAAAGGCGTGGCAACCGGCCTGTTACGTGAGTTTGCGGCAGAATCGCTGACCGACCCTACGCAGTTGGCGCATGCCATCAAGGCATTGACAATTCCGCTCACCGCTGCTCGTCCGATTGCGGAATCCATCAGTACGGCCGGCGGCGTTCGTTTTGAATCACTCAACGAATGGTTGATGATCAAATCGCAACCCGGTCTGTTTTGTGCCGGCGAGATGCTTGACTGGGAGGCTCCGACTGGTGGCTACCTGCTGACCGCCTGTTTCGCCAGTGGCCGAGTCGCGGGGCAGGGTGCATTGGCATGGATCAATCGCTGACACATAAACTTTCGACGGTGAACCACCAACGCGGCTTTCTGTCTTTCTTACAAGCTCGCAGCGCAAGCAAGTGTGTTCTCAAGCGCACGGGACCCACTCGCTTGCGTTTCGAGCTTTTATTGCGGCTCATTATTGTGCCGCCGGCTTGTCGGCGTTGGGCTTTCTGGGGCGACGGACGCGGGGAGCAGGCACGGGCGGTCGCGTGGGCCGCTCGTCAGCGGCATCGAAGAACCGCATGTTCCTGCCGACTCGATCATAGTCGCCAAGGTCCTTGCGCATTTCTTCCGCCAGCGTGAGCAATCGCTGCACGGTTTGCGGATTCTGATCGGCGACATTGGTCGTTTCGCCCAGGTCGTTGTGCAGG
>JBDONA010000251.1:0-15045 GCA_039831575.1 Fuerstiella sp. | reverse complement strand
GAAACGCGGGAACGGTTGAAGTACTTTTTGCCGTTCCTGGAAACCGAGGATCCTTTGGTTGCTGCCGATGCATGGGGCGAGTTTGCGAATGCGGGTTACGAAGACATCGTTGCGAACGGTAAGTCGTTTCCGGCAGCTAAGCTGCGGACGTGGATTGCAGACAGGCAGACCAGTCCGGAGCGGCTGGGTCTATACGGAATGATGCTGGGTCTCTGTGGCAGCGCACAGGACGCGGAGTTTCTACAGCAGCAGATCGGACTGCCGACGTCAAAAGAAATCCGCTTTGGCGTTGAAGGATTGATGGGAGGATTACTCCTGCTGAGCGGCGAAGATGGTCTCAGCTTTCTGGAAGAGTCACGATTGAAAAACGCCAACGCGTCGCAGTTTGACTGCTTTGCCGTGGTTCAGGCATTGCAGTTTATCTGGGCCTACGAGCCCGATCTGATGCCAAAGCAACGACTGCGATCGGCGTTGTATCCAATGCTGCAGCGGGAAGATCTGCGGGAAATCGCAATCCGGGATCTGGCTCGCTGGCAGGACTGGAGTGCTTTGCTGTTGCTGCCGAAAGTCTACGAAGCAAGCAGCGCGGACGACCCCGGTACGACTCGGGCAATTGTTGGGTTTCTGTTCGTATGTCTGAAATCCGGCGACCTGGACGATCTGAATATTGCCGCTGCTGATCGACTGCTCGATCGTATTCGCAGGGAAAACGGTCGCCTTGTGCGGTCTATGGAACGCGACTTTCGCTAACCTTTGAGTCGTTTATTCTTCCATCGTGATTATGGGTGGCTGAATTCGTAGACTGGTGCAGCAGGACGTCCGGCTCGAAGTCTCTGACCAGTGTGGTAGCATCCCTTTGATCACAGTTTCCAGACTCACGAAGCAGTTTCCCTTGTCCGACGGCAGCGTCGTGACGGCGGTTGACGACGTCTCGTTCGCCGTGGATCACGGAGAGGTGTTTGGGTTGCTGGGACCAAACGGTGCGGGCAAGACGACAACGCTGCGCATGATGCTGGGTCTGCTGCAGCCTTCGTCGGGAGATTCCAGCATTGATGGTGTATCGGTTGCCGACAACCCCGACCAGATCAAGCGGATGATCGGCTTTGTATCGAGCAGCGTCGGCGTCTATCAATGGCTGACAGCTCGGGAAATGTTGTCCTTTGTGGCCGACCTGTACGATGTGGCGCCATCTGTTCGCAGGGAACGCATTGAACGGCTGGCAGACGTCCTGGATTTTCGGGAATACATCGATCGCCGGTGTGGCGTGTTAAGTACAGGGCAGAAACAGCGAATAAATCTGGCCCGGGCACTGATCCATGATCCACCCGTCATGTTGCTGGATGAACCGACACGAGGCCTTGATGTCGTTGGCAGTCAGGTCGTGTTTGAATATCTTCAGCTGCTGAGATCGCAGCAAAAAGCTGTCATCATTTGTACTCATCGACTTGATGAAGCCGAACGGTTTGCTGACCGTTTTGGACTTCTGCATCAAGGTCGACTGCTGCATTACGGTACGCTGGCGGAACTGCAGTCCGTGACGCATGAGCAGACGTTGACTCAGATGTTTATCAACCTGCTGAAAACATCGGAAGCGACGATATGACCAGAGGGGAAATGCCCGCAAGTCGTCGAGCGAACGCTCAGCAGCTGTTGGTCCACTGTCGTGAGTCGCTCATATTGATTCAGTGAGAACTTGTTTTTTTATGTCGGATAATTCGCAGCACAATCACTTAAAGGAATCCAGCAGCCGTACATGGCGACTGGCGACGAAGGAGCTGCGCGAGATTCTGCGTGATCGCCGGACGGTAATCACACTGGTCCTGATGCCGCTGCTGGTCTACCCGCTGCTGGGCGTGATCCTGCGCAAAGGTCTGCTGAACAATTTATCAGTTCTGCAGAAGGTGGAAGTTCGTGTCTGCCTGGAGTCAGAAGAAGCTTCCCGGGGTTTCGCAGCGGTGATGATTGAGGGTGAACGCATCATGGGCCCGCAGGAAGGGGCCACGTCAGAGGAAACGTCGGGTGCCTCGGCAGCCGCCGATATTCTGGGCACACCCGGCAAACAGGAGTTTGATTTTGCGATTTTCTCGTTGGACGAATTGAAGGCCGGCACCTCCCTGGAACAACAAGTGTCGGAACACCGTGTTGATATTGGCGTGCGTTTGACGCCCGTCGGTGGCGAATCGCGTCGTCGAGGCCCGCCATTTCTGAATTGGCAGATCCTGCGACGAAAGGGATCGGCACTCAGCGAACGCGGGTACAAGGAGATCACAAAGCGTCTGGATGCGATCAATGATCGGTACGTTGATCGGCTGCTGGAATTCAATCAGCTGTCCAGCGTTCGTCCGGCCACAGTGTCCACGCAGGTTTTGTCATCCAGCGAACCGGGGAGCGGCAGCTCTCTGATTACGTTTATTCCTCTGGTGCTGGTGTTGATGACCATGACGGGTGCGGTCTACCCGGCGATCGATCTGACGGCCGGAGAACGCGAACGAGGCACGATGGAGATTCTGGTCGCCGCTCCGGTTTCACGAATGACGCTGCTGGCTGGAAAATTCGTCGCCGTGCTGACTGTTGCTCTGCTGACGACAACGATGAATCTGATCTCGATGTTCGCCACGTTGTTTGCGCTGGGGCTGGAAGGAACGGTGCTCGGCAATTTCGGTCCCACGATGGTGGTGCAGGTAATCGTACTGATGGTGGTCTTTGCCGCGTTCTTTTCAGCCGTGTTGCTCAGCATCACCAGCGTGGCCCGTAGTTTTAAAGAGGCTCAGGCGTACCTGGTTCCGCTGATGCTGATTTCTCTGACTCCCGGTGTGTTCAGTCTGATGCCGAATCTGCAGATCAACGGCATATTGGCCGTGACTCCGCTGGTGAACACCGTGTTGATGGGGCGGGACCTGTTGCAGGGAAACGTCAATTTGCTGATGTTTGCCATCGTGCTGATTTCGACAGCGTTGTATGGAGTGCTGGCTTTGGCTGTCGCCGCCAGGATTTTTGGTTCTGATGCCGTTCTGTACGGCAACGGCGGAACGCTGACGGAGCTTCTGAAACGTCCTCCGGAAACGTCTGACGTGGCTTCGATCCAGACATCCCTGTCGTGTCTGGCCGTCGTGTTTTCGCTGTTCATTGTGGCGGGTTCCATCCCATCCCGGCTGAAAATCGGTATGTCGAATCAGTTGCTGGTGGCTGGATTGGTTTCGTTGTTCCTGTTTGTGCTGATCCCCGCCTGCCTTGCAGAATTTACACGAGTGAAGTTGCTTAGCGGGTTTTCGTTGCACCTTCCGAAGTGGTCGTTCTGGCTGGTCGCCGTGCTTCTGGGAGGATCTTTGTGGCCGTACGTTTACGAACTTGAAATATCGATTCTGACGGATGCTCGAATTGAGCAGTTGAAACAATTCTACGAGCATTTCGAACTCAACCTGAAAGCTGTGCCATTGTGGGTCAAGCTGCTGTCATTCGCTGTGGCACCGGCCGCCTGTGAAGAATTCTTCTTTCGTGGTTTCCTGCAGAATTCCATTCGAGCTCGTGCGTCGGCGGCGATGTCCATTCTTTCCGTCGCTGTGCTGTTCGGCCTGTTTCACGTCATTGCCAAAGACGCACTGATGTTTGAGCGGCTGCTGCCCAGCACTCTGATGGGCATCGTTCTGGGCATTGTCTATGAACGATCAGGCAGCGTGTTGCCCGGTATGTTGTTGCACGTGATCCACAATGGACTGTTGCTCACCGTGTCCGAATTTGAATCCGAACTGACACAGCTGGGCATTGGCATTTCCGATCGACAACATCTGCCGGCATCGGTCCTGGTGGGAGCGGCCGTGCCGATCGCCTTGGCGGTGTTCCTGCTGGCAAAAAGCGACTCAAAACGGCCAGACCAATGGCGCGATGGCGACGGTGATGATTCCCACAATGATGCTGAGCGGAATGCCGAGTCTTAGATAGTCGGAAGATCGATAGCCGCCGGGGCCATAGACCATCATATTAGTCTGGTAGCCGAACGGCGTGGCAAAGCTGCCAGCGGAGCCCATGATCAGGGCGATAATCAGAGGTTCGGCGTTCACATTCATTGCCGTTGCCGACGCCAGCGCGATCTGCAGCACAAGAACTGCTGCGGCCTTGGCCGTGATCAGGTTGGTCAGGACAACGGACAGCGTGTAGATGGCAATCAACATCGGATAGTGTCCGTCACTGACCACCAATGCCATCAATTCGCTGACGAACCTGTCGGCCTGGCTGGCCTTCATGGCCTCGCCGATTCCCAGGCCCGCAGCCATCACCAGAATGACGTTCCAGTCGATCGCACGACGCGCGTCGTCCGCTCGGGTACAGCGAAAGAACAGCATCAGCATCGCCGCAGGAAGGGCCGCCAGCAGCGCGGCATCGTTAACTCCCAGCGTACCGAACACAGACGCCGCGATGACAAAGCCGGCCATGATCAGCCGGGCGATCCACGCGTTTTCGTGGCGTACCGGAGCAGAATTCTGAACTTCGCTGACAAGGAAAAAGTGTCGCGAATTGCGATGCTGTTCGATGAAGTTCTGGTTTGATTCCAGCAACAAGGTGTCGCCAGGCTGCAGACGAATATCACCGATTCGGCCGGGCAGACGAATGCCATCACGATTGACTGCGATGATGGCGGCATTGTAGTGCGCACGGAACTTTGATTCTCGAATTGTCATCCGCAGAAATGGGTAGCTGCCTGACACGACGGCTTCCATCAGACACCGCTGCGAACGTGGACCGTCGAGTTTGAACAACTGATCGGTCGCAGGTTTGAGTCCGGGGATTTTCTGCAGATCGACAACCGATTCGACGACTCCGACAAAGACCAGATGGTCGTTGGCTCGCAGCAGACTGTCCGAACTGACCGCCGGCAGCACGTGGCCCTCACGGTCGATTTCCATCAGGTACATGCCTGGCAGATGTCGCAGTCCCGCTTCTTCAATCGTCTTGCCGACCAGCGGGCTGCTGGGATCAACCTCCATTTCCACGGTATATTCGCGCGGGTCGTCGTTGACCGTAAATGCCGGTTTCCGCTCCGGCAGCAGTCGCCGTGTGAATAATGTGAGGAATCCTATGCCGGCGATCATGCAGGGCACGCCGACCCACGCCAGTTCAAACATAGTCAGTCCGCTGTCCGGATTGTGCTCGACCAGTTTGCTGTTCACCACAATGGTGGTGCTGGTGCCGATCAGAGTACACATCCCGCCCAGAATGGCGGCAAAGCTGAGCGGCATGAACAGGTGGCTGACTGAGATGCGGTGTTTGCGCGACCAGTCGCTGATAATTGGCATCATCAACGCCACGACAGGTGTATTGTTCAGAAAGGCACTCAACAGCGCGGCCGGCACCATCGTGCGCAGTTGAGCGGATGTTGTGCCTTTGGGCGTTCCCAGTAAACGCATGCCCAGCCACGCAAACGCCCCGGTCCGCTGCAGACCATCAGCGACGACAAACAGTACGGCGACGGTCAGCACGCCCGGATTTGCAAATCCGGAAAGCCCCTGTGTGACCGACAGGCCATGATCTTTGTCAAACGCTCCGTACACCAGCAACACGGTCAGTCCGCCCAGCAGAGAAATATCTGCGGGGAATCGGTAATGCATGATTGCGATGATCACCGCCACAATCACGCCCAATGTCAGAGCGATCGGAAACCACTCCATCACGGACTTTCAACTGAGTTCAGAAGGATACCAGGTCTATAAAAAACGCACGTGGCAAAGCCGTAGAAACCTGGTGTTGAACTGTGTGACATCGGGCCACGAACGTCTTTGGGGCCGCGCGACAATACGGCACCCGGCCGCTGTGCTGCCCGTTTCGAATGAATTCGTTCTTCGGGAATCAAGTCCGTCATCGTTCCTCAACAAGACCCTGCATCCGATGGCATGTTCGTCTACTCCGGAGAATTTTCTTTTACGGCAGCAACCACGGCATCGTGAAACTGTCCGTTTGTCACAACCATGCCTTCGTTCTTTGCCAGTGTCGCGCCATGATGAAACTCCGGGGCCTTGCCGTGAATGTCGGTGACCGTGCCACCGGCTTCTTCCACAACCAGAATGCCACCGGCGTGGTCCCAGATTTTTTCCTGATAACCTTTTCGCGTTGGCAGACGTAGATAAATGTCAGCGTCGCCCATGGCCACTGCCAGATATTTGCACTGACTGTCGATACGAAACGGTGCGCGACTGATTCCCAGTTGTCCGGCGATCTGGCCGGACCAATCGTGTGAACTGTGACCCGATTCGACGGATTCACAGAACCGAGCGTCACTGCTGACGGCCGTGGACGACACCTGAACTCGTTGTGGTTCACTGTCCGGCGAATCGAGTGACTGAATGAAACTGCCTGCACCCTTTACGGCCCATGAAAGGATGCCTTTTTTACCGTCTGGTTGAGAGGAATCCAGCGGCATGTTGGGGCAGCCGAGGATGCCAATCTGAATCTGGCCGTCGACAATCAATGCCAGCGAAATTGCGTATTGTTCTTTCCTCAGAAATCCCTTCGTGCCGTCGATCGGGTCCAGCGTCCAGAACCGAGATCGATACTCCTGCAGGCCACCACGATCGATCCAGTTGCAGATTTCGTCGGGAGTTCCGGTCACACCGACCGACGCACACTCGGCCACAATTCTGGCCAGAAAGTCGGCTCCGGAAGGTTGCCTGAGTTCCTCCGCTCCCTCTTCACCGATGACGGGATCGTCCGGAAAGGCCGCCTGCAGTTGTCGGCAGATCATGGCTTGGCTGGCAAAGTCAGCCACTGTGACAGGACTCTTGTCCTTTTTTTCCAGCGAATCTGCTGAGATTGCGGACTGAACGGCCCGGCAGACGTCGGCTGCCTGGCGGACTGCCTGCAGACCAGTTTCCAGTTCTGTTGCGTACAAAGACGTCATCGACCGCTTTCGTGTGTTGTTTCCCGAGTCAAAGGCGTGACTTTTACCGCAATTGCCTGCCTGACAAAAGAGGTTTCGGTGAGACAGCCAGCACCCTGGACGTATTTTGGAGCGACCAGCAGTGGCAGGCCAGCAATCTTCGAGTGGAAGCTTGAATCGGCTTTCGTGGGCTGTCCCGCATCAGATGAACATGAGACTCAGCAGGAACGAAGCGACGATCGCCAGAATGATCAGTCGAATCCACATTTGACGCTGGCTGGCCGGGGAACCTGGTTCACCGTGCTGCGGGAACTCGCGGGCCACGAAGTCGTCGTAGTCGAAATCGTCGGCGTCACCCGGGTCATAATCATCGCCGGAATCTACGTAGTCGTCACTAAAGCCACACGCTCGGCAGACTCTGGCGTTTGAGGGCAGGTCGGACCCACAGTGTGGACAGGGAGACCAATCGTTGAGTTCTGTGGTGGGCATGCTGATTGTTTTATACCCGACGGGAACAGGCCAGAGCAAAGGGGCGGGCTTTTTCGGAGCAACCGTTCCTGAAATTGGCAGGCCCCTGCCTGAAAAAGAGTCTCGGCCCGCTTGTCAACGACGGACTTTCTGTGTCGACCACGAGACGGAAACGACGGTTTGCGGTATGGTCTGTGAGTCAAATTGAATCGTTTGTCCGAAAACCTGAGAGCGAATTGCGCTGACCCATGGCCCCGGTTCACGTGTATCGATTCAAGAATGGCCGCCCCACGAGCCAGAACTGGTTCCGTCAATTTGTAAACTGCCCAACCAGTCAAGCCTGTTCACCGCTATGTCTGTTGAATCCGATACATCGCAAACGAATCTGCGACCGCCGGTGACCGCTGTTGTTATCGTGGACCATGGTTCGCGCAAACCGGCCAGCAACGAAATGCTGTATCAGGCTACGAAGATCTTTGCTGCTCAGTCGGATTACGTGATCGTGGAGCCCGCGCACATGGAACTGGCTCAGCCGGATATCGCGACGGCCTTTCGCAAGTGCGTCGAGCAGGGGGCCGCGCGAGTTGTTGTCTTTCCCTATTTCCTGTCACCGGGGCGACACTGGAGCGAAGACATTCCTGGACTGGTAACTGAAGCCGTCAAACCGTTTCCCGATATCGAATGGCTTGTCACTGCGCCGTTCGGTCTGCATCCGGACATGTCATCCATCATCAATGACCGCATTCGACATTGTCTGAGCGTGACAGACGGTAAGCCCAAGGTTGAATCATGTGACGTTTGCGTAGCAGGTGGCGGCTGTGAGCTGCGCGGTGGGCGTTACAGCGTTTCACGCTGATTTGTGGCCGCGAAGAACGCTTTTCGGTAGCAGTTTTGTTACTCCCACGAGCCAGCATCGTTCACGACAATAAGTAAACTGCTTTAATCATCGTCAGCCGAACTCTTTCGAGAAACTTACGGCACACGCAGCATTTTTGTCAGCAGTTTGTCCAATTGATTAGCGAAATTCTGTTTGTCCTTCGCCGTATACGGAGGCGGTCCGGGCGTCTGGACGCCCGCCGCGCGAAAATCTGCCAGAAAATTTCGCGTGGACAGCCGGGATCCGATGTTGTTTTTGTCCAGCAGGTCACCGCGTGGGTCAATCACGAATGCCCCTTTTTCAATCGCGTCGGCGGCCAGGGGGATATCGGCAGTGACCACCAGGTCTCCGTCTTCCAGCAACTCCACGATGCGTTGATCGGCCACATCTGCGCCAGCTCTGACCAGTTCGAAGCGAATCAAATCCGACTTCGGATAATTCATTGGCTGATTGGCAACCAATGTCAGCGGAAGACCGATTCGTCGGGCCGCTTTGAACAGGACGTCCTTTGCTTCCGACGGACAGGCGTCGGCATCAATCCAGATTTGCATGATGTTACAGCGTTTCACGCTGACTTGTGGCCGCGAAGAACGCTCTTCAATAGCAGTTTCGTTACTCCCACGAGCCAGTATCGTCTACGACAATAAGTAAACTGCTCCAGGTCAGACTTCTTTTCAGTGAAAACACGTCGTCATTCACCCAACGACACCAACCAGCGGAAGTGGGTTCCTAATTCCGAGCGTCAGCTCGCATCAACCGCCGAAGGCGGCGTCAACCGTCGAAGGCGGCGTCAACCGTCGAAGGCGGCGTCAACCGTCGAAGGCGGCGTCAACCGTCGAAGACGGCATCAACCGTCGAAGACGGGTTAGTTAAACCACAGGGCGAAGTTTAGGAAGTTGCCGCGGAAGCTGGTCATCATTTTTCCCCATTCCTGGGCCGACACGATTTCTCCTTCCTCAAGATAGGGCGTCAACGCCGTTCCCTGAAGCCAGAGCGCCAGATCAAAGCGAGTCGGTTGTGTGAATATCTTCCGGACATTGATGCCGATTTTCGGGTTCTGTGGGAATCGACCGTCCGGGAAAATTCCACCTTTGATGCCTCGCCAGAACGGAACCAACTGTTTCCCCTGGAGAATGGATTCCATTTCATCCAGAAATTCGTGCCAGCCGGAAATGATTTCGCGACCGACGTCGAAGCCCTTCATGACCGACGTCTGCTTAGCGTTCGGAACCCATTCGTGGTCATCGTCTGTTTCGGCTTCGATCAGTTTCCACGACTGGCGACTTAGTCGGATCACTGTTTCCATGTGCATTAGCGCCTTCTGCATGCGCTCCGGTTCGACGACTTCGTAGTTGATGGTGTGCAGCCATGCGATGAAGTCGAGAATGTTCTGAGCTCCAAAGCTCATAAAGGCCCCCGGCCCCTCAGCCGCAAGGAATTCGTACGGGGAATCGACATTGGGATAAAACAGGTGAGCCGTCCGTTCAAACTGATCCTGCCAGTCATGAGCCAGCACAATCTCTCCAACAGCTGACAGAGCGTGACAATACCCCTGGAGCCAGGGCACGTCAGCGGCATCAAAAACGATGGGAAACTCCTTCGGCGGAACGGCCTTGTCCGCGAAGCGAGGATTCTGCAGCACCTGACTGATGTGCCACATCGTTTCTGCGTCGGTGTGTTTTCCGTCGCCGTTAAGATCGAGTCTGACGGTGCCCAGATTCAGCGGCAGCCTGACAGTTTTCGGTGTGATCGCGGCCAGCGTTTGTTCGGCCCTGGTCAATCCGTCAACGAAATTCTGTACGAGTGCTCGGGCTTTCTGGTAGGAGATTTCTTCGGGTTTAGAGTTTTCCGGAATTGGCAGTCGCATAAACGGAATCGAACGGCTTCGACCACCCAGCAGTCCGTAGCGATACTGATCCTGGCCAAGGCCTTCGATGGCTTGGAAGAACTGCACCACGCCAAGACTAAACCGAGCCTGCTGATCGGTTGGGTCTGCACGAATTAACTTCTGCATCGCTGCCGCACCTTCGGCCAGCTTGCCCTGCATCAGGAAGGATTCAACCGGTGCCACCGCATCCTGAGCTGTCGCTCGATCACATGGATTCGCGACAGCGACCACCAGCGAGCAACCGACGACCGCTCGCGTGATCAGTACAAGAACAGAACGTTTCATCGCTACCCTCCCCTGGAAACCCGACTGAAAATTCACCTACAACCAATCAACTGAAAAACCGCCCGGCTATTCCAACCATCCGTCTCATCAGACCGCCCGGCGATACCAGCGTCACCGAAGTATTCCCCAACACGCCACGCCATCGTCCTGACCGGAACTCCCGGTCGCCCGGCTAACCCACCATTCGGCGGCTCAAGCGTCATCGAAGTATCCCCCAACAAGCCACGCCACCGTCCCGACCGGGACTCCCGGTCAGTTCGACAGGAAGTTGTTGATCTTAAGCCAATCTTCCATGCGGGCCGGCCATGTGGACAGAATCGGGTCGTTGCCGCCCAGGCCGACGCCATGGCGGCCTTTTTGGTAGATGTGAAGTTCGCAGTTAATCCCGTGTTGCTGCAGAGCCGTATAGAACGCCGTGGCGTTCCGGACAGGAACAGCCTGGTCTTCTGTCGTGTGGAAGATGAAGGTCGGAGGCGTCTGTGGTGTGACCCGTTTTTCGTTGGAAAGCAGTTCGACCAGGTCGGCATTGTCGTAGCGATCCGAGCCAAACAGATTGCGGCGAGATCCCTTGTGAGTGAACTCTTCGTCCATCGTGATGACGGGGTAGCACAGAATGGCAAAGTCCGGCCGACTGCTGACTTTGTCAACAGGATCTGAGGCATTCGCATCGCCTGTGTCAAAGTGGGTCGCCGCTGTCGACGCCAGATGGCCACCGGCGGAGAAGCCCCAGACTCCGATTCGATTCGGATCTACGTTATTGGCATTAGCGTTATGTCGAACGGTGCGGATGGCTCGCAGCACATCACCTTTCTGAATCGGATGGTGGTAACCTTTTGACCCCAGGCGATATCGAAGAATCCATGCGCTGATGCCACGCTTATTCAGCCATTCCACAATTTCGTAGCCCTCGTGCCCCATCGCCAGCCCGCCGTAACCACCACCAGGACAGACCACAACGCCACAGCCGTTGGCTTTTTCCTGGGGGGCAGGAAACGCCAGCAGAGCGGGCACATCATGGTCCGCTTCACCTTTTGCGCCGGGAGCGGCACCGGGCCACAACGGCTTCCAGTCTTCACTCATCGAGGCGCTTCCGGAAAATAACGCGACGGCAACTATCGGCATCAATCGTCTGTTCATGGATCACTCCTGCAGGCGGTATGGGGGCCACCAGGTTCGAGTCTTCGTTCGAGAACTGCAGGTTCACTAGTGTGAAACGATGC
This sequence comes from Fuerstiella sp., assembly GCA_039831575.1. Lineage (GTDB taxonomy): Bacteria > Planctomycetota > Planctomycetia > Planctomycetales > Planctomycetaceae > Fuerstiella. The sequence goes on along the minus strand of JBDONA010000251.1, from coordinate 3,439 downwards.
AGAGCTGCGAGCAGAAAGGCAAAGTCATATTGTGGAAGGACGTTACGTGCAGTGTCGGCGGTGATTGCTGCACGTGACCGATGTTACACGAAGTCGTCGTCAGGAAAACTAAGGCGTCGGCAACAGAGTCCTGATTTTCAGTACAAGAAAATCGAACAGCTGTTCCAGGGCCCCCTGAGCCAGAACGGAAGCGTCTTCCTGGTATAGTCCTTTTCCGAAGGAATCCCTGTCAGGGATGTACCATGCCCTTGACCCGTTGGCGAGCGTGCCGAGGACAATGGAAGTGCCTGGGAATGTTTCTCGAAGATTGCGTTGCAGCACGTTGTAGAGTTCGCCGTCCAGAGCCAGCCAGATCGCGTCGCCCAGCTTCCAGATCTGAACGGCATAGGGCAGGGCTTCGCTGACTGGCAGATGTTCAACTCGCACCAGACGCCGCGTCATTCGTTCGGCCATGGCTCGTGCGTCAGCGGCGGCAGACGTGTCGCCGGAGGCCACGGCGGCGTCCTGTTCGGCCAGCCATTCGCTTCGTTCGCGTTGTAGTTCTTCGCGGTCCGGTAGATCACTGCGGTAGGGAATGTCGACGGTTGTGGCGATGTGTTTCCATGCGGCGGTGTCTGACTGTCGTTGATCGTCAACGTCAGCAAACTGCCACGTACCAATCGTGGCACCGGAAACCACAGCACCGGTGTACTGCAGGGTAGTGGATGCCGGTGGCATGTTTTCCAATGCGGCGAGTACGGCGTATCCCAGCTGCCGACCGTTGCGGTCGGCGACGGCAACATCACCGACGAAGCCGTCGCGTGGACCGATGTCACCGGAAGCCCCCTGAATGAAAAAGCATGGTGTTTTGGTTACATCTTCCACGACTTCTCGCATGGCTCCGGGGTAGTCCGGACTGATCAGCGTGTTGTCCCATGCCAGCGTCGTGGGGTGGCAGGCGTAGTTGACGATTGTGGCGATGGACTTTCCCGATGCGGCATTCTGCACACGCCCTACCAGCACCCCATCATCGGCTGTGCCCTGCGGATTGAAGCCACATACGGCGTGGTCGCGATTAGGGTCGAAAAAGTCGCGGTTCGTCGCCAGATTGCAGCGTCCGCTGCCGTAGCTGATGATGGCAGACTGCATGGTTGCCACCGCGTCGTTGACTGCTTGGACGATGTTCCGGCCGAGGCTTTCCAGGTAGGCTGGAATCAGTTCGCCACCAGGGAGTTCGATTCGCTCCAGACCCATCAAACCGGCCGCGTGAGTGTGCGAAAAGAAGACGGTGATGCTGTCGACCGGGATTCCTGTCTGGTCGCTGATCATGTTCAGCAACGACGCCATTTCCACGTACCACAGCAGGCAATGATCAACGGCCACGAAGACGGCGTCCGGATTGGCGGCTGACGAAGTTTCTGACGACATCACCAGAGCGGTAGCGGTCAGTGGACGATGGACGCCCGTCGCTTTGTCGTGCTTTGCGGCTCCCCACATGCGGTGGTAGATGCCGACCGGCGGCGTCACATCAACGCGGCTCACTCCGATTCGGCAACGGCTCTGGGGAAACTCGATTTTCGTCATCGCGATTGGTTTGTGTTGAGTTTTCACTGGCAGGAGTTGAGACATCTTTCGGGATCGTATCAGGAACCGCTGTTGTGGTCTGGTGAGTCTCTTCCCCAAACCCCTGCCTGAGGCGTTACTGGACCAATTCCGGCTATGGTAGCGCCTTACCGACCGACGTTGAGCAGGTCCTGGTGGTTGAGATTACGACGCCGGCAAGAGTTTTCTTGCCATAGTGGCGTCCACCGACTTACAGCATTGTCGTGCGTCTACTCCAGCGATTCGTCATGCTCCATGACTATAGCCACTGCAGCATTCGCCACATGCACAAACACGGCACGACGATCATTGCTGCACGCTTCAGTCCGATTTGCAGCGACGTTCGTCGATCCATCCAGTCTCGCCGAGAAATGACCATCGCGACAAAGCAGAGTCCGATCATCGGCCACGCCGAGATGACCAGCGGGATGTCGGTGTGTATCAAATAGCTCAGCCAGAACCACAATGAAACCGTCCCGTAAAGGCCTGCGCACGCGGCAAGGATTGGTCGGCGGATCCAGCACGATGCCAGCTGATTGATGGCGAACGTTCCCACCAGCAAAGCCAGTGTTACGTTCACCTGGAATAGTAAATCATCAGCAACGGATACCGTCGGGAGCGTGGGTCGGTGAATTTGAGAAATGATGTCGCTGATTCCGCTCGAGTGCCCAGGTATGCTGTTAGTCCCAGGGGGATTCAGCATCTCCGGAAGCAAATCACCCAGCAGAAATGCCACAGACACGAAGCACAGCGCCGACAGCCAGACAGCGTTTCGAACCAGCCAGACCAACAGGGGTGAGACTCCTCGATGGCTCCAAAACAGGCCATGCAGTTTCTGCTGGTCGTGGCGAAACGTTCGCAGGCCGCATTCAATCACCAGGAGAAAGATCAGCATACTCGGCCATGGCACTGAGCGGGCGCCGGGACCGCGCGCGGCAATTGCAACCGTACCCAGCAACAGCGCAATCGCCACAAATCTTACGGCGAAACGCATTTCACGCCATGCCAGAACAGCAACAGTACGACCCAACACGGTTGGAATTGCAGTGGATCGCCTCAGCAGACTTCCTTCGCTGCGAACGCTGAGACTCGGCAGCATGAGCCGACGAGACGGCTGGGAATATACGCGAGCGAATGTTGGAAACGTTTTTGCCAGGAACTGACGAGACGTCGCAGAGAGGGGAAGCGATGGCACTCGTCGTCTAAACCATCGATGACGTCCGACGTGCCAGCGATACCCCAGCGGTATGACCAGCATCGTGGCAACCGGGATTGTCCATAAGAAGGCAGGCGACAGCAGTCCGCCATTCGTACGCAACACGACAACAGTGTAAACAAAAGCAGTGACCGCCCAACAGCCAAGCGCAGGAAAGACTTTTCGAAGTATCAGCGAGTAAACCACGGCCACGCTGAACAATGTGACTATGGCTGTGGCCCAACATTGCAGAACCTCAGTGCTTGTGTTGCGGAAAAAAGGGAGCCGAGGAAGAATAGTGAACCGAGGCAGATGAATTCCCGCATCGCCCCAAAACAGTCCCGCGATGATCAGAGTCAGTACTGCGAAGGTCGGCAGAGCCAGCGTGCCGACTATCGAGGCTACCAGTTTGGCACCGATCAGAGTCGACGTCTTCAGCGGTAGTTGTCTCAGCCACAACGCCGTTCCGGCTTCTTCTTCTCCGGCAAACAGCAAGGCTGCTGATACGATCAGGAAAATGAACGCAATAACGCAGGCCGAAACCATCGCGTACGCGATGAAATCCGTTTCATGGTCTCCCGTTACCAACCTGGAATAGCCTTCGAAGCCGACAACGGCGATGGGCATTGCCATCGCAATCCACAGCCCTTTCTGAACGTGAAA
>JBDONA010000913.1:0-3356 GCA_039831575.1 Fuerstiella sp. | reverse complement strand
CGTCGGTGCCGGGCGGTGGCGATTGAATCTCCAGTGGGATGCACAGTAGTGCCGACCGCGATTGCTGCATCTGGTCCGGCAAGGTCAGACTGGCTTCGGTCGGCCGAGTCCACGCCAGCAGCATCGGGCGATTCGGGTAACTGAAGTCCAGCCGCGGTCGCAGCATGGTCTGATAGATCTTTTGACGCCGACGCTGCTCGTCGGTCAGAAACGAGTCTGTCAGATAGAAACCTGGATCCCGGAGATCACTCTGGCCTGCCGAAAAACTGCCATCCGGTTGTAGATCAACGGCCAGTGCATGCTGTGTTTTTGTAGCGATCAGTGCATCACTCGCTTCGGCATAGGGACCGGACGCCAGCCTGCCGGATACTCCGTCCGGTCCGAAAGTCGCGGTCGCCCGCAGAGACGTTGCGATGGATGTGTGTTGTTGCGTGGTGGCAAAGTGCAGGCCCGTCGGCAGCGTCAGGTTCTCCCACTGCCAGTCGTCCAGATCGGTCCACATCATCTGACGCACTTCACCTTCCAGACGCTCGCGTCTGGGCGTCAGCAAGCGACTGCGGTGAGCGCTGATGCGTACTTCGGTCGGTCCCGGAACGAACATGGCTACGACGCCGGTACTGTGTATTGAGTGTGTGCCCGGACCGACATACACGACCTCGGCGATAGCTGCTTTTGGCGGAATTGCGTTTCTCGCACGCTCCCCGAGCACAACCAGCGGCGCGGCCGCCAGAAATGCCAACACTGGCCCCACGAGTGCCAGTCGTTCAAGTCGGGCACTTCGCAGCAGCCTGAAGCCCACACCCAGCAACCCGACCCAGAACGCAGCCAGAACGAACAGGACCGTGCCACGTCCCGGAATGCGATAGCCAATATCACCGGACAGAAACGGCTCAAAATCCTCCGGCGTCAGGGGCGGGGGGGCAAGGGGACGAGTCAGATAATCCGCCATCTCCTCAAGCCCCTGCAGCGCAATGAAACTCCCATTTCTATCCAGTTCGTGAACCTGTTCCTCAACCAGGCGTGGTCGCCACCATGCTTTGGCGCCAAGTGTCGTGAAGACGACTCGCCCGTGACCGATGTTCTGTCGAAAGGCGGCCGGCCAGCCATCCACCTCGTGAGTAATCTGCACATTCGGTGCGATGACGCGGACGAATTCGACGGGATCCTCGTACGTGTGAAGTGATCCACAGAGCTCATTCTTAAGCGCATTCCGAAACTGAATCTCGGTCAGACGGACCCGATCGACTTCCGTAATGCCAACGTCATCGCCCAGCAGCAGTTCTACTGTCGACAGCTTGACCTGGTCCAGCAGAACCCACAATCGACCGCCATTTTGCAGCCAGGTGCGAATACTGGATAGCCCCGTGGGCGAATCAGCAATTTGATCGCCAGCCAGAACGATGTGGTCGACAGCATCCAGCCCCTCGTGGAACGCTGGCACGGCATCCGCGTCAACTTCGGTCACAACTCTGGTATACCGTGCGGCAAGTCGCATTGTGATTGCGAGTTCTTTTGACTCCGCCAGCGATGCCGCGTCGTCTGTGTACCAGTCGTCCACAATCACCGTGATTGGCGGTTTCCCGAGCGGCAGCGATTCGGCTTCGAACAACAATTCGTGGGACGCTCTGACCAGAGTGCGGGATCCATCTGAGTCGCTATAGAGAAAATGACGCGCGCGGAGTTCCGTTCTTCCGTCGTCGGGCGGCAGCGCCGGGACCCAGGTCATCCGCGTGGATTTTCCGGGAAGCCACACCCGCCGCGAGAACTGTGTCATCGGGTTGTTATCAAAATACAGCCCTGTCACGACCTCCGTGGGCTGATCCCGATGATTCACAACTTCTATGCCCGTGACTCCCCAGGCACCGGGCCGAAAGCGTCGAATACCCGCGGGACTGGTCCGCTGCAGCACAGAAGTTTTCGGCTTCTGCCCTTCCTGTGCACGGCCTGGAGGCGTAGCAAGGATGACCACGCAGCATACGGTGACGACGCTGGTCATGACCGGTCGACACACGCGAGCCAACGAGTGGCAACAGTGCGGCAATATCAAAAACATGATGCGTGACAATGGCCCCGTCCTGATGATGGAACAACAACCGGGATTCTCACAAGGCTCCCACGCTAACGACTGCCGATCGTAAAAGCCAGTCGCGTCAGCCGGAAAGAAGCCGGCAACATGTTTCGCACAAGTGCACCGTGTACAGCGTTCACCGCATCACGCAGGACTGGCGACGATGCACTGGAAGCGTGAGCTGACCGAGCTTCACGAATGGCCATGCATTCCCACGCGCGTCAGCTCGAAATATCACCGCGATTTGCCTGTTCATAGGCGCGCATCAACGCACAAAAGCAAATGGCGGCGTGGCAACGCGACAACGGGGCGATGTCTGACTGCCGTTCGCAGCAGTCGGGGGAATCAACCGGCGATCGGCCACGCACGGAACTCGTGCACAGACGCCCAGCGGCCGTTGCGGGCACATCGTGTGGAGACTTTACTGTTGGACGCGCGTCGACTTTCCGAGTTCACCGCGGGAGGATCGATGGGAACTCTGCGGTGTTGGACTTTTGACTCCCAGAATGTCAGCAGCGTCTCGAATGTCGCGATCCTTCCAGAGTACTCGTTCCACAAGTCCGCTGGGTTTTTGGCCGACATCGTTGAAGGCCGTGAGGATTCGGACCAGCGCTTTGGTCAGTCGGATCTGGATGCGCGAAGTGCCGGACCTGTGTTTCGTGAGTGGCAATGAGGAATCGCGTGAGCTGGGTTTGTCGATTTTCCTGGCGGTCGTATCGGCGACTTTGTCAGACGTCGAGTTTACCGATGTCTTCATGCCGAGAAGTTTTCGCAGTCGGACGACGACGGTTTTTGCTTCCGCCCGGTATTTCCTCAACAACGAACGATCCGTTCGTCCGACGGCGTGCAGGCAGTCGCGGGCGCTGGCCAGCAACAGCAGTTCATCAACGGCGTCCCGAATTCCATGCAGCTCACGGAGGCTGTCGGCGCTGGCGCTGCGGGCGACGTTTGCAGGAGCCTGGACAGTCTTCGTGGCGCTGTTGATTTGATGGTGGGTGTCAATGCGGTGGAGTCGGGGCCGAGCCATCTCTCGTGACTTGTCCGATGACTTGATGCGTCTCAACGTTTGAGGCATGGTGTTGACCTGAACTTTCCGGCGGAGTGATTCTGAGGCTGGGGCATCAATGGATGTCACACAGTTACGCTGTTCAGAATCCGTTCAGGTGTTGCGTCTCGGAAAAATTGGATGAAGGGGAGACAACCCGGAAGCTGCGGACACGCGCGTGGTACCGCGTGTGGAAACTTCTCTACTTGACGAGTTTCGGCAGATTCTGCCGTTAGGTTGAGC
>JBDONA010000930.1:0-15082 GCA_039831575.1 Fuerstiella sp. | reverse complement strand
ATGACGGATATGGAGGTCAACAACGACGAATTTGGTCTTGTCAGGCTTGATCTGCGAACTGGCGAAGTCATTCGATTTGGCTCGGTGGAAACGGGTTTCCGCCTGTTCAGCAATAACCGTTTCCAGGACATGCTGGTTGAAGTCGATCCAGGAACCGGAGCAATCGTCAACGAAATCCCGGTGCCGGCGGGAGTCGCCGGGACAGATGGTGGGTTGGCTTTTGATGGAACAACCTTGTGGGCACTGGACACTGAATCCGACACGATCTACGGCTTGAATCCGGATACGGGTGAATTAATAAGTACACATGCACTGAATCTTGTCAGTGCCACGGGTGTGCTAGCGTCTGGATTCACCGGTTTGGCCGCGTTAAATGATTTGCTGTACGTTCTTGACGCAGGCAATGACAACACGATCTATGGCTATAATCCAGTGGGTCAAACACCGGCGGGTAGTTTCCAGGTTGGGGTGGGCGGGTCAGGCCAGGGTATTGTTCTTGATGGAGGTCTGGCAGCCATTACGGGGCCGGACGGACTTCTGGCCGCTGATCTCCTGACTGACCAGGTCTATCTGATCAACGCGGTGACCGGCGAAATCATTAATACGATCAACACTGGAATTACGCGAAAAACGGGGCTGGCTTCGGCAGATGGAGAGATCTTCGTCGGCGATTTCGATTCCGAAGATATTCTCGTGTTTAGCCGTGACGGGCAGGCACTGCGGACTCTCGATGTGAATTCTGCACAGGTCGCATTTGGAAGTCTTGCACTGGGGGGCGACGACGTACCGGGCACCATTCGTACCGACAATCGATTCATTGACGTTACCGTTGGCCTGGACGACGTCGTGTACGGACTCAGCGGCAATCAAACGACTGTTCGTCGGTATAGCACCACAACTCTCGCGTTGATTGAAACAATTAATCTTGCCGCCTCAATACGAACAATCACGGTCGACGAACAGGGGTTCATCTACGGCGGCGATGACAATGGCGACGTCTTCGTATTCAATCCGGACGGTTCTGTTCTGAGAACTGCGTCAAGTTCAGTGGCCGGTCTTGCAGATATTCAGATTAACGTCAGTCACGAGATTCTGTTTTCTGACGTTTTCGGGCAAACGTCTACCACCGATTCGGACTTCACGTCATTCGTACAACTGGAAACTGCCGGCGGGACCTCATTTGTCAGTTTTGCACGACATCAGAGTCAGCCATCAGGGGACCTGATCGTCTCGTTGCAATTCAATAACCCAGGAGAATTGGACGTTCCTGCCACAGTCACCATTCCGGTGAATCAGCAATCTGTAACAGTCAGCATCGACGTTCTTGACGACAACGAGCGCGACGGCACTCAGTTTGTCACGATTAACGCAAGTGCTCCCTCCTACGAGTTCGGCGCGACAACCGTTTCCGTTACAGATGTGGAAACAGTTGGCGTCGATGTGATCCCTGATACCGTTGTTGAAGGGGCTGGTGAGATTGCCGACGCCGTTCGAGTGTTTCGGACAGACGTCGATGGTCCGCTGGATTTCGTTTCCAGTGAAGTCGGAGCCGTCACGACCGCGATGCCAATTCTGGACAACGACGTCAGTTTGTCACGGATTACAGTTGCTCCCCAGATTTCAAGGGTGATGGACGTCAATGTCACAGTCAGCTTCGTACATGAGGCCATTCCTGACCTGGACGTGTACCTGTTCAGTCCGTCAGGAACAAGAGTCGAGCTGTTTACTGATCTGAATTCCAATGCCTCCAATCTGACGAATACAACATTTGACGACGAAGCTGGCCAAAGGATCATTGAAGGTGTCGCCCCTTACACGGGACGATTCGTCGGCGAAGGTTTCCTGGACAAATTCGACGGAGAGAATCCGTCCGGTGACTGGATCCTGGAAATCGTCGACGACAACAAGACAGATTCCGGCACGCTGGTGAGCTGGTCACTGGAATTGACAACGATTGGGCTCTCGTCCACTCAGGTCACACTCTCAAGCAGTGACACCACTGAAGCTGTAGTGACGACGACGGTCATGATCCCGGCAAACCAGGCGGAAGTCCGGATTCCACTCGAATCGATCGACGATTTATTGCTGGATGGGACGCAAACGGCGGTGATCTCTGTTGTCGCTGCCAGCCTGAGTGGGTTGGAGCTGGGGAGCGATGTCGTTGACGTAACAGATAATGAAGAGTTAATGATTGTTCTGGACAAAACACTCATCACTGAAGGTGATGGACCAGGCGCCATTCGCGGGACCATTACCCGTTCGGACGCAGGTGGGAACAGTGATTTGGTGGTATCACTGCTCAGCAGTGATACTTCCGAAATCTCCGTGCCCGCGTCTGTCACCATTCCGGCGGGCGAGACGAGTGTCAGCTTCGATGTTGACGCCGTTGACGACCTGTTGTTTGATGGAACACAGGTGGTGACGTTTACGGCGTCATCTCCGGGATATTTGACAACCACCAGTCCGGAAATCAGTGTTACCGACCAGGAGGCTCGACTGCATCTGACAACGCTCAGCGACAACGTCGCCGAAGACGCTGGTTTCCTGACCATTACGCTGGCACGTCTGGATGTCAACGATCTGACCGTCGCTCAGTCTGTGGTTCTTAGCAGTAGTGACGAGACCGAACTGACCGTGCCTGCCCTGGTGGTCATTCCGTCAGGTGCCGTCCTTACCACCTTCACAGCCACGATTCTTGGCGACGCCATTCTGGACGGTTCGCAGGTGGTGACGATTACTGCTGCGGACGCAAACACCGCCAATCCCACCATCGACACGGCAACCAAAGATATCACCGTTGATGATGCTGAGTCTCTGTCCGTGACGGTGCCTGCAGGCAGCGAACGCATTCTGGAAAACGCCGGTGCGGGAGCGGCGTTGGCCACTGTCAGTATCAGTACGTCCGGCCATACATCACCAATCGTTGTTAACCTTTCGAACAGCGATCTGAGTGAAGCCTCCATTCCTCAACAGGTCGTTATTCCGGTTGGTGCCACATCCGCGACGTTCCTGATCGATGCTGTGAACGATGACTTTATCGATCGCGATCAGTCGGTGTTGATCAGTGCTGACTCGGCTGGCTACCGAACTGGTGTTCTGGACCTGACCGTTGCTGACCACGAGCCTCCAATTCTGGCAGGCCCTGCATTCGAGACAGAAGATCCCACGCCGGCATTGATATGGAGTCCCGTCGACGGTGCCACTCGGTACGACCTGTGGCTGAACGATGTTTCTCGGAACATCATACAGATGTTCCGGATGGACAATATTCTTGCTCCGGCACCGCTGTTTTTATCAAACTTCCAGGGCGGTCCTTTCAACATTGTTGTCGACGGAGTACCTCAGACGCTGCCGTTTGACCCGGCTCTGTGGGACCAGAGCACCGTACCGGTGGCGACTCAGGATGTCGCTGCAGATAATCTCGCCACGAACGCTGCCGCCGGAATCGTCAGTGCTCATCTGGATGAAGCACCGAACGGCTTCGATCGTCTGCAGTCGGTCAGTATGGACATTTCCGGTGAACTGGGAGCGCAGCTGAAATACACGTTCCAGCGAAATACTCCGCCGACCCTGATTGATCCCAACGCACCGGCCATTCCGACTCTGCAATTGGTTCTTTCCTACCGTAACGCTGTCGGTGAATGGGTGCAACTGGAGCGGCAATTCCCTGACCAGGTGGCCCTCGATGGCTTTATCAGGTCGAAAGTTCAACTTCCGGCGGATGCTCTGCATTCTGATTTTGCCTTCCGGTTTGAGACCATCGGTGGCGGTGCAGGAGCTGAAGATGATTGGTTCATCGGCGAAGTCGAATTGGCAGGCTATCCAAACGTCATTCCGGACCAGCAGATTGGCGTGGGGCGTTACCGGTTCTGGGTCCGAGCCTACGACGACCTGGAACAGTCCGGATTCTGGAGTCAGGGGAGAGACTTCCGCGTCCTGACCCGACCGGAAATCACGAGTCCAGCCAGTCAGTCCGTGTCAGCCAGCAATTCGTTCCCTGAGATTTCGTGGACGACTGTGGTCGACACAGATCATTACGAACTGTGGGTCAACAATGTTACGACCGGCGAGATCCAGGCGATCTACGAAACCAATCTACAGACGACCAGTTTTGCTTCAGCAGCGGCCAATCTGCCAGGCGGAACCTATGAGGCCTGGACTCGAGCCATCGGGCCTGACGGACTTGCCGGATTCTGGAGCAATTCCGTCACGTTTACCGTGTTGAGTGCTCCTCAGAATGTCACACCGACAGGTGCGACATTTGACCGAACTCCGGAGATTCGATGGGGCTCCGTTGTTGGTGCGTCCCACTATTATGTGTGGCTGACCCTGCGAAATCCAGGTGAGGTCGCCGTTCCCGTCCTGATTGACCAGTACGTTACGGGCACCACCAGAGTTCCGAATACCGATCTGGCAGACGGCAACTACGTCGTGTGGGTCCAGGCCATATCTGAAGATGACACACGATCAGCATGGTCGACTGGTGTTGAGTTCACCATCGGAGGACGTCCGGAAATTCTGACGCCGACGGAGAGCGGAACAACTTCTTCGACACCCACGTTCCTGTGGGCCGGCATTACCGGGGCAGAGAAATACGAAATCTGGATTAACCGCATCGATGTGCCTCAAACCCAGGTCGTCCACGACACGAATGTGACGGTCGCTTCCTTCACGGTTCAAACACCACTTGTCGCCGGGGAATATCGTGTCTGGGTTCGTGCCATCAGTGAGATGGGAGAGAAATCATTCTGGAGCAAACCTGTCAACTTTACTGTGGCAGTACTCCCGTCACGCAGCAACTCGGGGTCGGCACTGCCGGATGATCTGTTGTTGCCGGGCGACGTCAGTGATCCTGTCATTCAGCTGACGGTTTCGGAACACGTTTCTGCGGTTGCCTCGGACACTGCAGAATCAGCGGCACTGAATTCACAGACGGCTGTGACAGCTTTGACGTTGGAAGCGACTGCGGGGCCCGCAGCGGATGGCGACGAAGCTGTGGAAGATCTGGATTCCGTAATGTCCGATTGGGCAGCGGCGGACTGGTGGAGTGGTACGACCAGCGAGGAGAAGGATTCGAAAGATTCCACTCCTGCGGTTGCTGCTCTGGGGCTTGGCATCCTTGCCACTCAACCGATGTTGAAGAAAACGGTCGGCAAAAAGCGAAATCGCGTCTGATTACCAAAATGGGCCTGACAGTTTTAGCGGCGGGCATTCGCCGCTGGGCAAGAAACCGGGTGTGAGTTTCTTCACGTAGCGGATCGCGTTTGCTCGCTCAGCAGGAACGCAATTTCCATTGCCTGTTCGTAGTTCAGACGTGGATCGACCTGGCTGCGATAGTCTCGCGGGAGATCAGATTCCGTCAGATTTGCAGGGCCACCGACGCACTCGGTGACGTCTTCGCCCGTGAGTTCCAGATGAATTCCGCTCAGTCGGGTCCCGCAATCGTGGTGAATCCGAAATGCCGTGATGATTTCCGAAGTGATTTCGTCGAAAGGCCGCGTCTTGAAGCCGTTGCGGGTTGCCTGCGTGTTTCCGTGCATCGGATCGCAGCTCCATAGCACGTTTAGATTTGCCCGCCTGACAGTGTCCGCCAGTATCGGCAGCTTACTGCTGATTTTCTCTGCCCCGAACCGGTGTATCAACGTCAGTCGCCCCGGGATATTTTCCGAATTCAGCACTTTGATCAGATCGACCAGTTCATCGGGCGCGATTGTATTACCGACCTTGACGCCAATCGGATTCCGAATGCCGCGAAAGTATTCCACGTGGGCACCGTCGATGGCCCGTGTGCGGTCACCAATCCACGGCAGATGAGTGCTCAGGTTGTAATGTCCCAACTGACGCTGATCCGTTCGTGTCAGCGCCTGCTCGTAAAGCAGGTGCAGAGCTTCGTGGGACGTAAAGAAGTCGACACGGCTCAATTGATCCAGTTCGCCGGATGTAACGACTTCCATGAAACGGATCGAGTCACTCAGTGACGCCAGAAGCTCTTGATAGCGCCGCGAACCTGGCGTGTTGCGCACGAATTCCAGGTCCCAGTTCTCCGGATGATGCAAGTCTGCAAAGCCGCCTTCGCTGAGTGCGCGGATGTAATTTATGGTCAGCCCTGATCGTTCATATGCGCGAAGCAACAGTTGCGGATTCGGTTCACGGTCATTTTTGGTGAAACCGATGCGGTTGATAATGTCGCCACGGTAACTTGGCAGTTCCACCCCGTCCCGGGTTTCGGTGTTGGCCGACCGGGGCTTTGCGTACTGACCGGCAATTCGTCCAATCCGGACAACTTTTTGTTTGGAACCACAAATCAGCACAAGGCTCATTTGTATCAGCACCTTCAGCTTTCTCAGAATCGCTAGCGCATTGCAGTCGCCAAAGCTCTCAGAGCAATCGCCGCCCTGCAACACAAACGCCTTGCCGGTGGCGGCTTCTGCCAGTTGTTTCTGTAGTCGATCAACTTCCCACGCGGTGACCAGCGGGGGCAGTTGAGCAAGGTTTTGCAGAACCTGACTGACTTCCTGGGAGTTTTCGTAGACCGGCTGCTGCAGCGCCGGTTTCTGCTGCCATGAATTGGGTTGCCATTTACTCATGGGCGGGATTGTTTCGGCCCGATCGCCCAAAGTCACTCGCAGACGTGGACTTATCGTAAATCTGCCGCGAATTCCTGGTTTAAACGCCAGGTTGCCCAGTTTGCCGCATGTGAAATTCTGCTTTCACAGCTTGAGCACACACGTCGTGATGCCTACAGTTCCGTTGAGATCGCGCTGGTGGCATAGAACAAAAAGCACGGATTGCTTTAGTAAAGTGTTCGTCGCCGGCAATTAATGGACCGTGATTCAAGGAGGATTCACGATGAACCAGTTGCACCTGCGTCTGTACAACCCGCCCCCGGAATCTGAGCCTGAGTCGCCACGTCAGAAACGGGACATTCTGCCGTTTGCTTCCCGGAAGCAGACGACGATTATCAGCGGTCGCTTGTCTGCTCCCGTGGACCGAGCCCGGATCATACGAGAAAACTCTGTGTGTCCCGAGTGTTCACAGATGAACGTTGAGCCGCTGGAACTGCAGGATGCCGTCATCAGCCCCAAGAATCGGTTGCCCGTTCCCGGCACAGCGACCATTGTCGGATTCCACTGCAATGCCTGTTCGACCGAGTGGCCCGTATACGAATTGAAGACGCGGCGAAATGGTTGACAGGTAACCAACAATTCCTTGGGTCGAATGTCGCCTTGTTGTCAGTCACGCGGCACGATCGCAGCGTCGGTTTTTGCCGGAACAACATTCGAAAGTGACTGCGATTCGGCCTCAAGAATCGCGTGATACTGTTGCAGCCGTTTTGTGTCGTCCAGCAGTCGCAGATTTTCTCGCAGAATTACATTTTCGGCGGTGCGAACGAAACGCTCGTACTTCACCTTTTGCTTCTCTGCGTTGGGCTGGACCGACACACTTTCCACCTGTTCGCGGTAACGTTTGTAGTCCCGATGTCCCTCAACGGCGGCGATAAATTCTTTCCGGCGAGTTGTCAGAAAATCGACGGCCACCGGGTTCAGCACATTGGCCAGTTCCGGCCACCGTCTTTTCAGATCGGAAGCGATCTTCTGACGTAGCTGGCTGGAAGGATTCAGCTGCCGTCCTCGAGAACCCCCGCGCTGACTGCGCGAGCCGCGACGCAACTGCTGTGCCTGTTCGCGGGCGTCTTCGATGCGGTTGCCACCGGACAGCTTCAGCTGCCCGGACAGGCCTTCCAGGATGGCTCGTTCGACCGGCGTCGCCAGTTGCAGAACGGCGTCCCACTTGGCCGCGTCAGATAACAGTTCGGGGTAGCGGTCATTGGCAAACAGGCTTTCGATCCCCAGGAACTCGCCGGACGTTGTAATCGGCAAGTCGATCGTGTTTGCCGTCAGCACCGTGTACGCGTGGGCTTCGGCAAACGAGACTCCGCCGTCGCCGTCATAGTCCGGGATGTCGATCGGCTTTCCGGTGCGGGTGTGTCCTGCGATCGCCTCCCAGAAATACGTGCTGTATTCGACGTACGTTGCTTCGTTGATTTCGGGGGTGCACCCGGCGGCAGGTCGATCATGGACTGTCGCGAAAAAGCCACACCGCTGCTGCGTGGAAAGCCCTTTGTTCGGATCACCTTCGTTGTAAATGAACCGCGCAAAGCCTCCGGCGTGACACTGCACCATCACGGCGACAACACGGACTCCCTGCGGCAGCTTGTCCAGCAGGCCAACCACTTCGCTGACTCTGATCTTCCTGTTATTCCACAGAGAAATTGTCGTGTCGTGCGGCGAATCGCGGTCATCACTGCTGCTGCCGTGAGCCGTTACATACAGCACCAACCGGTCACCACTGCGCATGGTCGAACCAACATCACCGAACCAACTGCGAATCCTGGCCGGACTGGTGTCGCCTCGTACTCCGACCACTTCGTGGTTTCGATACAGCAGCCCCAGATTGCGTTGAGAACCGAAGAACTCAGCCATCAGGCGGTTGGCCTGTGGCACAGAATCCCGATCCATGACCTGCAGGTCGTGCCCTGCAGCAAGACCATCGGCAAAGTAGATGTCGTTGTGCGACAGGTCCTGTGTTTGCTCTCGCAACAACCGCTGAAAGAACAGCACATTCTTCTCAAGCGATGCCTGATTTCCCGTTGGCGAGGCCCCGCCACCAATGGTCAGAAAGAAATCCTTCGCATCGGCACGCGTCGAAATCGATAACAAACACAGAGCAAAGGACGCAGCAAGGCAGGCTTGATTCTTCATGAGCTTCATTTCAATCAGCGGGGATAGCTGATCAAGGATGCCCCTCGATTCATCCCCTGACGGTGTGGTTCCAGCGAACACTCAGGCTCTCCGTTCTCGAGTGCTGAAACACCTGAGAAGGCCGGGTGATTCGGGCCAATTGTCTCATCGGCGCAGAATCCCTGCAATTGTCGGCCGAGTGCCGTATGCCGGCCGGAAGGCATGAGATTTCGCGGCAGCTGCCGCTGAATTCGGCAGACAGAAATGGAAGATCGGATCACTATTCCGTGGTCGGGATGATCTCAATGGCTTCTCCGACCCATGCAACGCAGTCGTCGAAGAAAACAAGTATCCTCACCCTGTTTTCTTAAACGATCGTCGGTCGTTTCGGCTTTGGTTGCCAATAATACACGATGCTACAGCTGTTGAATGTTAAACACCTTGTCAAAACGTCGGCTGGTAAGTTGTTCGCGGACTTGTGGCTTCATCCGGCATAACACCAGACGAGTGTCAGCAGCTGCGGATTGCTGGTGCACAGACAGCAGCATCCCGATAGCCGTGTTGCCAAGGTACTCGACGTGCGACAGATCGATGTGGGCTTCGTCACAGTCCGGCCGCCGCAACAGGCTCAGCAGGCTGGATTTTATCTGGGCGAGAACCTGAGTTTTGACGAGTCGTTCTTCGCCGGGAGTTACGATCCATCTGGTCGGAGATTCTGAGGATTGTTCTGTCTGATGTGATGGCGCGGTGGCGATTTCCTCCAGCTCGGCAACAAGGTCAACGCGGTCCGTTCCGACCGTTCCACCGATCCATCTGCTTATCAGCGAAAACGGCGATTCGGGTGACGTCTGCGTGAATTCAAACCTGGCAGTCTCATGGAAGAAGCCGCCGTCAGGCTGAAATCGATTGTGCCCCATGGGGATCAGCGGAGTGGCTTCGTTCAGGTGGTCGATGACCAGCAGCCTGCCGTCTTGAAATACTGTCTTCCAGATGCGTCCATCGGCTCGCAGTCGAAAAGCACCAGTCTTGCTCAGAAGTTCCGCTTCATCCAGTTTGATCTCTTTATCCTCTGCTCGACGGACGGCCTCGCCGTCGAACTTTTTCTGCACCGGTTCAAGATCGTTCGCAAGGTACAGGTCAGCAATGCGAGCGTTGATCTGCCACGGTGAGATCGTTGAATTATTGCACAGACAAATGACCGTGAATTGCTGATCAGGAAATCGCGTCATAGCTGCGACGTAACCTGGCATTCCACCAGTAAACTGGATCCTCTTCAGACCGCGATACGCGCCCGTCGGTGTGGCGTCCAGCACGTTGCGGTTGCCCAGCAACGTGCCGTCCGTGAAAATACTTCCCCGAAGACAAGCGGTTGTCATAGAAGTTCTGATCCCATCGATAGAGGTCGTCCACGCAGGTGTACAGCCCCCGGCCGCCGGGGCCCGCCGAACTCTGAGTCCACTGATGCCACTGGCCGTTCGTGTGCTGGTAACCGATGGCCCGGCGCTTCACGATTCGTGCCGGGTCCTCCATAATGAAGGTATTGGACATGCCCAGTGGTGCAAACAGATTCTTCTTCGCGAAATTTGCCAGTGACAGACCCGTGACCCGTTCGACAATAATTCCGTAGCCAACTGTTTCGCCAGCGTTTCAGAGCGATTCGTCCAAAGGTGGACCAATTTCGGCCCACCAGCCTTGCCGCAAAAAGCGATTTCAAATGACCAATGCACTCCCTCAAGAACTGGAAAAACGTTCATGGAGCAGCATCTCTTGGAGGAGGTTCAACGCAAAGTAGGGTACTGCAAGTTCATCGCGAAAGGGACAGCTCGTGAAGCCGACAAGGCTGCCGGTACCGGCTGCAGACTTAGTGTAACCAACTGTCAGTTGCGGCCGATTCGCAAAAACCGAGGCAGGCAATTCTGCGTTAATGAACCCTCCGCGATCCCCATTGCTGGAATGAGTCTCTAGAATTGTCCAGACCACCTACTCACTGAAAAATCCTTCATGAGATTCATCATGCGAAACTTCCGAGCTGTTTTCTGCGTCCTGTATTGCGTTGTGGCCACGGGCAGCCTTGCTGCGGCAACGAATCCGAACATCATTTTCATCATGGCGGATGATCAGGGCTTCGGTGATGTTTCTGCATTAAATCCGGAATCGAAGATTCCAACTCCCAATATTGACCGGATTGCGAACGAGGGCATGATCTTTTCCGATGGGCATTCTTCTTCGTCCGTCTGTACACCGACACGGTATTCGGTTTTGACGGGGCGATACCACTGGCGGACTCATCTGCAAAAGGGTGTCCTGGGCGGATTCTCCAAACCGCTGATCTCGCCCGGCCGGTTGACGGTTGCGTCACTGCTGAAGCAACATGGCTATTCAACTGCCTGTATTGGCAAATGGCATCTTGGCTGGGACTGGCCACTGAAGGCCGGCGGTACGGCGAACGATGGCGGCAATTTCTCGGGCGGCTTCAAGGCGGGATGGGACGTCGATTACGCTGGCGAGATTCAGAATGGCCCGTGCGATCTTGGTTTCGATTACTTCTTTGGAATCAGTGCGTCGCTGGACATGCCGCCGTACGTTTACGTTCGCAATCGAACTCCCACGGAACCGGCGACCGTTGAAAAAGCGTTTCACCGCACAGGGCCCGCCGCTGCAGGTTTTGAGGCCGTGGATGTGTTGCCCACGATTACAAAAGAAACCGTTCAGTTCATTAACGACAAAGCAAAATCAGACAGCCCCTTCTTTGTCTATTTTCCATTGAACGCACCGCATACACCGATCGTGCCAACTGGCGAATGGGAAGGCAAGAGCGGGATCAACAAGTACGCTGACTTCACCATGCAGGTCGATTGGACGGTCGGGCAGGTTCTCAAGGCGATCGACGACAACGGGATCGCTGAAAACACTCTGGTCATTTTTACGACTGACAATGGTTGCTCACCCGCCGCAAAGATCCCGGAACTGGAAGCGGCTGGCCATGACCAGAATTACATCTACCGTGGTCACAAGGCCGACATCTTTGAAGGAGGACACCGGGTGCCGTTTGTGGCGCGCTGGCCCAGCCGGGTTAAAGCAGGTTCACGTACGGATCAACTGGTCGGACAACTCGACCTGCTGGCGACCGCGGCACAGATTGTCGGGGCAACTGTTGCTGAAGACGGGGGTGAAGACAGTGTGTCGTTTCTTCCGGTCCTGTTGGGCGAAGGCAGCGGCGCCGTTCGTCGAGGGCTGCGAACGTCGATTGTTTCGCAATCCATTGGTGGCCAGTTTGCGGTCCGCGATGGCAATTGGAAACTCTGCTTGTGCCCGGGTTCCGGCGGATGGAGCGACCCGCGGCCAGGACGATTGGACATGTCGACGATGCCGCCAATTCAATTGTTCAACCTGGCGGACGATCCCGGCGAAACGAACAACCTACAGGCTGAACATCCGGATCGAGTTGCAAGAATGAAAGACATGCTGAGCCAGATCATCAACAATGGTCGATCGACGCCGGGTCCCCAGCTACAAAACGATACGGAAATCGTAATGATCAAACCGATCGCCAAATCACGGGCCAAACCGAAGAAGAAATAGTGATGAACGCACTCCGCATTCGCTGTGTGGTCTGAATGACTTCCGCCACTGCAATCCTGTCAATTGCGTTGCCCCTGGCAATCTTTGTTGTTGCTTTGACGCGCACATCGCCTGCGTTCTGACAGCTATAGCCAGGCACCTGCAGGATGTGGTGGACCAGGTTGTCAAGACCAGCGGCGGCGAAGTCATTCGCAATGGCGCACTTGGTAAGTCCTGATTGCTTTACGCCTCATTGCTTATTTGTTCGCGTCGACTGAAACCCTGTGTCCGCTTCTGGCCCAGCGACCCCAAACGCGGAGATACTCCGGTACGACAAGTTCGCCATCGCCATCAGAATCCAGTGCCGCGTAAATCGTTTTGGCCAGATCCCTGTCGTTAATTCTTCCGCCGGCGACGAATTCGTTCAGCGACAGCGTGCCGTCGTCGTTGGTGTCCATCCGGTTGAGAATCGCTTTTGCCTCATCGGTGATGATCCGGTTATCGATGTACTCCGCGGCAGAGACGATCCCGTCGCCGTTCGAATCAGATGCTTGAAAGATTCCCTGCCGTGCCTGGCGGGTCAGGTAGCGACCGTCTTCCACAAATTCCTTTCGAGAGTGTTGTCCGTCACCGTTCGCATCGCCGAAGCCAAAGATGCGGCGGTACGTTGACAACTGACGTTCTGTGACGGCATCTCGTCCTTTGGCACCGAGCATGGTAAGGACCTGCTGCGGGGTGTGGCCTCCGATACGCGATGCGGACGTGAGGAACGCTTTGGCAAATAGCTTTCCGACTTTCAGTTGGCCCGCCGTGTTGTAGTGAACATTCACAGGATGCGTTTCGATGTCTCGCAGAATTACGGTCTGCACATGTGGGATTTCCGTCCGGGCTTCCCACTGGGCTTTGAGGACCCACTCGATCGCGGGGTAGGGACCACCGATCCGTTCGGGAATGATGTCGGAAATATCATCCGGGTCCTCAGTGCGCCGCACCGATCCGCACAGAAACGGCAGGTCCAGGACATCGGTGTCTTTTCTGACTGCACCTACAAGCGACTTAAGATTGTCGAGATACTCCTTTGCCACGGCGACGTTTTTCATGTCTCCGCCACCCTGGACCCACAGGAAGCCCACTATCTCAATGTTGCGGGCCTTCCGCGCCTGCTCGACTTTCGCCATCAGTCTTTTGTAAAGCGAGCCAACGCGTCCCTGACCAACTCTGTTCGCATCCTCTTTTGACCAGTTCGGCTTCCATGTCAGAATGCTGGTTCCTCCGACTGCCAGTTTTACGATGCCAATGGTCTCATCGGGCCATGCCTTCGCCAACTCATGACCGAAGGCGATCTCCGGTCCGAAAGAAAACTCTGTCATGCCGAACTTCTGTTGGTTCTTCTGTGCTTTTTTGAATGGTCTGAGCGGCTGCCATTTGCCGTTCTCAAACATCAGCGCGTGCTCATTCCCCGTACGCAGATCGTCTTCAAGTTTGAGGCTGTCACCCCAGCCCACCATGTTTGATTGACCAGCCAGAATGAAGACCTTCAGTGGTTTGTCCGCGGCATGAAGTCCGCCTGCAACCAGAACGGGCAGCGTGGTGAATATGGTAAGCAGTCGGATCATGATGGATGCCTGTGAATTGCTTCAGTGAACAAACCAGTGGTTGGGCCAATTGTATCAGGAGACGGCCAGTGAGCATGAGTGTTGCTGGCGAGATCCCTGCCAAAGTCAAAGACATGCGGCAGAAGGACTAAACACGGAGACACGGAGCGCACGGAAAAACGACGGCGCAGCTCGTGGTCGGAATGACCGGATCAGAGTTGTAGGGTCCGCTGTGCGGACCGGCAACAGGCAGTGGTCCGCACAGCAGACCCTACGAGACTGGTTGAGTCACCTCGCCATCTCCATTTCGGTTGTTGAACCAGATCAGTTTGCGAGTTTGCTGATCGTCACTGCAACCGACTTGCCCAGGGCCTGAACGCGAGCCTGTTGTTTTTCGTCCTTAAGTTGCCCGTCATCGTCAAACGCATCGAACGCACGAGAAACGGCGATCTGATCCGGCAGCACAATCACACCGATGCTGCTCAGGATTGAGCGGACGTGCACCAATCCTCGCAGACCACCAAGTCCACCGGGCGATGCCGCCATCAACGCAGCCACCTTGCCTCTGTAAGCAGCCAACGATGCCTCGCCTTCTGCTGGACGAGAGACCCAGTCAATGACGTTCTTCAATAGTGGAGTGATGGAGCTGTTGTACTCAGGTGATGAGATAAGTAATCCGTCGTGATCAAGAAACAACTGTTTGAGCTTCGTTGCGTTCTCCGGTACGGCGGCCCGTTCCAGGTCTTCATCGAAAATCGGCAACGGATAGTCCTTCAGGTTCAGAACGGTAACATCGGCTCCAGCGGCGCGAGCACCCTCTGCTGCGACCTGAACCAGTCGGTGATTGTATGAATCCGTACGGGCGCTTCCGGCAAGGGCAAGAATTCGTGGCTTCGACATATTGATGATTACTTTAACTCAGGAGGCCCACAGCCGAATTCGACGTATCGCTCGGCACAGGAATAAATCGAAAATAGCAGGACGTTTCTCTCCAGGACGCTAATCGTTAACGAGTTGGCAAATCGTACTTGAATCCGCAGTCGTCTGCGCCTTGCAACAGCTGTTCACTCAGGCCAGATCAAACAGCATGATCTCGGTGTCCGTGGTGGCTCGAATGGTGAGCAAGGTCTCTTCGCTGACCGCGGCCCCGTCGCCTGTGTCGAGAGTCTGCCCATTCAGTGCAGC
>JBDONA010000372.1:0-3366 GCA_039831575.1 Fuerstiella sp. | reverse complement strand
ACGGAGTTGGCAGTGAGGAGGGAGATGGGGAAGAGACTCGCTGTCCGCAGGTGCAGGCGATCAGCTCACAGTTGAGAAACAGAATGAGCCGGATCTTTAGCGAATGTTGAGAATGGAATCGAAAAGAGAGGACCGACAGAATACGGGTGGGCGGAAACTGCTGCAACATGGATATGAGCGCAATTAGTGCCAGCTGACCAACAAAAAAACAGGCATCGGCAGAAGCTGCCGATGCCTGAAGTTGTCTTGGATCATTGAGCAGACACGGCCCCTGTCGAAAACTGTAGAAGCAGTTTCAATACGCCTCTTGCACGACATCTGGAAACCCGAAGCGTGAGCAAGAGACTGTAAACGACACAATTCCAAAGACATCCCTCGCTTACCGGCGTGTTGATTAAATGGGTTTCCGTAACCCGACGCGTGAGCGAGGCGAGAAATCGCCCGTGTTCTTGACGCGAAAATTCCTCGCTGACGCGTCGAGGTTGGGATTAAATCAAATGACCGTTACGCCTCGGGTTACCAAGGGTTTTGAAAACTCAACAAAGCCATTCAAGACAAATGTCCGCCGAAGAATCGCCTGCTCTCCAACCATCTCGGCGGTGACAACTCGTCATCTGCCAGCACCCCCGTTCGCCATGGCCCGCCGGGGCCTCCCGGCTTATCCTTCCGCGACGTTCACGTAAACTTTTAACGCGTCTTTGTCTTCGACAAGCAGTCGCATCATTTCCGCGTAATTGTCCAGACCGTCAACTGGGTTCGTCAGGATCTTCTGCAACACCCCTGGATACGTCACTTCACCGAGTGCAAGATCTGAAATCCCTGACTCAAAGTGGCGGAAATTTGCATTCACGGAACCCAGCAGCAACTTGTTTCCCAGCACCCAATTCAGGTTGACGCTGTCACTGGGAACGTCAACTTTTCGCTCTCCGCCAGTGATACTGGTCCACACGATACAGCCGTTGTGCCCAAGCACTTCCATGCATTCAAAGGCAATCGCACTGCTGCCGGTGGCTTCAATGATCAGATCCGGCTTGCCATGTTCGGCCGCCAGTTCCTTCAGCGATTTTTCTGCCGTGCTGATGTAGGTGGAACCCAGACCTTCAGCGATTTCTGATTTCAAATTCGGTTTCTTTCCGCGAGCGATCGTAAACACTTCCATGCCCCGCAGACGCAGAATCAGCGTTGACAGCAAACCGATCTGCCCCGACCCCGTCACCCACGCCCGCTTCGGCTCCCAGACCTGCAGACGCTGCTGAGCCAGAAAGGCCTGTTCAACGGCCTTCGCGGCACAGCTCATCGGTTCGGTCAGCACATGCAGGTGCTTCAGGCCGACAGGCATTCGCACGATGAACTCTTCATCATCAACGAAATATTCGGTCAGATACCCATGACGCAGATTGATTCCGCGTTCGTAGTATTGCTCTTCGCTGGTGATGTCCGAACGGCCGATTTTGTCGAAGATGGATCCGCCCGGTCGACGAACGGTACATGTCACATAATCGCCAGGCTGCACCTTTTTGACGGCCGAGCCAACCTCTTCAACAATGCCGAAACACTCATGGCCGATTACCAGGAAATCATACCCTGCCGGAGCATTGCCATACAGTGCGTCATTGATTTCGCGGTCAGTGGCGTCGACACCTACCTTCAGCACACGAACCAGGACACCACGATCATCAGGAATATCGCTGACGGAAGGTTTATCAAGTTCCGCAATGTGTACGCTGTTTGGCGTACCGGGCCGGACGGCGATGGCTTTCATTTTCGAGCTGCTTACTTTGAAAAATATTTTTTGATGCTCTGAGAAATCTGGTGTCGACGACGGAAGTTCTCGAAGCCGCCAGCGTCGGTAGTCTAGAGTCGAAGATTGAGCGATTCCACTCGGAGCGGGCAGTCTGACGCGGAAGCGAGAGAATCCGTTGTGATTTCCCGGCCAGCCTCAATCATCGGAATCACCCATTGCTGCACGACGCAGGCCCAACGCCGGTGAAGTGCGGCGAATGCAGGTAACGCGGCATGACCGCAGGCAGAATCGAGCGACCGAGGGGAACCGTTGCCCCACTTCAGCAGGTCGCTGCCAGGAAGGTGTGCAGCACGAATAGTTGGAAGGTGTGGCCGGGGTTGGAGCGAGGTACGAGTGAAGCCCCGGGGCCGGCAGTGCCGGTTTGATTCTCCTTCGCAAGCTCGGTCCAGCCCAGGCCACCCAACAGTCCGAAACCACAATCCGTTACTGCACCCGCAAAGAAGCGCGCAGGACGGACAGTTGTTTTTCCGGATGACTCGAACATACTGTCGCAGCACCTTGTTTAAGAATTCCGGTCATGAACGCAGAAGTACAGCAGGCTCTCAGCCAAACCAACTTCGGGACGATCGATGCTGTCATCGTAGTCGTCTACCTGCTGGTGTCTCTGGGCATCGGTCTGGCGGTCAAACGCTACGCCGGGTCGATGGAGAACTACATTGGTGCAGGGCGTAAGGTGGGCACATGGCTGGGCGTGGCCACCATGACAGGCACGGAACTGGGCCTGGTCACCGTTATGTACTCTGCGCAAAAAGGCTTTACCGGCGGATTTGCGGCGTTTCATGTCGGCGTGATTGCCGGAGTTGGCACGCTGTTTGTCGGCATGACGGGCTTCATTGTCGGACCATTGCGCCGGATGGAAGTCCTGACGATCCCGGAGTTCTACGAAAAACGTTTCAACAAAAACATTCGAGTGCTCGGCGGCGTCCTGCTGGTACTGGCGGGTGTGTTGAACATGGGACTGTTTCTGAAAACCGGATCCATGTTCATCGTTGGCGTGACCGGCATGTCCAGCGAAGGCGAAGCATTGAAGTGGGTGATGGTCGCCCTGCTCTCCCTGGTCCTGATCTACACCACGCTCGGCGGCATGATCTCCGTGATTCTGACTGATTACGTTCAGTTCGTCGTCCTGTCCATTGGTCTGCTGTCGGCCACCGGGATGGCCATCTGGAAACTGGGCTGGTCCACCATTTTCGACGGAGTACAGACGCAACTCGGCGCTGCCGGATTCGATCCGACTCTGGAAGGCACTGGGTTTGGCTGGTCGTATATTTTCTGGATGGTTGTCACGACGGGATTTGTCGGCAGCGCCGTGTGGCCGACGGCCGTCGCGCGAGCTCTGGCGATGGAAAGTGAGCAGGCTGTCCGCCGACAGTATTGCTGGTCATCATTGTCGTTCGCGGCGCGATTTATCATCCCGTACTTCTGGGGCATTTGCGCTCTGGTGTTCATTACGTCCACACCTGCTGGAGCGGACCTGAAGGAACTGTTTCTGCCAGCGAACGGAGACGAACCAGCGTTGGAGAATCTCTACGCGATGCCGGTCTTCATCGGTCGCCTGCTGC
>JBDONA010000275.1:0-15130 GCA_039831575.1 Fuerstiella sp. | reverse complement strand
CGGCATACAGCTTGCCCCAACTCCAGTCGAGTGCGTACAACGCGTTCTGATACTTCGCCGGAAATTTTGCTCCGTAGCCAAACGTCATTCCGGTCGGTGAGCCGGGTCCAATGTCAAGCGCAGCGGGTAGGTTGTCGGCATAGAAGGGCATCCGTTTTCCAGCACCGTTTCGCCAGCCAAATTCTGCTCCGCTGACAACGTGACAAATTCTGGTGGGACGATACCACGGCGTGTTGAAGTCGTATTCCATGTCGGCGTCGTAAGTGAACAACTCACCGTCTCGATTGACCGCAGCGTCGAAGACGTTTCGAAACCCGGAGGCATACGCTTCGAACTTCTGGCCGTCCGGAGAAACGCGATAGATGATTCCGCCTGGTGCCAGTCTGCCTCGGTTATGACCACGACCGTCCGGCATACTGGGCAGCAGATGATCTTCACCCCAAACCTGGCGGACCGGAGATGTTGCAGCCAGTTCCGGAGGTGACGTGTTGTTGCCCGTAATCAGATACAGAGCTTTGCCATCGGGTGTTGGCATCAAAGCGTGAACGCCGTGATCGCCCTTGGATTGAACTGCGTGAAGTAACTCGACCTTGTCCAGGTGATCGTCGCCGTTGCTATCGGTAATCCGGTACAGCCCTGACGAAATCTTACGTTCGTAGTCGTTGACACCGACGTACAGAGCACCGAAGGCCCAGACCATGCCGTTGACGGCTCGAATATCGGCGGGCACTTCTTCAATGGTCGTCGGGTCAAGGGGCTTCCCGGGTGCAGGCGGAGTAATGCGATACATTCCGCCAAACTGATCGCTGACCAGAATTCGGCCCTTGTTATCGGTGCAAAGATTGACCCACGATCCCTGGTCCTCACTGGGTACTGAATACAGCAGCTCGACCTTGAATCCTTCCATAGACTTAATATTGGACACCGGCGTCGCGGTCTGCTCCGCAGCCATCAACTCGCTACCGAACCAGCCTGCCAATACACCCACGATCACGATCAGATGGCGAAAACGCACCATAGTTCTCTCCGGTCGGATTCACCGACATTTCTCAGACAACAACCGCCAGGCGACGCCGCCTGGCGGTTGATTAAAAAACGTACCTGCCACAAGCACTTCAACCAGAAGTCCGCTTTGCCGGCCGACCGGCTTCACCAGGATCCAACGAAAACAAAATGTTCATCGTGGGTTCCATGAGACGCCCACATCTTCTTCACCATGCTCAGTGAGAAAATCGGACCATCATCTGGCAATCGTTGCCCGGCCGGATGTTGCAAACTCTCCGGGGGAGGCCAGATTGCGAGGAATGCTGTGTGGGCAGACATTGTTGCCAACGAAACACTCTGCTTCAATCTTTCCCTGGGCATCTTTCAAAGACAGGAAACAGTTCTCGTTCCGACATTCAGCATGCGCCCGTCTATTGAACGAATCGACAGACGCGTTAGCCGCGGGTTTTCCCGAACGACTGAATCACCACGAAAACTCCTTCTGGCGTGGCCGTCCTGATGTCGAGAACTTGCTTGCGCTGCGAGCCTGTATCAAGAACGGCAAAATCTCCGCAAGGCTCACCAGCAGAACTGTTGGTCTGAGGAAGGCTCATTTATGGCGCCGCAATACAAGCTCGAAGCGCCAGCGAGTGGGTCTTGTGCGATTTGAGAGATACATTTGCTTGCGCTGCGAGCTTGTATCAAAAACGCCAAAGCCTCAGGAATGCGCATCAACAAAACTGGTGGTCACGGCGGACAACTAATGCCGCCCAAAAAACGTCATCCGTGCCGATTCAGACAATGAAAGGCCAGGTGCGGAGTTGTAGGCCAGCACCACCAGAATGCGAGCGACACTCCCCTTTACAGGGGTCACCCGGTGCATCGAATTGCGTCCGCGAAACAGGACCAGCGCTCCGGCATCCATCGACAGAGTTTTCGGAGGGATCTGTCCGTCGAGTATTCTTTCCGCCTGCTCAAACTTCATCTCGCCGCGATCGGCATCGCGCACATCCTTGACGTATTCAAACACGCCACCCTTGATCGGTTCCTGAATCATCAGAGTGATGGCAAAGGACGAATTGTCAAAATGCCAACCCAGCTCCTGTTTGTCGTTTGCGAAATTAAGATTGATCGATGACAGCACGTCGGCGTATTCATGCAGAGCCTCTTCGCCCAGCACGGCACACAGGAAATCACGAAATTCGCTGGCGTCGTAAAGGACACGGAGCGGCGAACGATCGGGGATTTGATCTGTGGTGAGGCAACCTTTCGATGAGTTGACTTCTCTGTTGCGGGGGTGGCTGGCAGGATAAACCGGATCGGGCGGGGAAAGATAAATGTTGTGACTGTTGGCCGTGTAGTACGCGAGATGATGATTGGCTGCACCTTCCAATCGGACCGATTCGACTGCGTCCGGTCTTAGAAACCCACGCAGCAACAAGACGCCCTCGCTGTCGAGCGATTGTTTGCACGCCGCAAGAAAGTCGCTGCTATGCAAAGGGTAGCGTTCCAGGTCGATGACGTGGCCTAATGTTTCACACATGGTTCGTCTTATTATTGACCGAAGATTTTGCCGCAAATCACTTTCGCGTGGCGAATGCCAGTCCTGCGGATACTTAGTGAACGCCAACCCTATGGTTTGCAGTCATTGGAATCAAACGATTCGTCCAGTGCGAGAGCGCCGGCAAATTGGCACTCGCCTGTGTCGCAAGCACGACATGAACCGGCCGACAATTCAACTCTGGAATCGAGGGCATACACTTTGTTGCTCGATGAACAGAGACATTCCTGTTAGTAAGGCGAGTATATCGCCTGTGGAGCGAATGGACTGGACATGGGAAGATCGTTGCGGCGGGAGCTGAGTTCGTCTGCTGCGGAACTTGCAACACACTGACAAATCGAGTGATGAGTGAACACTATGGCCTGGATCGAAACGAAAAACGCAGAGCAGGCAGATGGCGAACTCGCCAAACTCTATCAGGAAGCCTGCGACCCGAAGACCGGGCAGCTGGACAACATCATGGCGATCCATTCGCTGCATCCGGTGGGACTGCGAGCTCACCTGGCACTGTATGCAGCTGTGATGCGCGGTACGGCGACCCTGCGCAAAGTGGAACGTGAATTGATCGCGTGGGTGGTCAGCGATCACAACGGCTGTCACTACTGACGAATCCATCACCGGCGCGGTCTGCGTCTTCTTCTGCAGGATGACGTTCTGTTGGATCGCATCGTTGTTGACTGGCAAAACGCAGGGCTGAACGAACGGCGCGTGGCTATGCTGCGGTACGCGGTCAAGCTCACAAACACACCTCAGGAAATGGTTGAGAGCGATGTGCGGGACCTTCGCATCGTCGGATTTTCCGATCGTGATGTGCTGCAGATCGCCGAAGTCACCGCCTATTACGCCTACGTGAATCGAATCGCGGACGGGCTTGGCGTGGAAGTCGAACACAACAGGACATGAAGCAGTGGCGGTTAATGGCAATTCGTCCGCCCGCTCGTTTAACCGCGTGGGTATCGCCCCGCGCTTCCTCCTGTGACAGAATCACATACGACACCAGTTTTCACCGCCTACGGCGTCTGACACCCGGGGCGCGGCCCGGTGAGCAATTTCACTGCCGAACGGTCGTGGGAGTCACTACACTGCGGTGAAACGCGTTCTGGAAGCTGGAATCGAACATGGTAGAGTTGCGTCCATCGGTATTCAGCGGCAGGCCGAAACAAGGAGCGGAACGACGCCGCTGTGGCAATCGCGACTCCCGACACCATGCCTGCAGCAACTTCGCTTCCGCAGGTGCGGACTGCAACGTCTGCGCCACTGGTTGGTAACCAACACACCAAACCGCAAAAACAGAACGGCAAGTTGAAACGACTTCACCGTTTGATCTCTTCCACAGTCAGGCGCGAGTCTCTGCCGGCGTCTCGCTTCCTGAACTGCTTCGTCAGCGCCGCTGCGTTCTGCGTGCGATTGCCAATAAACTCCTGAAGTGTGACAAAACCATCGTTGTTGGAATCAAGGCGTTTGAACATGCGCTCGAAATCGCGAACCGGCACAGTCCGATTCCGCTTCATATTCGCAGATACAGATGGCCGCCCAGGTGCATCGCTGATGTTCCCTTTGCCGTGTGGGAGTGGTTTGCCTGTCATTGGAATCGGGTACGGTGTCGGCTTGGGATTTTCATACGGGACCAGATAGCGAGGATCCGGCCCAAGCCCGCCGGTGCGCCATTCAACGGATAGTGCCAGTGGCTGTCGTCCCATGCCAGATCTGCGGTCGCATGGGGTAGCAGCGTGACGACCCACTAGTCCAACTTCAATGCAAGTCGGCGGGCCACTTGCGAGTGCTGCTGAATGACGTTGTTAATTTCGCAGGGATCGTCAGCGATCCTGAACAGCCGATCTCCGGACCCATTGCGCCAAAGTTTCCAGTCCCCCATGCGCACGGCCTGCTCTTCGAAGAAGTCCCAGAACATGGGCTGAGTACGCGTGATCGTCGCGGCCTGTCCGGTCAGTCGCGGCAGGATATTCACACCGTCAAACTCGGCAGGCACCTCACCACCGCCAGCGGCGAGTGTCGTCGCTGTGAAATCGAGCGCGGTCACCATTTCGTCGATGACCTGACCGGCCGGAATCTTTCCTTTCCAGTAAGCGAACATCGGCACGCGGATGCCGCCTTCCAGCAGGTTGCCCTTGTTGCCCCGCATCGGCACATTTTCCGAGCCATTCCAACCGTTGATGTCGGGCGTACCGCCACCGGTTCGCAACTTGGTCGGCGCACCGTTATCACCGCAGAAAAGGATCAGCGTATTCTCTTGCAGCCCAAGGTCACGCAGTTTCTGAACGACGCCACCAATCGAATCATCCATGGCTTTCAGCAAAGCCAGCCCCTGACGGCGAACGTCATCCTGAGCGTCGTTGTATTGAGGGTAACCCTGCCTGGGAAACTGTTTGTAATAAGGGTCGTCCTGTTCGATGCGTGGCACGTGCGGCCCGAAGATGGGGAAGTACAGGAAGAACTTCCTGTCTTTGTTGCGCTGGATGAACGATTCGCATGCCTTCCCCTGCACGATCACACGGTTACCTGGATTCTGTACTCTCTGGTGTGGGATGCTGTGACCGTCCAGGTCACAGTTTGCGTAGAACGTCCCCTTAGGTCCCACCCAATACTCGTCGAACCCACGACCACGCGGGTCATACAGACCGTTGTTGTCATTGTTCGGGCCGCAGTGCCACTTGCCTGAAAAACCAGTGACGTATCCAAGTGCTTTCATCCGGTCGGCGACCGTCAGCAAGGGCTGGCCGGCCATGTCGGTGCCCTGCGGATACGTTCTGGGCATCGTGCCTTCGCCTGCGCCGGAGTCCGCATGGTTTTCGCTGAAGCCAAACTCGTTCTGAATGCGCCCGGCCATCAGTCCCACACGAGAGGGCCGACACTGTGGCGCCGAACTATAGCCATTGGTCATCAACGCGCCGTTGCGGGCCAGGGCGTCCATGTTTGGCGTGTCGACGTTACCGTCGATGCCGAACAGACCCAGGTCGGTGTAGCCGTGGTCATCAGAGTAAATGATGATGACATTCGGAGAACGCAACGTTCCACCCGATTGCGGCTGTGCCGCGTCCGCTGCAGACACTGAAGACGGCAAGCTCAGAAGCAGGGGGACGTGCAGGAACACTACTCCACACAGTTGGCTGAGTCTTCTATTCATTCGGTTACACTTTTATGCCTGTGATGATCTGTGCTATCGCATCTTGGCGGCCACCTTTTTGGCAAGGCGGGCGGCCTGGATCACTCGTAATTTGTGTGTGCCGCTGGCGATCTTTTCGTGCTCGTCGTGGGCTTCGAACTGAAACGAGATCAGTGGTCCGTCGGCGTAAATCACTCGCGCGCGACAAACGACCTCTGCCCCGGGAGGCGTCGGCGCCAGGTGCTCGACGTTGATGACAACACCCACCGTGCTCTCGCCGGGCTCAAGCAGGGGCAACATGGCATTGCGCGCCGCGTGTTCCAGAAACCAGATCAGCCACGGCGTGCACAGGATGCGGGGCATCCCGTCATGAGCGAAGTCGATCAAGTGCTGATCGCTGACCACGAACCGCTCTTCGCCGACCGTTCCGATTTTCACAATGTCTTTCATGCCTCAATCATCTTTCACAGGGCGGCAGTGCCGCCACCCGACCAGGAGCTGACGCCCCATCAATATTGGCCCGCTGCAGTTGGTCGTTCACCCAGGGAAACGTCAACGATCCTGGACGTAAGTAGCATACCACTCCGTCCTGTTGCATCGACTTCTACACACCTCCGAAGACTGCGATCGAAACGTCTGAATGCAATTCGGTTCACGTATATACTCTCCCGCTGGCGGGAGAGTCGGGCTATCAGGCCCGGAGAGGGCCTTTTGACCTCAACCATACAATCGTCCGTCGCCGTTCAATCACCCTCCCCGCTCGTTCCTCGCGACCCTTCCGTAAAGACGGGAGGGTGAAGTTGCGTAAATTCCGACGCTTCTATTTTGGGGTCGGTGAGCAAACATCGCCGCAATCGGCGGCTTGTTCCTGTTCCAGCATACCAAATGCCACCCGCGCTGTGGCTCCCGTGACACCACTGTTGACTGCCGCCGTCACAGCGATCAGCGCATTGAGTTCGTCGTCGGAGATCCCAATATCGCGAGCCTTTCCAATCCGATTTCGCGTGCAGACCTGGCAGCCTCGCGTCATCGTTACGGCCAGTCCGACCAGGTGCTTCTCTCGATCGCTCAGCAGATCAGTGCTGTGTGTCTGTTTGATGTGATCCACGATCAACGTGTCGTCAAAAGCCATGTCAGGGTCCTTTCTGGAATAGGATGCATGTAGTGAATTCAAGATAACGTTTTCGGCCGTCCACAAACGTGTCTATGGAAACACGTTCATTTGTCAGGTGGCAAACCGATCAAAACGCGTAGTTCGTCGATCACCTCGTCAGACATTGTCGCCACAGCGCCAAGTGCACGGGCATTGACGATAGCTTAGGATGTGGATTCCAGAACTTCCAGTCGGTCAAACGCGTCCAGCACGCTTGTGCTAATCACAAGGACTCCGTCGTTGTTCAGAATCGCAGCCGGTGATGCGGC
This sequence comes from Fuerstiella sp., assembly GCA_039831575.1. Taxonomy (GTDB): domain Bacteria; phylum Planctomycetota; class Planctomycetia; order Planctomycetales; family Planctomycetaceae; genus Fuerstiella. The sequence goes on along the minus strand of JBDONA010000275.1, from coordinate 8,039 downwards.
TGACACAAAGTCCGCGATGGCGCCGTCGTCCTGATACTGCACACCGTAGGGAACGCGTTGTACGTCGCGCAGAAACAGATAACTTTCGGGAATCGTACGGGCATCGAAAACCGAATCAGTCACGCTGAAGGCGGTGGCGTTGACCGGATGTGCAAAGACAATCGTCTGTACATGCGGATGCTTACGATAGATGGCCCGATGTGCAACGACCGCCCGACTGGCCTTCTTACCGGCCTCGCGCCGGCCGCCCTGCACGCGTACGATGTCGGTGGCCTCCAGCGACTCACGATCCTGCTGCGTCGGCGTGATCACAAAATCGTCTTCGCCGAGTCGCGCCGAAAAGCTGCCCTCCGTACTGATCAGCAACCGCTGGCGGCAGCCGCGGCGGACGAACTCACACAGCTGGCTGCGCAAATCCTTTTCGTTGACGGACGCGGGGAGAGGCTCAAAGGACTCGAGAGAAACACTGCGATGGTGGGCCTGGTCGAGCTGCGATTCTGTAAGATACCGAACTCCCCCGAGCTGACGCCCTTTGATAATCGTTTTCGCGGCGAACTCAAACGCCTCGAATCGCTGGAACGCATGCGACAGTGAGTTGCCGCCAACAACCACTCCATGATTCTCAAGGATAACGCTGTCGGACGTCTTGAACGTTTCGGCAATCCTGCTGCCCAGCTGTTCGCTGCCCGGCAGGGCATAGGGCGCGAAACCAATCCGGCCACATTCCGAATGCGCCTGATGAAACAGCCTGGTGTCGGGTGTCTGCCCACAGATACTGAACGCGACCAGCGCAACGGGATGAGCGTGCACAATCGAACCGATGTCGGGTCGTGCTTCGTAGACAGCCCGATGAAAGGGAAATTCGGATGATGGCGGGTGCAGACCTTCGACCGATCCGTCCGCTTTCACGCAAACGATATCATTTCGCGAGAGATTTCCTTTATCGACACGTGCGGGTGAGATCCAAATGTCATCTCCGTCGCGGATCTACAGATTGCCGCCCGATGTCGTGGTCATACGGTAACGATAGATGCGGTCCATCGTCTGCATGATCTCGTCGCGTGGATGGACAAGTTGTTGTCGCATGTTCATGTTGTGCTTGCTGGAGAACTGAAATCACGTAGCGAAACAAAGCCTCAGTCAGAAGGCAGATTCTGTTCCGACATGTCGGAGAATCAGCTAGTTGGTTTCTGATATTCGTCCGGGCATTCTTGCGCCGGATGCGGTGAGCCACGCATCGAGTTTGGTCTTCAGTTTCATTGCTGCCTTTGGAGAAGATTTGGCAAGGTTTTGCTGTTCGCTGATGTCGTTGGCCAGGTTGTAGAGTTCAAGGGAGCCGTCGTCGTAGCGACTGATCAGTTTGAAGTCACCTTCGCGGATCGCGCTGCCGAGTCGGTTTTGTTTGTGAAAGGCGTAGTTAGGATAATGGAAATAGATCGCCTTGCGCTGCAACGACCCCGTTTGTCTGAGCAGCGGGAGAAGACTCTCGCCGTCGAGCGGCATGTTCGGGGCTGGTTTCAATCCTGTTGCCTCAATAATTGTTGGAAACGTATCCATGCTGATGACCGGCGTCCTGCACACTGATCCTGCCTCAACGACTCCTGGCCAACGTACGATCCATGGAACGCGAATGCCGCCCTCATAGAGAAAGCCCTTGTTGGCACGCAAAGGTTCGTTGCCGTACAGCGATCCGTTATCGGATTTGAAGATCAGAAGAGTGTCCTGGCTGACGCCGGAATTATCCAGCGCTGTGAGCAGTTTCCCAATAGCTGCGTCCATCGCCTCAATCATGGCAGCGTAAACCGGTCTGCTGACCCCTTCGCGTTTTTTGTATTTTTCAATCAGCTCAGCAGGCGCTTCCATGGGATAGTGCACAGAATAGTTCCACCACGTTAGAAAAAACGGCTTGTCCTTGTGTGCATGGACAAACGCAATGGACTCGTCGGCCAGACGATCGGCGAGATATTCGCCCGTGCGGCGTGGAGCAATATTCGGGATTCTGTACGGCTCAAAATAGCTGGGTGGACCGCCTCGACTGCATCCGCCAATGTTGATCTGGTAACCCTGATGTTCAGGTCTCAGTCGCGGTTCAAAGGGGCCGTCTGCATCGGACCCTGGTCGGTGCGAAAGATGCCATTTGCCGATAAAGCCTGTGGCGTAGCCGGCCTCCCGCAAACGTTCAGCAATGGTCACATGATCGAGCGTCAGATGCCGGACCCAGTCTGCTTCTGTGGTCCTGGAGTTCGGGGGATGGAAGCCGTCCGCATGACCGGGAGCATGATTGGTCAGGCCCACCCGAGCAGGCGATTGACCGGTCATCATGGCTGCTCGGGTTGGAGAGCAAACCGGCGCGGCAGCATAGCCGTCGGTGAAACGCATTCCCTGAGTTGCCAGGCGATCAAGATGCGGCGTGTCCAGGAGTGTGTTGCCCTGACAGTGCAGATCCATCCAGCCCAGGTCATCCGCCATGATCACGACAATATTGGGACGCCTCGGTTTGGTTGCGTTCGACGCACTGCCTGCCTTCGGTTTGTCTTTCCGGCTTTTTCGATTTCTGGCTTTCTCACGAATCTCTTCCTTAACCTTAAGCAGCCGTTCAGGCCAGGCGAACCTGGGTGCTTTGGCAGGATCGTAGCCAGCCAGGTGGTCTTTCAGCCGAGTCGCAGGTTTGGTGTAGACCAGTTCGGTTTCACCAAAGACCTCTTCACAGACCGCAGCCAGCCCGGGATCGTAATCACGAAGTTCCTTGCGTGTATCAACGTGATTGTGGTCGTGATCCGGTTGACGGTTGTTGTCGAACCAGGACTGAACACCTTCGGCGAAATATTCCGCATGATTGGTTGATGCGTACTTCGTGTCCCACAGCCCGGCTTCCATCGCTTCCTGGTAAGCTTGTTTCAGGCGATCATCGAACGTGGGATCCACATTCACCAATCCACGAAGATGGATGTTGTGAGCGAACTCGTGGATCAGAATATTTTCCGTGGAATACGGATCACCGTCAAACGCGAGCAGGTTCTCCTGCCCACAGGAACAGACCGGATCGGTTCGAGAACCACCAAGACCTCTGGCTCGCGCATCCCAAAACTCCCTGGGGCGCATATGAGAATGCTCCGGCACATCGGTGGTGAATTCATCATGCGCCATGATGATCAAACGGGATCCGCTGTCGATCATGGCAGTGCGCACATCGGGGCGATTGGCCAGCATCAGGTTGACAAGGAAAGCCGCTTCTTTCAGCGCGTAGTCGTCCACTTTGGCGGAACTGACGATGGGATAACCGTTCGCGCTGACGAATTTCTGATAGAACGGATCAAGCTCCATTTCGGATGGTGGCGATGTAATCTGCAAACTCTGCGCCTGGACAGATGCTGTTGCCGGAAACAGTGACGCCGCAGCAATCGCCACGGCTTTTGACAAATCAGTAATTCGCACGCTGCCATTCCTTTTCTTATTGCCGGGCGATCGCGTTAGTAGGCAATCAGATGTCCTGACAGCACAAGACTGTCGCGGCGTCCTCGCATGCCCCTCCCAAATAGAAACGGCGAACACATGATACGTTTCTATACTAGTCGCATGGATTCGGACGTGCAAATGGGCAAAGGGGACAGCGTGCCGCGTATCTAACGACGGAAGTTGACTTCAACGGATGGTTTTGCGTTGACGAGTTCTGACTCGACATCAGCCAGCGAGAGTGGGGCAAGTTACGTCGAAGTGACCAACCATGGGTCTGATCAAGAAGGACACGCCACTTGCCTGGCATCTTGCGGGACTGTCTTTCCTCGAATATACTGAAATCGTCACGACGGAAAGAAGCGTCGCTGTGCTCATTCGGAACTGCGCTGTCGTTTGAGGATAAGATGAAACAGTTTCTCCATTGATGTGTACCAACTCACCAGTCATGCCGTCACATGTCCCGATCAATCAAACTTTCTCTGTTCTTCCTGACGGTAATGGGAGTATTTTTTGGATTCGAATTAAGAGATGGTCCGCGAACGGATTTCGACGAAGACAAAACAGAACGTGAAATACTCCGCCGCTATCATGACAAAGACCCGCGCGTCATAAAGCACGAGAATGCGTCTCTGTGGTGGGATAATGTCCCGGCTTCCATCACGGAAACCAGCCTGAATCATCAATCGCAGAGCAACATCCATCCCGACGATTATGCCGGCCCCGAGTCGTGTAAAGTCTGCCACGAAAAAAACTACAAAGCCTGGTCCGTGCATCCGCATCGCTGGATGAACGCGCTGGCCGACACCTCGACGGTCAAGGGCGATTTCTCGGGCGATGCGAGTATCTCGTATCTCGGCGGCATCGGAACGTTTTACCGTGAGGGAGAAGAGCACCGGATGCGGTTGGACCGCAAGCGGGACAACGTCCGACGCGTTTATGCGATCACTCAAACGATCGGTTCGCGTTTCTATCAGTACTACGTCGGCAGGCAACTTGAAGGCCCCGAACCTGACAGCCACGATTTCTATAAGACGGATCACGTGTTGCCGTTTGGCTATTGGCTTGATGCTGAAGAGTGGGTGCCCGTTGTCCATGTAGGCGACGAAGGTGAGCTGCCGGACGGGATACGGGCCGACCCGTTCGCGATGAATACGATCGAATTCCATCCCTACGCAACAAGGTGTAATTACTGCCACACAACGTTTCCATTAGGTGACATGTTCATACGTGACGCGGCTCTCGTCAGCGAGTACGCTCCTGCGCCGGTGCATTTCTCCATGCCGGGTTATCTTGCAGAATCACACCCCTCGGTATGGGACGGGACGAAGTACCCTTCCGATTTGACAGATAATGCAGTGGCTCACGTGGTGCAGGAGGTTCATGATTTCGAGGCTCCTGGGCATGCCGTCACTCTGGGAATCAGCTGCGAAGCATGTCACCTTGGTTCAAAGGAACATGTCCAGCACAAGCTGACTCCACCCGAATTCCTGCCCCGAAGTCCTCACCTGTTTCTGGAAGCGAAGGAACATGAGCTCGATTCCGGGCGAAATCACGCAAACGTAAACTGGGTGTGCAGTCGGTGCCATACAGGAACACGTCCGCAGTTGGCCGGTGGCATGTCGACATGGAATTCCACGGAATTCAGTGATGCCGCTAAGGGCTCCTGTTATTCGCAGTTACAGTGTATTACCTGCCACAGTCCACATGAGGCGATCGGCCCCCGCTGGTCTCCATCCCCACAAAAGGACGACGCGATTTGTCTGAAGTGCCATCAGCAACTCGAGCCTGCGGAAGCCCGACTGGCACACACGCACCATCCTCTGGACAGCGATGGCAGTCGCTGCATGAACTGCCATATGCCACGGATCAACGAAGGTCTGCAGGACGTGGTTCGCACCCACATGATCTACAAGCCAACACAGCATGCCATGATTGAAGCCAATCATCCGAATGCCTGCAATCTTTGCCATATCGAACGGTCGATTGACTGGACCCTGAATTACCTGAAAGACTGGTACGGTGCGACCTATTCGGAATCACAACTCAACCAAAGCTACACGAATCGTGATCAGGCCGTCGGAATCGGCTGGTTGAAACACGAAGACCAGAGCGTGCGATTGATCGCCGCGGACGCGCTGTCTCGGCAGCAGGCCACGTGGGCCACGGGCGACCTGATCGATGCGCTTGATGATCCGTACCTGCTGAATCGCCAATTCACTCGCAAGAGCCTGGAAACAATGCTGGACATCCGGTTGAGTGACTACGGCTACCGGTTCTATATGACTCCCGAAGAGCGTCGGGCTCCTTTGTCCCGGATGAAAAAAGCTCTTCTGCCGTCGCCAACGAAATAGAGCAGACTACTTAGTCTCCTGGACATTCTGGCTCGTGGGCATCGGCGGTTTTTGCACCTGGTCCATAAAATAAAGTAGGCCGAATCCAGGAGCGCAGTGACGCCGCTCCGGCAACACGATGACCAGAAAAGTGGGCTGACGATGCCCGAACAGCGCTTCGCTCGGTCCGGCCTACTTTCCGTCAGAACATCGAAACTCATCGTCGATTCATGTTCACTCGTTGACGGACCTGATCCGGCGGCAACGCGCCACGAAACACGGCCACTCTCGACAACACTCCGTGCAAAGGATGGTGGTCGTCGTCGTCCTTGTAGATACCCGCCACCAGCCAGCTTTTTTGTTCAAACAGCACGGCACCGCCTTGCGCGGAACTTATGGCAGTCAGTATTCCGTCTATGTACAGTCGCATATTGCTGCCGTCGAAAGTTCCGACGATATGGTAGAACTTATCGGGATTCAATTGCGTCGGAGATTCCAGATACGTGAGTGAAGAACGCTGCTCCGAAGCCACAGCAAAGAAGAATCGCTTCTCATGAATGCCGAGCAGACTGCCGCGTTCAAAGTTTCCATTGTCCTGAACGGCACCGACTAAGCCGGACCATTCCGGTGTGCTATCCGCAACCATCACATGTGCTTCCAGAGAAATCGTGGCGGGCATCGCAGGCAGGTCTGGGTGTTCACGATCAATCGCCAGCCACTGTTGACCGTCCAGAACGAGTCCGTCATCTGTGAGTTTAATCGCAGCAGCTGCGGTCAACGACTGCGAACCGACCACCGCACGGAATTGATCGCCATCGACAGCCGACTGATCGAAACGCCATGCATAAAGTTCCTGAATCCGCTCTTCTGCCAGCGGCGGAAAGTCCTGCAGCAATGGGACTTCTGTGGCAGACGAATTTACAGGAACAAAACCGATAGACGTTTGCAGAGGAAACGCACACACACAGCTGGCACTTCCTTCAGGAATCAGCAGGCGTCCGTTGACGGGAAGCATATTGATCCAGCAACCCGGGCGACTGGGAGACAGTCGCTGAAAGCGATCAGTCGACTCTGACGAAAGGTTCAGAACCGTCGGGTTCGTGGCTCGAAAGAATACGCACTGCCCGGCGCCACTTAAAGTTCCACAACTGTGACCTGGGCGTTTCAAGACCCAGTCGGGCGACGCGCCGTCGGGGACAATTCGCTCTCCCGTGGCAAGGTCATACAGATACGGCTCTGCAATGAGGAAGACTTTTCCCGATTGCTGTCTGAGAGCCAGCGGGTGATGCACCTGTTCGCCATGCCCCAAACCGTCAGTGATGTGAGCGTGCTGTTTTGTCCAGACAGACATGCCCGTTGACAGATGCAACACTCCGACGTGGTAGAACGCTCCCTGTTCTTTACTTTCCGAAGACGCCAGCACAACGAAGTCGTCGACGATTTGCGTATACAGAATGTTCCTCGCCCCCGGCCAGTTCAGCGGCTGTTTCCAGACCGGCTTTCCCGATGCCGTGTCCAGGCAGACGATCATGGCGTCTTCGACGATGTCAGCCACCCAGACGCGATCCGTTGCATGCTGAACACAGGCATCGCTGATTCCTTCAATGAACAGTAAGCGAGTTCCTTTTTCGTTCAGAGAAATGGAACTATTGGGCACGACACCCTCGCTTCGGTAACTCCATTGCTGGCTGCCATTGCCATTCAAGCCAAACAACCAACGACTGCACACCAGCGGACGTGAGGAAGCGTAGTCCTGTTTCGTATACTTTTCGCGCAGTGTCGCACGATCAAATTGCCCGCGTCGGAAAGCTCGTTCGGCGGACAGACGTGCGGGATCCACGACCGTCTCCTGCTGCGGCAGCCCCTTTAAGCGGCCGGCCGAGGGCTTCATGGCGCTGGCGAACAGTTGTCCGTGGGATTCCGCAACATACCCCCAATTCATCCCTTTCGTCTGTGCGGGAACTTTATAGCCAGCCAGTTTTGCCCCGGTGAAGGCATTTAGTTTCCAGAGTTCCGCGGCTGCCGCGGTGTAAAGCACAGTTCCATCGTGGGTCAGACAGGAATAGCCAGCATCAAACGGCATCACGTAGCGCATTGCGTCGGCAGGCAAATCGATGTGCCAGCGCTCGACACCATTTGCCGGATCCACACCAATCAAACATTCGTCGCCGTGCAGAACCATGGTCGATCCAGCGGCCAGAGGCGCCTGTCCGCGCAAATGTCGATCCGGCATCCGTGATGGTCCGACACCGC
>JBDONA010000975.1:0-3372 GCA_039831575.1 Fuerstiella sp. | reverse complement strand
AGAGGTCACGAACGGAGGCATCGACATCAGCCATGGCGAGAAGACGGCCGTGAGATTTGGCAAGTCCGGCAATCACCGAGCCTTGATAGCGGCAGCCGATCACACCAATGCCGAGGTTACCGCGCTTGTCAGCAACGGCCGCCCGAAACGTTCCCAATGGGCTGAGTCTTTGCATGAGTGCCGTAGTCGCTGTTGCCGCGGTTGATCTCAGCAAGCCTCGTCGTGAGGTACGGTGGTTTTGTGACGACGCCATTTCGTCTCCTAAGAAAATTTTTGGTTGAGGTAATTGCCCCTGCAGGGCTGCCTGAATCACCTCAATCTAGAAGTCAGAGAATTGTTCAAATTCATCATACGGACCGTGTTCGAGATTTATAAATCGGGTGAAGTCGTGTTGCCAAAAAAATTGGTGTTTATTAGGACTAATCTTTCTTCGCATCCAATGTGGTTATGGATTCAGCATAGACGAGGCGTCCCGTGTAGCCGTCGTGCCAACGCACGACAACTTGTGGCTCGTCGTACGCGACGTATTGGTAGCCGCCACTGGGCGACGCGACTTTCAGGATGTTGTTGACCTGAACGATGCCGTAGTACGTGTTGCGGATATTCTGGTATGGCAGGTTGTTGGGAAAACCGGTTACCCAACGGATCTCGACTTCGCGGCCCATGCTTTTCCACTTACCGCCCGTGGGCGGATTTCCGAGCGTTCCCAGCGGGTGGCCGGTTGAACCGAGCGGGCCACACATCATTTCATGAATGTTGTCATCGATCTTTACCGAGGCTGAAGCATGGACGTCGCCGGTGAAGATCAGCACCGGTTTCTTTACCGCGTCGAGTATCTTGACGAGCCGCTCGCGTTGATGCAGGAACGAGGGAAAGCCGTCACCTTTATCATCTTTGTCGTCGCCGCCAACGTGCGCGCCAGTGTGATAGATCATCCATGGGTCCGGCGAAATGACAAAAATAAATTCGGCGTCGGTCTTCTGCACGCCTTCGATAAACCATTTCTCCTGTGTCGGTCCAAGAATGAACAGACCAGGATCGGAGCGATCATTCGGATTTCGGTTAGATCGTTCCCCGCGGGTATCGAGTGCAAAGAAGTGACAATTTGCAATCTGCCAGTCGTAGTAGTGGTGTGTTCCAATGCTGTAGGACAGTGTCTCATCGACCTTTGCGGGTGGATGAATCTGTAGGCGATGTGCGTCGATGACTTTCGTCAATCCATAGACGCCAGCGTTCTTCGGCGCGTTGTTGCGTCTGCCAAGCTTCGCGTCACGTGTATAGTTACCCAGATGAATGGTGCTGACAGTGGCAGGATCCAGCCGAGTGAAGTCGGCATTCGGATCGAACAGAACGTTGCGTTTGGCGGTCACCTTGCCATGGCCGAATAAAACACGCCCTGTTTGAGGACCGCGATAATTGGCCCACGACAGGTACTCTTCGTAACCGCGCAGTCCCAAATCGCGAATCAGGTGCCGGCCCTCTCCCAGGCCGATCTGACCACACCCGTGAATATCCCAACCAACGTCATGGTCATCGAACGTGAACAGGGCCGGAGTGCGGCGGAACAACGATGAGAAGGAACGTCCTCGGGAGAAATACAGTTTGTAGTTATCTCGAACTCCGTTGAGCGTACCATCTCGACGTTCTTCGTAAATGACATCGCCGTTGACAATGGCGAACATTGCTTCATCCGCGTGATGCTTACGAATCATGTCGTACGCTGGTGTGCTCGTGTACATACCACCGCTTCTGTCAGGATCCTGCGAAGCGCAGTGCCCGATGGCGAATGTGACGTTGAATACGCCATCGGGATTGTTGCGAGGATCAACGAACGACGTTTTGTTGGGGAGTGTATTGAAAGATGGCCATGGCTCTGAGATTTCCGGGCGGAGATCCGCAAGGGCCCCAGCGATCTGTATGGCATAGTAGTACCGCGTGTTGGGTTTCAATCCTCGCAACACAACCGTGGCCGCATTGTCATTTGCTTTCGATGCTTTGCCGGAGACTTTCGCGGACTCGTTGGTGAGAGGTAGTTGTTCGCCATAAAGGACGACGAAGTCAGTAGCCGTCCGCGTCCGCAACCAGACTGTGACTGAAGTGTCCGTGACGCCGCCCAGAAGCGGCCCGTGCGAGAGCCCGGCAGTTGCGTAGGGCAGCACATCGTTAGCGACGGGATCGGGCCACCGAGTATCCTGTGCGCAGAGCGTTTGGGTTGCCGCCAGTATCAGTACTATCAGGGTTGGTTTCATGGTTGTTTATGTTCTGGAATTCATTCACCGTCGCGTTTCTGATACAGGCTTCCACCATCGATCGAGCTGCGTGCGAAGTCTTGCGATATCTTGTTTATATTCAGCCAAATTCGACAGATTGTGTCTTTCAAACGGATCGGCTTTCACATCGAACAGGGCCGTTGTCCGCAGATGGTCGCCCCATGGTCCACTGCCGTCGGCCTGTTTGTGAGGCTCGATGAGTTTCAGGTTTGCCTGACGAATCCAGCGATAGGCGATGTCTCGAGACGGATTGCTAAGACTGGTCGCATCGCCAGGGTAAATCTCACCGAAGATCGGGCGATTGCCATCAGGCTTCAACTGGCCACCACAGACGGGGAGCAGGTCCACTCCCGGAAGCCGAGGGCGGTCGGTTTCCACAACATCAACAATCGACAGAAGGGTCGGCATCAGGTCGATACTGCTGACCGGCGATTCCCAGGTCGCTGGGGCAATCACGCCATCCCATCGGATCAGGATGGGAGTGCGGAGGCCGTCATCGAACGGAGCTCGTTTGCTGCGAACAGTGTGCACGAATTTTTCCGGCCGATTTCGCTGTGGGCTCCCATCTGGTCGCCATCCGTTGTCCGACACGAAGACGAAAACGGTGTTCTTCAACTGGCCCTGTTTGCTGACATATTGGATCAACTGGCCGACGGTCTCATCGAACTGAGCAATGGAAGCGAAGTACGGGAGTTCGTGATCTTTGACACCCGGGCGGCTCCGGGCCAGATCGTAGAAGCGTTTCGGCGAATCGTGAGGCTGATGCGGAAGATACGGTGCATACCACACAAACCAGGGAGTTTCTGCTGCCCTACAGTCGTCGATGAAGTCATAGATCGGCTGCATAGTGACTCGGCCAATCTGAAGTCCGATGTCACCGTTTCCGTAGGCGACGATCTCACCGCTGGCGAGCTTCCGGATTCCGCCGAATGTCTGACTTCGCGGGGGGGCCTTGAAGATCGTCATCCCTTCGGTGAAGCCGCCGTTTCGCCAATGTCCTTCCCAGAACTTGCCGGTTTGAAGACAGCGGTATTCGGCCGCGGCTTGAAGGATTCCAGGCAGTGTCTTCTGCCCGTGAATGAGCTTGAATTCACGCTGCCGC
>JBDONA010000454.1:0-15130 GCA_039831575.1 Fuerstiella sp. | reverse complement strand
ACTGTCACAACGACAGCGCACTTGCCGTTGCTAACTCGATGGCGGGACTCAACGCCGGAGCCATTCAGGTCCAGGGGACGATCAACGGAATCGGCGAACGCTGCGGCAACGTTGATCTGGTAGCGATGGCCGCCAACCTGGCGCTGAAGATGAATCACGAAGTCCTTGTCGAAGGCGGAATCTCCCGACTGACGGAACTGTCCCGTTACGTCTACGAAATGGCCAATATGAATTTTCAGAACGGGCAACCCTTCGTCGGTTCCAGTGCATTCGCTCATAAAGGTGGAATGCATGTTCACGCAGTGAACCGGATCTCTCACAGCTATGAGCACATCCCGCCCGAGTCCGTCGGGAATGCGAGGCGTGTCCTGATCAGTGAACTGTCGGGCCGTTCGAATATCATGGCCAAGACAACCAAGTTTCGTATTGAAGAAGACAGCGAACTGCAGGCAAAGATCCTGGGGGCCGTGCAGGATCTGGAGCACGATGGTTACCAGTTTGAGGCCGCCGAGGCATCGTTTGACTTACTGGTCATGAAACAGGCTGGCACCTACCAGCAGACATTTGAGTTAGACCACTACCGAGTCAACGTGGTCAATCAGTCGCGTGAGCCCGTCACCGATGCGGTAATCAAACTGAGAGTCGGAGCCGACGCGCAACTGGTTGTGGGCGAAGGCGACGGGCCGGTCAACGCACTGGACTCAGCCTTGAGAAAGGCGTTATCGGCGTCGTACCCCAGCCTGTCAGAAATGAGCCTGGTGGACTACAAAGTGCGAGTGATCAACAGCACCGAAGGCACGGCCGCCAGAGTTCGGGTCGTCATTGAGAGCAAAGACAAAGTCGACGTATGGAGCACCGTCGGGGTGAGCGAAAATATCATCGAAGCCAGCTGGATCGCCCTCGTGGATGCCTTCGAATACAAGATCCACAAAGACCGCGGCGTGGTGACTGGGTAACAAATCTCAATCGCAGAATGGTCCACAGATTTTAAGGATGACACAGATTCTGCGAGGAAGTGGTGGTCACGGGCGACATTCTCTTATTCGCCCAGGCGATGAAATCTGTTCCCGGGCTTCGACCGACGTTCGCTGACATCACAACCATCTCTGGTCGTGGGGACCAGTTTTGATCGGGAGTGAGGAAAATGGAGAAAGACCCTCAGACCCACGCAATTATCGGGGCTGCCATGGAAGTCCATCGCGAGCCTGGCTGCGGTTTTCTGGAAGCCGTGTATCAGGAAGCTCTGGAAATTGAGTTCAGACACAAAGGAATACCGAATGAGCGAGAAGTGCGTCTGACCTTGAAATACAAAACGGAACAACTTTCAACGTTCTACAAACCGGACTTCATCTGCTACGGTGAGATCGTCGTGGAACTCAAAGCGGTGTCAGAAATAGCTGGGGCTCATGCCGCTCAAGTGATCAACGCCCTCAAGGCCACGGGGCATAAACGTGGCCTGCTGATCAACTTCGGGAAACCCAGCCTGGAATTCAAACGCTACGTCCTATGATGACTCAGCCCTTTTCGCACGAATGTCCCGTCCACGAATTTGGCGATCACAAACTGATCATGAACGACCCGCTCTTGCCGCTCAATCTGTGACATCTGCGTAATCTGTGGACTTATTATTTTTTCCTGACTCTCATCGATTATGACAACCGAACTGCCAAAAACGTACGAACCCTCTTCTGCTCAGGCGCGCTGGCTGCAGCACTGGGAATCTGAAGGCTATTGCAACGCCGATCCTCATCCGGATCGTGAGCCGCACACCATCATGATTCCCCTGCCGAACGTGACCGGTGCACTGCACATGGGGCATTGCCTGAACGGTACGATTCAGGATCTGCTGACTCGCTGGCGCCGCATGCAGGGCCGGGAAGCTCTGTGGATGCCCGGAACCGACCACGCCGGCATTGCAACTCAGGCGGTGGTCGAACGCCGCATGCTGGAAGAAGAAGGGCTGACTCGACGTGATATCGGTCGCGACGCATTGATCGAACGGATCTGGAAATGGAAAGACCAGTACGAAGTACGCATTGTGAATCAGCTGAAACAGATCGGGTCCAGCTGTGACTGGCGGCGAGTTCGCTTTACTCTGGACGATGTCTGCAGCAAGGCCGTACGTCGCACGTTCTTTAAGATGTTCCGTGACGGGCTGATTTTTCGAGGCAAGCGACTCGTCAACTGGGATCCGCATCTGCAGACCGCGGTGGCTGATGACGAAGTATTCACAGAAGACGTCGACGGCCACTTCTGGACGTTTAACTATCCGATTGTTGACGACAACGGCAACAGGACCGGGCAGCGGATCAGTTTCTCGACGACTCGCCCGGAAACGATGCTGGGTGATACGGCCGTCTGCGTGCATCCCACCGACGAACGCTACACCGACCTGATCGGCAGAAACGTTCTGATTCCAGTCAACGGACGATTGATCCCGATCATTGCTGATGCGCTGCTGGCAGATAAGGAACTGGGCACAGGAGCGGTTAAGGTGACTCCGGCTCACGATCCGAATGACTACGCCTGCGGTCTGCGCAACAGTCTTGAGATGATCAACATCCTGAATCCTGATGGTTCGATCAACGAAGAAGGCGGCGACTTTGCAGGATTGGACCGCGCGGACGCGCGCAAGGCTGTCGTGGCGAAGATGGAAGAACTTGGTCACTACGAAGGAGTCGAAGACCGTAGAATCCCCGTCAAGCACAGCGACCGCAGCAAGACCGCGATTGAACCGTATCTCAGTGATCAGTGGTTCGTGAAAATGGACACGCTGGCTCAGTCAGCGATGGATGCGGTTTCCGATAATCGTGTGCAGATCTTTCCTCAGCGTTACAAAAAAACGTACATGGACTGGCTCGGTGAAAAACGAGACTGGTGCATCAGCCGGCAATTGTGGTGGGGACATCGTATTCCGGTCTGGAGTCTTGAAGTCGAGGCTCCGGAAGCGGCTTCTGCTGACTGGGCGCACAGTCGCTTCAGTGAACTCACGGGAATCGATCCCGGTCAGAACACTGACAAAATCAGCGTTTTGGCTGCCGACAGTATTAATGAAGGTTCTGCACTCCTGCTCGTGTGCGTTCCCGAAGGCTGCACAGACCTTGAAAAACAGTTCGAAGATGCGGGCTTCCAACAGGATCCCGATGTCCTCGACACATGGTTCAGTTCAGCGTTGTGGCCGCATGCGACTCTGGGCTGGCCGGATCTAAAAAACAATCCACCGCTGGCGGGATCTGAATCTCCGGTTGAGACGGCTAGTGGCAAGAACGAAGTTTTGGACTTCTTTTACCCCGGCTCCGTTCTGGTCACCAGCCGAGACATCATTACTCTGTGGGTTGCCCGCATGGTCCTGACCGGGCTGTACAATATGGGCGACGTTCCGTTTCAGCACGTCTACATTCATCCCAAAATTCTGGACGGGCTGGGGCAGACCATGTCCAAGTCCAAAGGCAACGGCGTCGACCCGCTGGAACTGATCGAAAAATATGGCACCGACGCTGTTCGATTTACCATCTCGTCGCTGGCCGGTGAAACTCAGGACGTCCGACTTCCCGTTGGTTACGAATGCCCGCATTGTGAAGTCGTCACTCCACAAACGAAGAAACATCAGGATATGAAGCCGATGGGCGGAGCCACTCCATCCATCAAATGTGCCAAATGCAAAAAGGACTTTCAGTTCCCCAGTCCGTGGTTTACTCCCGACGAAGGTGCGGCTGTGGCCCGGATTGTCAGCGAACGTTTTGAATACGGCCGCAACTTCTGCAACAAACTGTGGAATGCGTCGCGGTTTGCCTTTATGAATCTGGAAGGCTACACGGCCGGAGAAATCAACGTCGATGAACTGCAGATGGAAGATCGCTGGATCCTGAGTCGCCTGGCAACGACGGCTCAGCAGGTCACCACCATGCTGGACCGATATCAGTTTGACCAGGCAACTCGTGCCATTCGCGATTTCACATGGAACGAGTTCTGTGACTGGTATCTGGAAATGATCAAGCCGCGTCTGAAGGACGATGCGACACGCACGCAGGCTCAGCGACTTCTGGTCGTTGTGATCGATAACCTGCTGCGACTGCTGCATCCGTTTGCTCCGTTCATCACAGAAGAACTGTGGCACACGCTGAATCAGTTGGCACCGGTGCGAGGCCTGACCGAACAGGCAGACGCCGTCGAAAGCGTAATGGTTGCGTCGTGGCCGACACTCGATGGCGATTTAATCGACTGTGAACTCGAGGGGCGTTTCGAACGACTGCAGAAGACAATTGTGGCCGTTCGCAATGTTCGGTCGCTGTATAAGATCAGCCCGAAGGAGCCGCTGAAGCTGTTCATGCGCTGTTCGCCGGATGTGGCCGAACAGATGCAGGCGGTGGCTGACCAGTTCGACAATCTTTCCAAGACGATGCTGGCGGCGGCGGGTCTGGACGTGAGTCGCCCCGGAGCTTCCGCCAACTTCAGCCTTGAAGATGCCGACGGCTACATTCCGCTGGAAGGATTAATTGATCTGGATGAGGAACGGGAGCGTCAGAAAAAGAGGGCCGAGGAATTACGAGGCCACATTTCCCGTACTGAAAAGAAACTCGGCAACAGCAACTTTGTCGACAAGGCACCGGAACAGGTGGTGCAGGAGGTTCGCGAGACGCTGGCGGGGCAAAAACGACAGCTGGAGAACGTGGAACGGATTATCGACGAGCTGAGTTAGAGCGAGCTGCACCGAAGTGTAGCGACTTCCGCTATCGTTCAGCTGCAAAATAGCTCGCTGGTCCCGCTACACGTCCGTGCGACACGCACTAATCCGTCGGCGTGTGTGCGACAGCCCCGTCAATTTCCCGCAGGTGAACGCCGTCCTCGGTTTGGCGCAGCAGCACGTACATGATGGTCGTGCCCGAAAGAAAAACGCCCAGATGCACGGCTTGAGGGACCTGTTGAATTGCTGTCATCCAGCCAGCGAGGATGGTGGCAGAGGTCCCGTCGTTGTGGTCGAAGGGTGCGGTGATCCGGCCGCAGACAACCAGCATGCTGGTTTCAATTAACCATTGAGCCAGCAGTGTCGCGACACGGGAGATCACAACAACGACCAGCAGGTAGACTGCTGTCAGCAGTTTGTGTGACAGAACGTAGTTGATTCCTTTACTAAGCGCGTCCGCGCCGGAACATTGGTCGGTCCCGATCGCAGCCAGCGATAACATCCAGCCGGCCAGACAGACGATCGTGACAACAACGCTAAGCACACCGAGCAGAAACAGTACTGGCCAGAAAATCGCCACCAGCCATGACCCAGCCGTCACAAATTCGGCCAGCCAGCCTGCGATAACCAGGAGCAGCAAGGGGGCAACCACAATGCCAGCTGTCAGCAGTGTCGAGACCAGGCCAGCCCTAAAGTGCCGAAACGAAAAACGCAGAGCCGAAAAAACGCCAGTGCGACTGTGCGTGCAGAATTCCGTGGCAGCGGAGCGAGAGACAGCGATGCCGAATGTCAGCAGGACAAGTCCGCTCCAAATCACGGACAGAATTTTCCACGGGTTGCTGAAAAAGCCCTCGAATAGAATTTGCGTCGCGCCACTGACAATTTCTTCGATCGGCGCAGGCAAGGGGTGCTCGCCCGGAATTATGCTCAGCCACGAAAACGACGTCGCCTCTGCAGATTGATGATCGATTGTTGTGGCAAACCCCTCGTTGTCGACCAAGGTGCGGGCAATGTTCTGTCGCGCTGCGAAGACAAGCAGACAAAGGCAGGCTGGCACCAGAACACGCACTCGAAAGCCGAGCCGCGCGGCGTGCAGCAGGGACAGGCCGGGGAACAGTCTGAACCATTCTATTCGGTTGACTTTGACGGGATCCTGATTCACTCGTCACCAATCGCGCAAAAAACAACGACTCAAAAAGTGAGTCGCTGATGTCAGAATAACGTTTCGTCTTGAAGGAGCGCGGTGGACAGCGTCTTGCTCCCGAGCTCCGGCTTGGGAGCACGTATCCTCGAAGCTCTGCTTCGCCGAAAAACAACGGATTGTCGATCATGTGCGGCGAAGCAGAGCTTCGCAAAAATGTGGTCCCAAACTGGAGTTTGGGACCGAGAATCATAAGTTCGGTCGTTGGGTACCGGCTCTACGTCTCACTTGAAGCAGTGTCAGTCGCCAAATGCATCGTCAAATTTTCGCCCGGAAGGCTCGAAGTCAACGTTCCTGCAGAACTGAGCGGCTTCGGCGGCCCCGACTTCACGTTCCATTCCAATGTCTTCCCATTCCACGGACAACGGGCCATCGTAGCCGATCGCATTGAGTGAACGAATGATTTCCTCAAAACGCACGCCGCCTCGGCCTACGCTGCGGAAGTCCCAGCCGCGGCGTGGATCCCCCCACGGCAGATGACTTGTCAGAATGCCACTCCGTCCGTTCAGAGTGACCGACGCATCTTTCATGTGGACGTGGTAAATCCGTTCCGGAAACGCTCGGATGAATTCAACGGGGTCGACTCCCTGCCAGATCAAATGGCTGGGGTCAAAATTGAAGCCGAATTCTTCTCGACTGTTCAGCGCCTTCAATGATCGCTCCGCAGAATACAGATCAAAGGCGATTTCTGTGGGGTGAACCTCCAACGCGAATTTCACTCCACATTCCTGAAAAACGTCCAGAATGGGATTCCAGCGTTCTGCCAGCAGGTCATAGCCGGCATCGATCATGCTGGCCGGAGTCGGCGGGAAATCGTAAATCAGATGCCAGATGCTGGATCCGGTAAATCCGTTCACGACGCTGACACCCAGTTTTTGAGCTGCCCGAGCGGTGTTCTTCATCTCCTCAATGCAACGCTCGTTTACGCCAGCGGCATTTCCGTCACCCCACACGTATTCTGGCAGGATACTCTTGTGTCGTTCGTCAATGTTGTCCAGGACGCCCTGACCAACAAGATGATTGGAAATCGCGAACAGCTTGAGTTCATGTTTGTCCAGCAAATCCCGTTTTCGCTGGCAATAGCTGTCGTCCGAGAGAGCTTTGTCGACCTCGAAGTGATCGCCCCAACAGGCCAGTTCCAGACCGTCGTAACCGAACTCCTTTGCCTTGCGACAGAGTTCCTCCAGAGGCAGGTCTGCCCATTGACCGGTAAACAGGGTGACGGGTCGAGCCATTGATCAGATCTCCACAATACAATGAAAGCATAAAAACTGTCTGAGCGTGTTCTTGCTTCACAGAACAGTACCGGTGGGCTCGGCTACGAATGAGAAGGCCCGCGATTTCCACCGCAGACGGTACGCCGAGGATTCCTTAAAGTCAAACGGGACGCAGTTTTCCGTTACTCGTTTCGGACACTGTCTTTACGCCGGTGATTAAATCCTGTTTCGCCGTTTCACGGCGGCTGGTATTCTTAACGTCCCGCCAAATCGGTCAGCGAACGTCCTTGACGAACACCAATTTCCCTGAGGCGCCCAATACACGCCGGACCTAATCTGTCCATTTTATGTATTTTACTTCTGCTGAATCGGTAACCGAGACAGCTCGCGTCATGCACTGAAACGACGAATGAACCGCATACCATCTCAATCCGAAGAAGTCCTCGCACCCAATATTCGTTGTGTCGTGATCCGTCAGTCCTGCGTTGCCGCATGCATCGTGCTCTGGCTCGTGCCAGCCGTTGCGGCCCAATCGGTATCGCGCAATGAATGGCGTCGCGAGCAGTTTCAGCAGCAGCACCAAAAGCTGCTGCTGAACCTCCGGCACGAGCTGTCCGAGTTGAGTGACCAGTGCTTCGAAAAAGGTCTCGCTCAGGCAGCGAAAGACGTGACGGCGATCTCTCTGGAATTAACGACTGCCATGCAGCGTCCTCGGCTGCCGTCGCTTGTACAGCTGCCGGTCAGCAAACATCTGCCTCCGGAAGAACAATTGTGGCGCAACCGCCTGCGCGTTATTCGGCAGGACAAAGCACAGAAAATGTACAGTCTGGCTCGGTCCGCGCTCTCAAAAGCAAACCTGCCGTCGCTGGCCTATGAACTGGTGCTGGACGTCCTGAAACTCGCGCCTGATCATAAATACGCTCGAGCTGTCCTTGGTCAGAGGCTGTTCAATGATCGGGCCCGCGCGGACGACCCCACGTATGCCGGCGAATGGGTGTCTCCGTTCGAAGCGGAAAAACGGAGCAGCCCCAGTCCGGAAGTCGAACATCCTCAGTTTGGCTGGATCCCGGCCAGTCACGTGTCACGATACGAGCAGGGTCTGCGTTTTTGGAATGGAAAGTGGGTATCCGAACAGAAAGAGGCTGAACTCAGGCGTGACTTCAGCAACGCGTGGCAGATTCAGTCCGAACATTTTCTGGTCAAGACCAACACCAGTCGTGAGGAAGGTGTGGAGATCTCACAAAAACTGGAAATTTTCCACGACTGGTTACAGACCAACTTTGTCGGTTTCTTTGAAACTCCCGCGGCGCTGAAGGCGCGTTTTGACCAGGTTCGGGTTGGTCGCAGAGTTCGTCGAGCGGCCAAACGGATGGACGTGCACTACTACGCGACGCGTGATGAATACGATCGGAAAATGCGGGGCGTGATTCCTCCGGGAATCATCACCAACGGTTTCTACTGGGAACAGGAGAGGACCTGTTACCTGTTTCGCAATCCGGACGGCAGCGGACTCTCGACTGCGTTCCACGAAGCCACACACCAGATCTTCGACATGGCAACAATTAACGATCGACTGTCGGCCGCTCGCAAGAGAAGAATCGAGTTGCGGCAGCCACGTGTGACACCGTGGGTCATGTGTGAACATTCGAACTTCTGGATATTGGAAGGCATCGCGTGTTACGTGGAATCTTTCGAAATCAATGACGGGGTCATTTCCGTCGGGCGGCCGGACTACATTCGCTTTGTGGCGGCTCAACAGCGACTACTGCGTGACAACTTTTTTGTGCCGTTGCAGGTGCTAAGCAGCCTTGGCAAGGACGCGTTTCAACACCATGCCAATCGGCCTCAGTTGTATTCGCAGGGGTCGGGTGTCGCTCATTTTCTGCTGCACTACGACAACGGTGCTTACCGCGATGCCTTTGTCAAGTTGCTGGCGGCGGCTTATCGACCGGATCTGAAACGAGTGACCGAAGATCCTTCGCTTGAGAAAATGACGGGCGTTAAGTTTGCCGTGCTGGATCAGCAATACCGCGAGCACATGGAAAACCTCGCGATCATCGTGGCAGCCGGTCGGTAGGTAATCCGTTTAACCGTATGGGCATTGCCCCGCGTTTTTTCAGAGTGACTCAGTCGAATCATTCCCGGGCGGCAGCCCGCCTCTGCTGGCGGTCGGCACCGCCCTGTCCGCAGTCGGCTGTGAAGCGTTGATTCATTCCGCGACGGCTTAGTTCTGTATTCAGCACGCCGCGATAATGAGTCAGCCGAACGTCGGCATCGTCGAGCGACCCTCCGAAGGATCGTTCCTCGTCGAGATATACCAGTGGAATGGGATATTCGCTGATGTTCCAGTCCAGGTCAGCCGCCTGAACCCACAACTGAAGCGGCATGGCGTAACCGTTGTCGGTGATATCCAGATCCGGCAATGACGACACACGGTACGCTTTGAACCCACAGAACGCGTCCGTGATGTCAAAGCCAAGCTGTTCATTAAGGCATTTGGTGATTTTCATGTTGATGCGACGACGATCTTCCGGCGCTACGCTATTGATATCGAAACTCTTCAGGTATCGACTTCCGGAAACCAGATTCACGGGGTTTTCCGGATTATCAATCTGAGCCGCGATGTCTTTGATCAGACGTGGCTGATGCTGTCCGTCGCAATCGATCGTGACCAGGACGTCGTAGCCGTAACGGACAGCGTAGTCGAATGCTGTTTTCAGGGCCGCACCATAGCCTCGATTAACGCTGTGGTTTTCAACGTTGATCAATTCACTAAAGTCAGCCAACGTTGCTTCCGTGTTGTCCGTCGATCCGTCGTTCACCACCAGAATGTCGTCGGCGTGCTGCAGGACCTGGTCCAGCACCTTGCGGACGTGTGAGGCTTCGTTGTACACCGGTAAAGCGGTCAGGATGCGGTCATTCATGGCGGTATTCTAAGGGAAATGTAAGGCGAGTCAATTTGGATTCAATGAGAGTAATCCGATCCTCACTTACAAAACTGTGGGTTTTCGAGCAGGTTGCTGTGCTCGCAATCGCCGGCCAGACGGGTCTCGGTCAGCAGGGCCATACTTCCGTTCAACCCGCTGGCACGGGCTGTTCATGGTGGTTCTGCCGGTGGACTTTTCCCTGATCGACGGATTGGACGCACTGACGCGATGATGCCTTACAAGTATTCCTCTGATGGCGTAGTAAATCTGCTGCAGAGTTATAGAATGCGGTCGACGTTTGGCGACCTGTCCGGCATTCGGGCCCCAATTGTGTGGCCGCAGCCAACGTCATGAGCCGATCAGAACGGAACGAACCCTGCTGACAACAATTGAGTCAGCTGTTTTTAGACAACCTGAGTACAGGAGTTGCACAAAAGTGGCTTACTCACTTCCCGATCTTCCCTATGCCCACGACGCACTGGAACCGCATGTTGATGCTCGCACGATGGAAATCCATCATGGTAAGCATCACCAAGCGTACATCAACAAGGTGAACGCAGCTTTGGAAGGCACGGAGTACGCGGACAAGTGCATCATCGAACTGATGAAAGAGCTGAACAGTCTGCCCGACAACATCAAGGGAGCAGTGCGAAACAATGGCGGTGGACACGCCAATCATTCCCTGTTCTGGACAGTACTTTCCGCCGATGGTGGCGGCGAGCCTGCGGGTGAACTGGCCGACGCAATCAATGCTGCCTGTGGCAGTTTTGACGCATTCAAAGAAGCATTCGCGAACGCCGCGGCCACCCGATTTGGCAGCGGCTGGGCATGGCTTTCTGTGAATGCTGATGGCAGCGTTGTTGTTGAAAGTACTCCTAATCAGGACACTCCTCTGTCCGATGGCCGCACGCCGATCCTGGGCCTGGACGTCTGGGAACATGCCTACTACCTGAACTATCAGAACCGGCGACCGGATTACGTCGCGGCGTTCTGGAACGTCGTCAACTGGGACGAAGTCGCCAAGCGCTTTGCAGATGCAAAGGGCTAAGGCAACCATCGGCCTGAGTCATTCAGAAGCCCGGCATTGATAGAATGCCGGGCTTCTTCATGCGCAGTGCCACACTCTTTCAGCAGGTGGCTCGTCAAAGGCTGAACGCAGGTGACCACAGAGGCACGGAGAAGCACAGAGGAAATGACGTCACGATCTCTGTGTATCTCTGCGGTTTCTAAAACGACTCAACTGGCGGGCGGATGTCCTTCGAAAAACTTTCCGATATGCCCGTGCGGCGGGCAATCTGATCGATGCGGCATTGTTTCTGAAGTTCGCCGAACGTCTGGTCGGGCGAACTTGATAACAGATCGTTCGAAAAGGCAAAGCGGTCTGCAAAGCCAGGCAATACGATTCGCGGATCGAGACGGTTGATGGGTTTTGGCGTCAGAGTGTAGGTGTGCCTGACAATGCTGTTCGTGCAGTTGTTCAACAGCGAATGATAAAACTCGGGTTTCACACTGAGCTGTTGAATCCTTTGGGCGATATCGACGAACAGGCTCTGAACCTGTTTCGGTGACGCATTGCAGGGAAACATGAAAACACGATCCGTTGGTCGCATCACCGTGAGCGATCCAATTTCGTCGCGTTCATCTGCCACGATATCGATCAACTCGTACCGACGATAGAGTCCCTTGACTGCCGAAAACGACTCATCATGTTCACGTCGAATTTCGATCGACACGCTGAAATAACGGGGCCCCGTATCTGACTGAAACTGAAAGGTCAGGAAATTGTGCGCGATGCCTTCAAGGACGGTAAATCGTTGCACCACAAACCACACCTTTTCCAATCGGCTCAGCTGGAAGTCAAGTCGGCCAAAGTTGACGTCGACATCTGTTTCTGTGCGATAGACGGAATGTCGAAACCCTTCAATCTGTACGTCGTCACCGCTGATTTGCACAACAGCCAGCTGAGCGTTGTCATCGGCCCAGTCACGTTTATTGGACGGCCGTTGCAGCAGCGTAAGAAGATAGATTGCGACAATGGACGCGGCCGTCGCGCGAATCCATTTTTGTCGATCCGGCCAGCGAAACAAAAACACGGTCACCGCTGTAAGGTAGGCCAGGGCGAGCGGACCGGACACGGCCAATGGAAAGAACTCAAAGTAGCAGATCGCTCCGACTGCCCAGGCAAACAGCAGCAATCCGGCCAGCCACGTCCCGCCGCGCAGCAACCGCCGAGCAACACGCAACGAAGTCGTCATTAGTTGACTCATGTCCATGATGATAAGAATGACACATCCCTGGCGGGCAGGCAAATGACGGTGAGTGTCCGAGGAATTGCCCGCATTCCTGTTACTATTGTGCCGGACATTGACGATCACAACGGCGGAATGACGACATTGTAAGTCACAGACATCAGATTAAAGTGGACGTCCTGTCCGAAGCTGAAACAATGGTGACCGTCCAGTTCCTGGTGCTGGCCGACCACGTGATTGGGTCGACATTGCCGTTTTATTATCCGGGAAACATTTTTCTCCATGCTCGCCTTCGTCTGTTGGCGGGAAGCCGACACCGAACCGGTCCTCCTGTTGCCTGGCTGTCAAGATGCCAACCCCATCTCTTTCTCTGTGTCCCGAATGTGCAACGGCGGTCACTGCGAAGACAGTCGTGAGTGATGTTGTGGCGGAATGCATTCAGTGCGGCGATAGATTCCTGCTGCCGCTGACGTCGTTGCTGTCAGACAAGGGTACACAGTCAGCTGCTTCATGCGTGATTGAGGAGCCAATGGATGGACCGACGCGACACAGGAATGCCGTCGTCCGAATGCTGTTGGCGATATTGGTTTCGCTGCTCGTCAACGGTGGGCTGTTGGTGATTCTCGGGCTGCTTTACTTTCACGTCGTAAACTACGAAGGACTGCTGTTAGACGGCACACAGCACCTCCCTCAACAGGACGATATGTCAATCTTTCCAGTGTTCGACCTGGGCGGTGCAGAGTCAAAGCGAGACCGTTTGCAACCGGCGATGGAAATCGCACGAATCACGCCGAATCACCATGTGAGATTCCCGGTTTCCGATGGATCACTTCCCGACGGAGTCGGGGCGCTGGCTGGTGGCAATGGGAGGGGCAGTGGCGGCGTTGGCTCTGGAATTTTCAACGGTGTGTGCGATGGAAAGTCATTTGCTTACGTCGTTGATGCTTCCGGCAGCATGTCCGGAAATCGGATGCGGCGGGTGTTGGAAGAACTGAAAGAATCGGTGAATTCTCTGGAAGAGCATCACCGATTCTTCGTCGTGTTCTTCAATAAACACACCTATGCCATGATGTGGCCGAAAATCGAAAAGCGTTTGATAACCGCCGATCGACGGAACAAGGATCGCGTGCTGGGCTGGGCGTTTACCGTGCAACCGCGGGAAGAGACTGAGCCTCAGCGTGCCCTGCGCATGGCCCTGGACCTGAAGCCTGATATCGTCTTTTTTCTGACCGATGGCGACATTCCGGAAGAGACGCTGCGAATTGTAAAAAAATATCGCAGCCGTGGGACCTGCGTACACACAATCTGCGTCGGTGAAGATGCGGCTGTGCCAGTGATGCAGAAGATTGCCGAGGTCGGCCAGGGCGCCTTTTTGATGGTGCAGTAGCCGTTGTGGTTTTGCAATGGTGAAGGTGGCTGAATCCGTTGGTTGGAGGGTGTTGAACGGGAAGCCGACGGGCATTCCTTTGCCCCCTCACCCAGCCTCTCCCCCGCTCGCAGATCGATTCGCAGGACAACGAACAACGCGGGGGAGAGGAGCAAATTCAGGGCGGCGTGGTCCCTCCAACGATCGGATGCACCCTGTGACAGGTCGTCCGTTTCGACTCGGTGGCGACGTTGACGGCGAACAGCTAGCCTGCCGCATTCACACTCTTCACTGGTCAACGCAACAGAAATACGGATCATGGTTACGGTTATTGCCACGGTTACATGCACTTCCGGTCACCGAAACGACTTCCTGGCAGAATTCCACAGAATAGTGTCCGAGGTTCGGCAGGAAGCAGGCTGCATTGAATACGGTCCGACGATTGATGCAGCCACGGATCTCGGAAATCAGCACGTCGATGAGAACCGGGTAACGATTGTCGAAAAATGGGAGTCGCTGGACGCGTTGAAGGCCCATCTGGTGGCACCTCATATGGAAGCCTATCGACCGAAAGTGAAGGACTTCGTCGAATCATCTGAACTGCGAGTTCTTGAAACGGCGTAACCGCGACATATCCCCGGATTCCTCTCTGTCCCTCGTCGCCCTGCCAGAAGACAAGAGCTGGTTTATGAACCGTACGATTTGCTTTTCCATATTGTCGTTTTTTCTGTCGGCAGCATTGCCAGGCGAAAGCGCCGATTGGCCACACTGGCGAGGTCCCGGACGGAACGACATTTCGTCAGAACCGTCCGGCTGGAATGGTCAGTCGTGGCTGAACGGCCAGGTTTGGGAAGTGGCCGTTGGCGAGGGCAGTTCGTCGGCTGTTGTCGTCGGCAAGCAGGTCTTTCTGACTGGCTGGTCAAATAACCGTGACACGGTC
This sequence comes from Fuerstiella sp., assembly GCA_039831575.1. Lineage (GTDB taxonomy): Bacteria > Planctomycetota > Planctomycetia > Planctomycetales > Planctomycetaceae > Fuerstiella. Next base: position 546 of record JBDONA010000454.1, on the reverse strand, counting down.
TTCTGTCTGGACAGCGATACCGGCAAAGAGCTGTGGCAACAGTCGTATCAGTCGCCACGTTATGGCCGCTTCGCAATCGGCGACCAGAGGCTGTACTCAGGTGCGTGTTCGACTCCGGACTATGACTCAGAAACGGGTTTGTTATTCACGCTCGGTGTTGATGGTGACCTGAATGCATGGGACACGCGAAAAGAAGGTCGTTCTTCGTGGTCTCTAAACGTTTACGATCGCTACAAAGCAGAACGGCGTCCCGAAGTTGCCGTACGTAAGAGGACTCAGCGTGATTACGGCTACATGAGTTCTCCACTGGTGATCGGCGATCAGTTGATTGTGGAAGTCGGTGGAAAGACGGGCAACGTTGTGGCCTTTGACAAACGCACCGGTCGTGAGATATGGATATCGGAGAACCGGGACGAAGCCGGGCACACCGGAGGTCCAGTGCCAATCAGTGTTCAGGGAGTTCCCTGCGTAGCCGTGCTGACGCTGCGAAACCTGGTTGTGACGAGGATTGACGGAACCAACGCTGGCAAGACGATTGCTGTCTAT